>NZ_CP047593.1:1941338-2264894 GCF_009905215.1 Tichowtungia aerotolerans | reverse complement strand
CAACAGGCAGATGAGTGATTGTCTGAGCCCGTTGATTAAAAACGGTTACCTGACGAGCATCATCCACCGCGACAATCCCGCTGGTCAGAGAATCGAGCAGAATTTCGTTGTAAATCTTCCCATTCTGGACAGCTGTATAAAGGTTAGCATTTTCTAAAGCCACAGCAAGCTGGTTGCAAACCAGCTGCAACGCCTTTTGCTCACGGAGGTCATAAATAGCCCTGCTTGTTTTAGGGTACAATAGAACAACCATTTGCAGTTTTTTATGAGTAAAACTGCCAACCGCGACGGAAGCGCCAAGCGCCCTCATGTCCCTGCGAGCACCATTCACCAGAATCGAAGGACGCATCCGCTCCAGAGTATCCTCCGTAAAAGGTTCTGCGTCACGACGCACCAACTCCACAAGGCTGCTTTGAGAACTGAGAGATAAGTCTGTTTTCTCGCCCCATTCTGGAAAAGCGTAATGGTGCCGAAATACTCCATCTGCTCCAACTTTAAGCAAAACCACCCGAGTTGTCTGAAAAGCCCGAATAATAAATCCGGAAAACAACGCCATCAGAGTTTCATCGGTAGAAACTTCCTGAAAAACATGCCCCGCTTCTTCCAATACCTGATCAACATCAAATTGATGTGAAGAGGAGAATAAATGGTAAGAAAACCGTTGCATCCAACGTTGTGCAGGAACCACAGAAAACGCGACAACCAAGGCTGCCAACAAACCTGAAAAATAAGTCGTATCAATTACAAACCAACGAAATATATGGCTACCCACCCATTCTGCGCAAATATACAAGACAGACAAATACAGGCACATCAGAAGATAGGATACCACTCGCTGTAAAACTTCAGGCGCGGCAAGAATACGGCGCGTAGCAATCCCGTAAGCAACAAATCCATCTAAAGCCAGAACAGAAAGGGGAACAAACAAACTAAGTTCTTGGTCGCCTAAAATCTCTGCAAAAGCTATAAGAAAGACACCAATTATGAAACTGGCGACACACCCCAGTTGTAGAAACTGAATTTCCGTCTTCTGAGCCCCGCCCCGCCCTTTGGCAATCCTCCAAAAAGAAAAAATAAAATTAATAATGGCACCTATAAAAAATGCCATATAAACGATAAATCCCCATCCATACTCAGTGGGAGGAACCAACTCGCTTGCTGTAGGATTGCTAGCTGAGAGGACGAATACAGAAGAATGACATAAAATGATTATTGAAAAGGATACCAACAACCAATATCGCAATTCATAAAAACCACGCCTCAGACTTAAAGAATCATGAACAATCGTTAATTTTAATATACTGACTCCCAAAGGAATTAACCCTGCGAACATTGATGTTTGCCGAATCCAAAAAAGCAGCATCCTTGGAGAATGCTGATAAGAGCAAAAGAACATCGACCCTAACCATAACATCATGGATAGAGTTAATGAAAAGAACCCAATATTTGCGGCACGCTTTGGGTTGGATAACAAAACAAAGAGACCGAGTACAGTATTCCCGATCAATCCAATGAATATAATTATCTGAAAAAGGTTCACTCTACACTCTTCATCACTATGGAACTGTTTTCTCCACCCATTCCATGACCATTGGCAATCGCAGTAGATATACTAATATTCCGCGCAAAAAGAGGTACATGATCTAGATCACATTCAGGATCTGAGAAATGAAGATTAGCGGTAGGTATAACTTTCTGATGTTTCATCATCAATGCACACGCAATGACCTGAAACATTCCTGCTGCAGCTAAGGGATGTCCGGTTACACCTCGAATCGAACTAACCGGCAGTTGATATGCATATTCGCCAAAAAGCTTTTTTATCCGCTGAACTTCCGCAATATCACCAAATTGATCACTACAAGCATTTGCACAAATATAATCCACTTCACCAGGACAGAGGCCGGAATTTTTCAGAGCCATATCCATCGAGTGATAAAGACCTTCCATCCCTTCTGTTGCTTCGGGAGTATCCGTGACTGTAGCACCACCAAGAATTTCCATTAGAGGTTTTGCTCCACGTGCCAAAGCAGAATCAAATCGTTCAAGAACAACAAAACCTGCTCCTTCAGAAATCACAACCCCACTTCGCTTCTCATCAAAAGGGCGACTGATTTCTTCAGGAGGAAAATCTGTCGAACAAGAAGGTATTCCAGCCGCAGCAAATCCCGCGACACCTGTATTACTCAATGGAGAGTCTGTAGCGCCAACAATCACAATATCAGACTCTCCTCGAGAGATCATTTTAAAGGCCGTAGACATGGCATCTAATCCTGATGGACAGGCTGACGACAAAGTTGTTACTGAAACCTGAGTATTAAGCAGACTTACTAACGCTGCACTAATCGCATGGGGCTGGCATGCCCCTACCATATAAGGGCGAACACGATCTGCTCCTTTTGTCATGATAATTTCTTTGGCTTTTTCGATAATATCGGCAGCCGCACTGCAAACTCCGACCACCAATCGTAATGGTGCATCTCCTCGGAAATTACCATCCAAACCGGCATGCTCAACGGCCATCTTACATGCAACTAAACCTAACTGAGTCTGTCTGCCCAACCGGTTTGGTTTACAATCCCTTTCAAAATGATCTCGCAAATCGAAATCCTTGATTTCTCCAGCGATTTTTAGAGGATAATCACTCGTATCGAATAAAGTAATCGGCCCAATACCGCTCTTGCAGTTGATCAGAGCATCCCAATAGGCATCAAGCCCTATACCACAAGGAGAGACAATTCCCATGCCTGTAACAACCACTCTATTTGAAGATGAAGAAATCATAATACGGTATTTCCCTTTATAAACGCTGAAGTCTGTACAAAATTTACTAACTCATCAACGCAATAGTGTACAAAATTGTTCACCCCTTCCTGTCCAACCGATGGTAGAGGACCCCGAACAAAGCACCACATGATGTACAGACCACCCATTTTTTATTTGTGATATTTGTCTTCAGAAGTTACCCTCTGAGACTGTTTGCATGTTGAATTTCAATAATAAAAGAAACGACTAAAATTTAAGAACAAAGTAAGGATATAAAATGCTCCATCCCAACCGGATACTCACCTCCAGTATTCTTCTGTCCATTTTCGCACAGACCTGTATTTTTGCTGACGGATATAGAAACCCTCCGGAAGGAGCTGCTGCAATCGGGGCTTTTGGGGGGCATCGGGCTTTCGCCGATGACGCCAATGCAACGATCCACAACTCGGCCAACCTGGTTGATCTGGAAGAACCAATGCTGCAAATCAACACAACCATTGGTTATGGAGAAACGGAATTTCAAAATACCATTGGCAGTGACCGCACCGAGAATCCATGGTTCGCCATTCCCGGGCTTTCCATTGCGACCCCGATCAAAGACGGAAAATATGCCTTTGGGTTCTCCTCCTACATCGCTTTTGGGCGCTCCGTCCAATGGGGCAGCTCTAGCCCGTTCGCTCTCAATGGCTATCCTTATGAAGGCAGCATGATGGTTGCTGATTTTACTCCTAATTTCGCCATACGCTTAACCGACTCTATCTCCTTTGGTATAGGCCCTGATATTTATTATGGCGAAGTTGAACAAAAACAGTTTCTATACGGTTTTGCAGGTTTACCCGCCGGAACCCACTCAAAACTCACAGCCGACGGCACCGCACTTGGCTGGAATTGCGCCCTCACATGGAAGATGACTGATCGCCAGCGACTGGCCGCAACCTACCGGTCTCCCTTTACCATTAAATATGAGGGCGATAATGAATACTCATACGGCGGGAACACCCTGTTGAAAAGCGATGTGAATGCAAAAATCGAGTATCCGACCATCGTTGGGCTGGCTTACGGACTCGAACTTACCGATACCCTTCGCACTGAAATAAACGCCGAGTGGCTCGAATTCTCCCAATATCAAAACTTAACCATTAATGATTCAGCTCTTCCAGTCGCTGTGGTAGCTCAGCAAAAGCTAAAAGATACCTGGACAATCGGAATCGGCGGCGAATGGGATTTTTCCGAGCACTGGACTGCCCGATCAGGGTTTATGTATCTCAAAAATCCAACTCCCAACAAAACCTACGGAACTCTCGGTCCGGATGAAAACCAAGGAGTTCTTTCTCTTGGGCTTGGCTATGAAAATGAAAAATATCTGTTCGACATTGGGTATGCGGTTGGATTGTTTGGAGGACGAGCCGTTTCCGGATCCGTTAACAGCCCCGATGGAGACTACGATTATAATGTTCATCTGATCAGCCTTTCCTGCGGCTATAAATTCTGAGGAACTGCTATGGCAAAAGACCACCTGCTTGTAATCGATGACGAACTCGGGCCGAGAGAAAGCCTGCGCTTTCTCTTCAAAGACACGTACAATGTTGTATGTGCCGACTCGGTTGACAAAGGTGTTGAGGCACTGAAACAACAGTCTCCAGACTGCATTATCACCGACATTAAAATGCCCGGAAAAAGCGGCATTGAAGGTCTTAAAGAAATCCGCGTCATTGACCGGCAGGTCTCCATCATCATGCTCACCGGATTCGGCTCACTGGAAACCGCTCAGGAGGCCATCCGGCACGGAGCAACCGACTACCTTCAGAAACCTTTCAATACCAAAGAAATCCGGGACGTTGTCGCACGCTATGTTCAACGCACCAAACTCAATCGGAAACAGATTGCCGCAGCCGACCACCTCGAAAGCCTTACAGCAGAACTGCAGAACCAGCTCAACGCCAAGGAAAAACTGGCTCAGCTTGGAGAGAAATCCTCTGAATTCGTTCACGATCTGAACAATCCGCTCAGCGTCATCAACGGCTATGTCCAGATTTTAATCCAGGACATCAGGGACAAAAAAAACCAGCAAAAAGAAATCAACGTCAATTATCTCGAACAAATCGAAAAAAGCGTCTCACGCTGCCAGGATATGCTGACGTTGTGGAGAGAGCGTTCTCAGCGAGCCTCCTCTTCTATCCAGAAAATTGAACTGAAAAACCCCGTTACAGAAGTCGCGGCAAACGCAAAAACCCTCGCCGTACAAAAACAGGCCCATGTTCTGCTGAACGACGGACCGGACCATTGCCTCGTCGAAGGAGATGATGTCCAGATCTTCCGCGCAATTCAGAATATTGTCGGAAATGCTCTCGAAGCACTCCCTGAAGAAGGCGGGAACATCAACATCAGCTGGCGAATTGATGGTACACGCGCCCTGGTGGAAGTGGAAGACAACGGCGGCGGCTTTCCTTCTGAAAAGCTCGCGGACATGCAAACGAAGTACTACACCACCAAAGGCCAGTCCGGCGGCATGGGGCTCGGCCTGTTCATTACGAAAAACATTGTCGAAGCGCACGGCGGCTCATTGATTCTGGCAAACAACAACAGCGGCACCGGAGCACTCGTCACCCTTGCATTCCCGCTGCTTAAATGAAGGAAACAACATGAGTGATCCTGACAAACACAACGATCCCGGCGTTGAGCTGAAACTGATCTCCCGCCAGATGGTTCACAGCCTGAACAATATGCTGTTTGTAATCAGCAGCTACAGCCAGTTTATCAAAGAAACCCACAGCGATGAAGAAACGCAGACAAACATCAAGCGCATTGAGGTCGCCGCCGACCAGTGCCAGACCATCATGAAAGACTGGCGTGCTCAAGCTGACAAACTCATCCCTGACCCTCCGGGAACATAACCTCTCCTCCTCAAGCAAACGAATGAATACGCAAAACCTCTCCGACGCCGGCTCTTACAAATTCGGCCGCTTTGAAAAGAACGCCGAAGAGCTCGAACGCCTCAAACTGCAGGCGACCATCGCGCTGAAACATGAGCAGAAAATCTGGGAACAGACTGGGCTCAAACCCGGCATGAATGTGCTCGACCTTGCGTGCGGCCCGGGCTTCACCGCCTGCGAACTCGCCAAAATCGTCGGCGACGATGGGCAGGTCACCGGCATTGACATCAACGAAGAACTGATCGCCACAGCCCATCAGGCCAAAGAATCCGAAGGGGTTAAAAACGTCTCATTCACGCTTGGCAACCTCTACGAGCTCGACCTGCCGGAAAACAGCTTCGACTTTGTCTACGCCCGCTTCGTTTTCCAACATCTGGAAAAGCCGGAGCTGGCGCTCTCCAATATTCGAAAAATCCTGAAACCCGGCGGCATTCTCTGCATTCTGGACATTGACGACAACTGGACCAGTTTCTCGCCGGGAAGCGACGCATTCATCAAATTTATTCGCAAAGCGGGCGCCGGGCAGAAACAAAAAGGCGGCAACCGCCTGATCGGAAGCCAGCTTTACGGACTGCTCAATGAAACCAGCTATCAGAATATTTCGACCCAAATTCATCCCATTACAACCGAAGACCTCGGTATCCGCTATTTCCTGGGGGTCGCCGTCCTTTTTCGCGTCGAAATGCTTAATAAAGTCCAGAAACTGCTGGCCCTGCCTCAGCTGCGAACAATCAAAAAAGCAGCAGAAGATCCCAAGGCATGGGGCGCACTGGGAATTTTTGTCACCTCCGGCAGGAAATAGCACCTTCCGGAATATCATAATACAGAATTGTACCCTTTAAGAATCTGCCGACAGAAGATCAAACACACTGCCTGACACGCCCTTTTGACTGAAAAACCTCCCATTAAAAACTGAACGTCAGTTACTAAAATCGAGTCTAAATAGTCGATTGAAGATAAGGAGGGTGTTATGCGTGCTCGATTATTCATAACTTGCGCGCTGATCGTTGCCGCATTCAGCGCCGTTATCACAGTCCACGCGGCCTGGAAGACCCAAAAAGGCCCTGACGGACACCTCGTCAGTTATGGTCCTCAATGTTCATTAGAGCGCGGCCCTGACGGGCGCATGATTCGCGTACCAGATGGATGGTATACACAAAAAGGAGCCGACGGACGGCTGGTGGCCATTCCACCGAAAGGCCGGGGCGAGGCCGGGGCCGACGGACGAATCATTCCAATTCCGGAAAAATGGAGTTTCGTTGTAGGAAGCGACCATCGAGGTGTAGCGGTTCCTCCATACGGAATAACAGTGACCGGATACGACCACCGCACCATTGCGGTGCCAGGAAGCTGGAGTTACCAAATCGGGGTTGATGGGCGAGCTGTAGCCATTCCACCTGAAGGTCGGTTCGTCTACGGCAAGGATGGCAGGCTGATTGCCGTTCCGGATGCCTGGACTCCGGCAATCGGAAAAAACGGGCGGGCAGTTGCCGTTCCTCCGTTCAGTGACTTCGAAGAAAGTCCCGACGGTCATATTATTCCTTTGCCCCCGGATGATTTCCAGCCGACAGATTATCTGATGTACTATTTCATCCTGCAGATACAAAGCATCACGTGGGAGGATGAAAATGCAGGAAATCTTGAAGAAGAGGAATCGTTCGGTATTGATGAGCCTGAGGTTCTGGACATAACGGATGACATCCCGCTTTAAACAACATCCCGGAAACTTTCCGGCGAAAAATCAACAACCCCGGATTTTTCCTTCAAAAATCCGGGGTTATGAAAATACAGAGAGCCGCGACCTCTTCTGAACTTTTAACAGCCCGAACAGCATCCAGACACTTCTGTGGACCGGGATTCAACCGTTGCGGCAGGCGCCCTCCCGACAGCCTCCAAACGGGCGCAAACAAAAATCCGGTCAGAATCCACACCATGCATAAAGACCATCTTTTCATATGCCGACCCTTCCGGACTCATCCTTTTTTCCAGACATTGGAAAAATCTAATGCTAGATTGTGGAACTTGAAGAAATGAAAACTCCCAAAGTACATCCCAAAACCGTTCTGGTCACCGGCTGTTCGTCGGGCATCGGACTGGCGACAGCAAAACTGCTGCGCAACCGCGGCTGGCAGGTAGTGCCGACCGCCCGCAAACCGGAAGACCTCGACATGCTCCGCCGTGATGAATTCGCCCCGGTACGGCTGGACGTGACCGACAGCGCATCGATTGCCGATGCGTCCGCCGAAGTGATGAACCGCTTTAACGGACAACTCGGGGCATTGGTCAACAATGCCGGATTCGGAATCACTGCGGCAATGGAAGACTGTTCTCGCGACATGCTGCGCGCGGTCTTTGAAGTCAACCTGTTCGGAATGCAGGAACTGACGAACCGGTTTGTTCCAGTTTTCCGCAAACAGGGATACGGCCGCATCGTTAATGTCAGCTCGGTACTGGGCGAATTGTCCCTGCCCTTTGCCGGAGCTTACTCGGCATCCAAATTCGCGGTCGAAGCCGCATCAGACGCCCTGCGTCGCGAACTGTTCGATTCCGGCGTTGCGGTTTCCATCATTCAACCCGGTCCGATCGACAGCAGATTTTCAAAAAATCTGGCTCACCGAACCGATGAATTTGCCGGGAACCCGACCTCCCCCTTCTTATCCTTTTATAAGGAAGCGATTGAAACACGAAAAAACGGCACCGCCGGCCGCACCGCCGAAGGATTTATGAAACCACCGGAAGCGGTCGCGGAAGCCGTTTTCCAATGTTTGGAAAAATCCCGTCCGCCGATCCGCGTCCGCGTTACTGCCCCGGCTCATTTCGGAGCATTCGCCCGTCGGTTTCTGCCCGCGGCGCTGATTGATGCGGTTGCGGTTTCCAAACTTCGGAAAAAACTGCAGAACCGCACCTGAAGCCAATTTCACTGCACACCAATAATCTCTCCGAGATTAGGCGTTGACGGTTTTGGCCCCAATAACCTACCTTTTGACTAGGAAATAAAATGAAGTTAACCACGAAAAGCGAATACGCCCTGTTGATCATGATTTTTCTAGCGCGAACCGAAGCGGACCAGTTTGCGCGGCTGGAAGATATCTGCGCGACATACGACCTGTCACAAAAATATGCGGAACAGCTGACCAGCACATTGAAAAAGTCGGGACTGGTTGCTGCGCGACGCGGCGTGGCGGGAGGCTACCAGCTCGCCCGACCAGCCGCCGAAATTTCCATGGCAGAGATTGTGCGTCTTATGGATGGCGCCTTGGCTCCAATCGGCGCAATCAGTGAATACTTCCCATGTCGTTCTCTGCTTGAGAAAGAAACCGGCGTGATGAATGTCATGCAGGATATTCGCGATTACACGGCCAACATAATGGAAGGCAAAACACTGGCAGATCTGGCGTAGCCCATTCTCTCGACAGGAAACAAAACCATGGATACAAGCGCCGTTGGGTCGCTGGGCTGGGACGCTTGGCTTACCCTCGCTGTCGTGAGCGGTATTTTTTTAAGCGCCGTACTTACACGTCTCAGCACCGATGTTGTCTTTTGGGGCGGGACGGGCCTGCTGATGATCTGCGGCATTCTGGATACAAAAGCCGCATTGGCCGGATTCAGTTCCCCCGGCGTCATCACAGTCGGAGTGCTTTACATTATTGTCTCCGGACTGCAGGAAACAGGAGCACTGCTATGGATTTACACCCGAGTCATGGGGCACCCCGCCACCCTTCGACGAGCCCAATCGAGGTTGATGTTTCCTGTTTTCATTCTGAGTGGTTTTTTGAACAACACTCCGGTCGTTGCCATGTTTATCCCGGTTTTGATGCAGTGGGTTCGCCGACTCGGACGATCCGCATCGCAGTTTCTGATTCCACTGAGCTATGCGTCCATCCTCGGCGGCATGTGAACACTGATCGGCACCAGCACGAACCTGGTTGTGAACAGTCTTTATATTGCGCACTCCGGAGAAAGCCTGGGCATGTTCGAAATTACGCGGATCGGCCTTCCCTGTGCGATAGCAGGAATTGGTTACCTGCTTTTATTCAGCAAAAAACTGCTCCCTTAAAGGGATCGAACCAAAGAGGATTTTTCCAACCCAAGAGAGTATATGGTCGAAATGATCGTACAGTCCGGCAGCGACATCTCAGGACAAACGGTTCAGGCGGCCGGTTTGCGGCAACTGCCGGGCGGGTATCTCGTGGAAATCATTCGCGAAAAACAGGTGATTGCCCCGGTTGAGCCGGCCATGATTCTGCAGGATCTGGATCGACTGGTTTTTGCAGGGGATGTTGAATCCATTGTCGAGTTGCGAAACTCTAAAAATCTTCGAATCTCAGAAGATACCCGCTTTTCCCTGACCGTTCCGCTCAGCGACCGCCGAATTGTCGAAGCGGTGGTTTCACCAACCTGCCCGGAAATCGGATTTAAAATCCGAGACTGCAATTTCCGCAAACGCTACAATGCCGCAATTCTGGCGCTGGCCCGCAATGGCCGGAGAGTAGAGGGACGAATCGGTAATATTCGGTTGCAAGCCGGAGACACCCTGCTCGTGGAATCTCACGCAGGCTTTATTCCTCGCCAAAAAGACTCGCGCGACTTCCTTCTGATCTGCGAACTGCAGGATGCCATACTCGTAAACCATCATCGGGCTCCGCTGGCGGCTCTGATTCTCCTCGGCATGATTCTTTCAGTCGCCTTCCAGATCACCAGCATGCTGAATGCAGCGGCCGGCGCGTCCGCAAGTTTTGTAACGCCGATCGGCTACCAAACCAACCTGATGATTTTTGGCCCCGGAAGATACCGTTTTTCTGATTATTTAAACATTGGCATTCCACTCACCTTATTAGTGGGAATCACAGCAATCAAACTGGCTCCACATATATGGCCTTTCTAAAGAGGCACCTTTACCGAATCAGCCGTTTTTTATACCCAGTATAAATTCCAAAACAGGGCCCGATTTTGCCAAAAAAGGCTTCTTTTAGTGGCTAATTTCTGGAACTCTCTCGGCTTTGCTAGAAATTTTGTAAAATCGGGGGAGATGGAATCTCTATTTTTTACGAAAAATCAGCAAAAAGCGAATAATCTCAACGACTGGCAACAGCCGTTTTGACAGATTTAATGAACAAACTGCAAATCTTAGGAGGAATAGCAGGTATGAGCAAAAAAATGGTAACCATTGATGGTAACACAGCGGCCGCCCATGTGGCCTATGCGTTCAGCGAAGTCGCGGCGCTTTATCCGATTACCCCTTCCACTCCGATGGGAGAAGTATCTGATGTCTGGGCATCCCAGGGAAAAACCAACCTGTTCGGCAAGAAAGTCGATATCGTTGAAATGCAATCAGAGGCCGGTGCTGCCGGTGCCGTCCACGGAGCCCTCTCCGCCGGTGCCATGACGACCACCTTCACTGCTTCGCAGGGTCTCCTGCTGATGATCCCGAACATGTACAAAATTGCCGGGGAAATGATCCCGACCGTCTTCCACGTTTCAGCCCGTTCACTGGCTGCACAGTCGCTGTCGATCTTCGGCGACCACTCCGACGTCATGAGCGTTCGCCAGACCGGTTTTGCCCTGATGTCCGCAAACAGCATTCAGGAAACAATGGACCTGGCCATTGTATCTCACCTCGCAACACTCGAAGCACGCGTTCCTTTCCTGAACTTCTTCGACGGATTCCGCACCTCCCACGAAATCCAGAAAGTGGAAGAGGTTTCCTACGACGTCATGAAAGAACTCGTCGACATGAAAATGATCGAAGCCTTCCGCGCCCGCGCCATGAAGCCGGAAGCTCCGATTCTTAAAGTCGCTGCTCAAAACCCGGACGTTTACTTCCAGGGACGCGAAACCAGCAACAAGTACTACGACGCTGTTCCGGCTCTCGTTCAGAAATACATGGACATCGTCGGCGAAAAAATCGGTCGCAAATACAAACTGTTCGACTATGTCGGCGCCGAAGATGCTGAAAAAGTAATCATCGCAATGGGGTCAGGCTGCGACACGATTGAAGCAACGGTCAACCACCTCAACGCACAGGGTGCGAAACTGGGTCTGATCAAAGTTCGCCTCTACCGTCCGTTCGGCGTAGAAGCTTTCATCGACGCCATTCCGGCCAGCTGCAAAAAAATCGCAGTGCTCGACCGCACCAAAGAACCGGGATCCATCGGTGAGCCGCTCTACCTCGACGTGGTCGGCGCGCTGAAAGGCAAAGACATCCAGATCATTGGCGGACGCTACGGCCTCTCCTCCAAAGAATTCACACCCGCCATGGTCAAAGCCGTCTTCGATCACCTCGACGGCGAAGCCTTCCACGGTTTCACCGTCGGCATCAACGACGACGTCACAAACCTTTCGCTCAAAATCGGCGAATCCCTCAACATCATGCCGGCCGACGTTGTGTCCTGCATGTTCTGGGGACTGGGTGCTGACGGAACCGTCGGTGCGAACAAAAACTCCATCAAAATCATTGGTGGAAACACCGACAAAAACGCACAAGCCTACTTCTCCTATGACTCCAAGAAGTCTGGCGGCGTAACCGTCTCCCACCTGCGTTTTGGCGACAGCTCCGTGAACTACCCGTTCCTGATCTCCCACGCCGACTTCGTAGCCTGCCACAACCCGGCCTACATCGGTCGCTACGACATGCTCTCCGCCCTGAAAGAAGGCGGAACCTTCCTGCTGAACTCGGAAATCCCGACCAGCGAAGTGTTCAATCACCTCACCAAAGAAGAGCAGCAGATCATCATCGACCGCAAGATCAAGTTCTACAACATGGACGCGCTGAAAATTGCGGAAGCCGTCGGCCTTGGCGGACGTATTAACACCGTCATGCAGACTGCCTTCTTCAAACTGTCCGGCATTATTCCGGCCGACGAAGCCATCCAGCTGATCAAAGACGCTGCGAAAAAAGCCTTCGAGAAGAAGGGCATGGACATCGTTGAGATGAACTGGAAAGCCATTGACGCTTCGGTGGACGCCATCGAAGAAGTCGCCGTTCCGGAAACCATCACCGAGTCTTATGTTCCTGCCGCACTGATCGCCGAAGACGCTGATGAATTCACCAAAAACATCATCCTGCCCGGCATGCTGCAGAAAGGGGACGATGTCCCGGTCTCAAAAATGTCCGTCGACGGAACCCTTCCGACCGGCACCAGCTGCCTCGAAAAACGCGGGATTGCTCCGCGCGTTCCGAAGTGGATTTCCGAAAACTGCATCCAGTGTAACCAGTGTGTCATGTCCTGTCCGCACGCCGTCGTCCGCGCCAAGCAGATCGATCCGGCGGACCTGACCGACAAACCGGAAACCTTCAACACCCTGAAGTCGAACACTAAAAACGAAAAAGACCTGCAGTACAAAATTCAGGTCTACATCGAAGACTGTACCGGTTGCGGAGTCTGCGTGGAAACCTGCCCGGCCAAAACCAAGGCTCTGGAATTCAGCACACTCGAACACGAACGCGAAGCCGGCGAACGCACAAACGCCGAATTCTTCGACGCTCTGCCGGATAACGTCCTCGATGGTGTTGCCGAAACAACCCTCAAAGGCATGCAGTTCAAAAAACCGCTCTTTGAGTTCTCCGGTGCCTGCGCAGGTTGCGGTGAAACACCCTACGTTAAACTGCTGACCCAGGTCTGCGGTGAGCACATGGTTGTGGCCAACGCCACGGGTTGCTCCTCCATCTACGGCGGAACCTTCCCGACCGTGCCGTACTGCACCAGCAAAGACGGACGCGGACCGACCTGGGCCAACAGCCTGTTCGAAGACAACGCCGAATACGGACTGGGTATGCGCCTCGCCGTCGACAGCAACCGCGAACAGCTGCAGATCTACGTCAACAAACTGCTCGAAGCAGGTTGCGGCGTCGATCTCGAAGCCGCGCTGAAAAAAGCGATCGAAATCTGCGTAGCCAACTGCATCAGCGATGAAGCCGTTGCCGCCCAAACCGCTGTGAAGCTGCTGCTTCCGGCTGAACTGGAAGCTGCGGAAGGCGACAAAAAAGAAATCGTTGCCAAGATCATCGAGCTGCAGGATTACTTCGTCGACAAATCCGTATGGATTATTGGTGGTGACGGCTGGGCCTACGACATCGGCTTCAGCGGACTCGACCATGCGGTCGCATCCGGCAAAAACGTCAACATTCTCGTGCTCGACACCGAAGTGTACTCCAACACCGGCGGACAGGCCTCCAAAGCCACCCCGATCGGTGCTGTGGCCAAATTCGCCAACGGCGGAATGCCGAACACGAAGAAAAACCTCGGCTTCATGTGCATGAGCTACGGCAATGTATACGTTGCATCCATCTCCATGGGCGCAAACCGCATGCAGACTCAGAAAGCCTTCATGGAAGCAGCCGCTTATCCGGGACCGTCCATCATCATGGCTTACGCTCCGTGTATTGCTCACGGTATCGACATGATGAAAACGCAGACCGAAGCCAAACGCGCTGTAGACTGCGGTTACTGGCCGCTCTACCGCTACAACCCGACTGCGGAAAAACGCTTCACATGGGAAGCACGCGAACCGACCGGAGACTTCCAGGAGTTCATCCGTTCCGAGCGCCGCTACACCGCCCTCTTCAAAACCAACCCGGAAGCTGCGGAAGCACTTCTGACGGAAGCTGAAGAAGACGCGAAAAAACGCATGGCCTTCTACAAAGCCATGGGCGAAATCATGTAAGCCGACCGGTTCTTCACAGAACCGCAAAAAACCGCCGTGCAGTTTGCACGGCGGTTTTTTTGTTGATTGTGTCTGCATCCTCCAAGCCTGCAGATACCGGTCTTCGCGCTGCACAGAGCAGGCGCTTGGCTCTCGCGTTTTACCCCCCAAAGCCAATTAATGGCGATCCCGGTGCAGCCTGATGCCGCATCCCTGAAAAAGTCATGCATAGCGTTTTTATTTTTCCAGGGCATGAAAAACGCCAATAACGGGACGATGGTCAGAGGCCTTCCACGTCAGAGGATCCAGGACCGCCCGGGTTTGCCCCGGAACGACTTCCGACTTCATTCCGCCGTTGACAAAAAGGTAGTCAAAGCGACTGTAACGGTCGGTGGTCGCCTGGAAACAGGTCCATGCACTGCCCGTCTCATCCACCGGACGCAGATCGATCAGCTGCTCACCGCCGCGCCGGCCCCTTACTTCGCGCAAGGGAGCCGAGGCATAGCTGTCGTTCATGTCTCCGACGACCAGCAGATTGATGTCTGGGTTTTCATCGAGAATCGAACGAACGGCTTTATTCAGGAGCCGGGCTTCATTGCGGCGCATTTCGGTCTGTCCCAGCGGACTGTAGACTTTGGATTTCAAATGGACGTTGATCAGGCGAAAGCGATATGACGAGTTCACTTGAATATCAACATCCATAAAACCGCGGGCTACCGGAATTTTCGCCGGACCAATGCTGTACCACTCATTGGTCCAGTTCTGCACAGAAACAATTGGAAAACGACTGAGCAATGCCAGATTGGATTCCACTTTTCGATCATTACGCAGGAGTTCGGCATACGGATAGCCGGCTCCGGCACGTGTCAGAACCTTTCTGAACTTAAAAAAAGTAATTTCGTCTCCCATTTCCTGCAGCGCAAGGACATCCGGGCGGCAGTTGGCGATCAGCTGAATGACGGCATCACATTCTTCCGGCGACTTGGGATCATCCGCCTGTCCATCTTTATCCCGGTCCCTCAGGGCGTATTGATGCACATTATAGGTCATAACAGAAAATGTGTCCGGCTCCGGGAGCCTGCCGCATCCAGCCAACAGGGCTGAAAAAGCCAGGAAGCCTGCCCGCCTTTTCAGTATTGGACCTATATGATATAAGACTCGCGCAGTCATTTTTTCCGTGATAATAGTTAAAGAACTATACAGATCAGCTGATTTTACAAGAAGGTTATTCCATGAAACCGAAGATAAATACGCTCCTGCCGATTCTCGCAACACTTCTCCTTTGGGCTGCCACCGGCCAGTCTGCAGTACGCACGATCACCTCAAAAGGAAACACCTACGTTCCTTTGAACAATATTGTCTCCTACTACGGAATGCAGTTCTCGCAGCCGTCCAAGGACCGTCTCCGCCTCCGCAACAAATGGCACACCATGGAGTTCGAGACCAACAGCCGCCGCTGCTGGGTCAACGGCACTCTTCTCTGGCTGAATAACCCGGTCCAGAAAATCGGCTGGCAATGGACACTGAAGGAACCTGATTTTTCAAAAACGGTAGAGCCTGCGATTCGTCCCTACGCATTCTTAAAACAGGCCGGAAACCGCATTGTCGTGCTTGATCCCGGCCACGGCGGCTCGGACAAAGGAGCGACAAGCCCACGCAAAATCTATGAAAAACTGCTGACAAAAAATATTGCCAATCGCGTGCGCAATCTGCTGCAGGCCCGTGGACTGACCGTTTACCTCACACGGGAAACCGACAAAAAAGTCAGTCTTTCCGAACGCTGCAAAATTGCCTCCCGTTACCGGGCAGATGTCTTTGTGAGCCTGCACGCCGATTCCGGAACCAGCAGTGCAGAAGGAGCGGGGACATTTGTTCTTTCGCTGCCCGGCGAGTACAGCACGCACAGTTACGGCCAAGATTCCGCCCCGACAACCCGATATCCCGGAAACAAATATGATGTGGCGAATCAGGCGCTGGGAACCCGCATTCAACAGCATTTAATCAAGTCGACCCAGCAAACCGACCGGGGAGTTAAACGGGCCCGTTTTCAGGTGCTGCGCGAAGCGCCCTGCCCTGCAACACTGGTTGAAATGGCCTTTCTCACCAACCCTAAAGAAGAGCGCTTTGTGCTCAGTCAAAACGGGCAGGACAAGCTGGCCCGGGGAATTGCTGATGGAATCGTGGCTTATTTCAATGATGTCAAGCGGGCGAAGCAATAAGAGCTGCTGAGGTTATTTCAGGCAAACACAGTGTTTCTCGCACTCTTCCAGCGCGTAACGGTCCGTACAACCGGCCACATAATCGCACACCGTCCGCATCAGCCCCTCGGTTTCAAGACGTTCCTTCGCCTTCTCCCCCATGGTCTCCGGACGCTCAACATAATGCAGGAAAAGTCCTCGCATCAGCTCTACAGCCTCACTGTTGGCATCGGCAACGGCCGGGTGATAATAGAGCTGCTGATACAGGAAATCGGAAAACTCCTGAAGCATACCGGACATTTCACTGCTGAAACAGATCATCCGCCGGGGTGCCCTCATAACATCCGCAATGCGTTCCGGGCGATACTCCTCAAGCCGCGCACGACCCTCTGAAAGAACATCCTGGGCCTGCAGATCAAGCAGATTCCTGATCGTAATCCTCCGGTGCTGATCTTCATCTAAAGCTGCATACTGCTCTTCAGCACGAGCGGCTGCCATTTTCCAAAATGCAAGCTCCCGGAGCTGGTCGAGCGTAATCAGGCCGGCGGAAAGGCCGTCGTCAACATCATGAGCATGATAGGTCATATCATCGGCAACATCGGCAATCTGGGCTTCTAAATATTGAAACGGACCGATCGGATAACCATCCAGATGAGCCTCTGGCGCTGCCGCCTCGTGTTTGAGCAGTCCGGCGCGCACTTCCCATGTCAAATTAAGACCGGCAAATCCGGGGTATTGATATTCCAGCTTTTCAACCGCCCGCAGGCTTTGCAGGTTGTGATCGAAGCCGCCATGCTCCTTCATCAGATCATTCAGCACATACTCGCCCCGATGGCCAAACGGACTGTGTCCGACATCATGGGCAAGACAAATGGTCTCCGTCAGATCCTCATTCACACGAAATACCCGGGCTAAAGTACGCCCCACCGCAGCCATTTCGATTGTGTGGGTCAGGCGGGTTCGATAATGGTCGGCAGTTCCATTCACAAACACCTGCGTTTTATATTCCAGCCTGCGGAAACAGCGACTGTGCAGTACGCGGTCGCGATCGCGCTGAAAACAGGGGCGCACCGGATGCGGCGGCTCTATAAACCTGCGGCCAAGGCTTTCTGCACTGTGCGCTGCATATGGAGCCAAATCATTGGTTTCCAGAGCCTCCCATTGCTGACGGTTATGTGTCATACGCGCATTTTAATGCCATGAACCGATTTGACAAATGACACAAAAACAAAAAACAGCTAGGGTCTGCATTTAGTACACACGCTTCACGAAGGGCACAAAATATGCGCGAGAAAACACTCGAATCGAACACGGTTTTTGAAGGCCGCATCCTGTCAGTTGATGTGCTGAAAGTTGCTCTTCCCGACGGGCGAACCTCCACCCGGGAAATCGTTCGCCATGGCCCAGCCGTTGCAGTGATCGCCCGCCGACCGGACAAACAGTTTATTTTCATTCGCCAGTTTCGAAAAGCAATGGAACGCACCTGCTTTGAGGTCATGGCCGGAAACTGCGATCCCGGGGAAGATCCCGAAGTCGCCGCCATTCGCGAACTCAAAGAGGAAACAGGCTATGCAGCTCTCAGCATTCATCCTCTCGGCTCCATCTATCCGTCTGTCGGGTATTGCACTGAGAGAATCGATATTTTCTACGCCGAAGTCGGCAATGAACCCGGAGAAACAGACTTCGATCACGATGAAGAAATCGAAACGGTTCTGCTCACCGAAAAACAAGTCAAAGCAATGATTCAACAGGGGGATATTCAGGACGCAAAAACCCTTGCAGCGTGGTGTCTTTACAAGAGCAGTTGATGAAAAAAATTAAATACAAATACATGCTACTTTCTATTGATTTCTTCTTCCCGATTAAGATAGCATGGTTGCTCAATTTAGGAGTTATCAGAGTTTGAAAAGAGCTACATACCGTTTTTTTATGATGTCAGTGCTGTGTTGCGCAGCACCTCTTTTCAGTGCTGTTATCGAACAATCAGATACACTTCCTCATCAGAAAGTAGTTACCGGCAGCTCTGTGATTCCGGCTCCATCCTTCAGCTTTGAAGTTAATATCAACGGGCCGAAAGAAGTTCAGGACGATCTCCTTCTTCTAATCGACGTCGACAGCTACTACCGTAATACTGGTCTCAACAGCAATGCATTGGACTTTTGGCCTGCATGGGACGCCCCGCTCACACTCAGAGCAATTGCTCCTCAAACATCTGAGAGCTTTGCGATCGACTTTGATACTGCCGGCATGAACAACGATAGCGACATGCTTGAAGTAACAGATTTCGAATCCCCGACTCTTCTGAACGAAAATAAGGTTTACCTAACCAGTTCATATACAGAGGGTCTAACCACGATGGGTGTCATTCCTGAACCAAGTGTAATCGCATTAGCTTCTTTGTCCGGCATGGGTTTATTGATTTTTCGGAGACTTCTCCCAAAACACAGCTGAAATTATTTTCCGGCCGAGCAAATAACGCGACAGCAAAACTGCACAGCTTCGACAGGCACCAGAGACTCTTCTGAAGGATCCCCAAATAAGCGAGGACGCTGCTCCTTTTTAAAGAAAGCAATACCGGAACCGGTCGCGGCCTGCGGTACAGTTTATGCCTCAGAATAGCCGGGGATTTGCAGACGATCCAGAAAACACGGCGGATCCTGCACGATGAGGCCCGCATCGGGATCGTCGGGCAGTGTGACCGGCTCTTTGACGATCCATCCCTCATCATCCACAACCTGTTCGCACCCCGGCATAGCCCGAATATGCCCCTGCAGCAGACTGCGTACTTCACGAACCACTTCGTCATAAGCCACGTTGCACGCCCGATTACGGGTTTCTTCCGAATCTTTAATGCGGTCAAAAACAGCTCTTTGCGGTCCGAGGCCGACCAGATATACCTCCTATGCTTGGAAGATTTTTCCAACCTGATAGTCGACAAAGGAAATGTATGCCCAGTAATAAGCTTTAATCGGTTGATACAGACGGATATCTCGACCGGTATCGCGGCCTTTATAACGGTTTTGAATCCGGTTGGTATACAGATACAGGCTTTCATTGTCTTCCGCTTTTTTGGCAACGGCATATCGGGACCGCGATACAGTTTGTGCCAGGGAGTCGACGGAGCAAACGGCGGATGGGGATGAATTATGCTGCTAAATAGAAAAAAAGCTGCTCCCCCGTCCCCTCTGACTCCAACCACTCAACGGTACGGCCACCACCCCACGCGCGGGGTGATGCTGCGGCGGCGGAGCAGGCGCATCGAAGCTCTGTTGCTTCAACATAGCTTTTTCTGGTTCCTCCTGAGAACTTTTTGCAGAGACCCTTGTCAGTCCTCGCTGGCATACTTACTGCATAACAGGCAACAATCATGAATAGTCATTTATGACACTGGGGAAAGAACACTATGTCGAATAAAAAGAAGGACACTCGTAAAAACCAATTGATTTTGAACTCAAAACGCATTCAGCATAAAAAAGGTCTGCTTATTCTTTCCGGAAAGACAGCGTCCAGCCACCATAAGATTGAACTACAGGAGATAAATTTGATTAAAAATTCAACACCACTTGACCACAGCTCTTCTCAAGAAGAGTTCCGGGAACAAGATCAGATCTATGACACGATTGTTATTAAAATCCTGTCTGGCATTGGACAAGTTTTGTTCCTTTCATTATTAACACTTTTAGCGCCTGTATGCATCATACTGGACCTTCTTATATTTGAAGATGGCGTTTCAGAACGATCATTAACTGAGTTAACTCAAGCCTCATTGCTGTTTTTATCCATCTCCCTGTTTGCGTACGGCTCCAGAAAACATAATGACTCAAAAGGATTTTTTGTTTTAGCAGCAGGCTTCTTTGGCAGCATGTTTGTACGTGAGATGGACTGGGCCTTTGATCATGTCAGGCATGGTTTCTGGGTCTGGCCTGCGATCCTGTTATCTATATCCTGCATTGCCTATGTTATGAATCATCATAAAAACACAGTACTTAAACCCATGTTGTATTTTTTAGAATCAAAACTTTCTTCGTATATTGTATTCGGTTTGATTGTTGTTTTGGTATTCAGTCGTATTTTTGGCAGCGGAACACTGATTTGGAATCATTTCACATGCCCCCCTGTTTTTAAAGGCGCTTTGCAGGAAGGGCTGGAACTGTTTGGTTATGTCTTTATCGCCTATGGGGCATTCAACTTTGTTCTAAAGAAACGCTCCACGGGCTGACGTCCATGCTTCTGCACGATCTAAAGGATGAGCCCCACTCATCAATGTTTATTCTTATAGAGCTTGCGTTTCCGACAACAGCCCGGCGGGGAAATACGTCGCAGCGGGTAATTTTTCCCGATATTTCAGGGCTATTGTCCGTGTTCACAATACACGGGTTCAGGAACTGTTTTTATGATTCTGTTTCGCGGCCACCTGCTCAATAGAGTTTAAGACATCCTGCCGTTCGCAGCAATCTTCGCCCCCCTCCCGTTGGCATGCTTGTTGCAATGAGCGACGGCAAGTATGGATAGCGATCTAGTACATTGAAAGGAGGATGCTATGCCGAAGAAACAGAAAGAGACTCGTAAAAAGCCCAAATTGACGTTGAAGGAAAAAAAACGCATTCAGCGTGAGAAAGCAGGAATTGTCGCCGGGCGTCTGGTTACCCGTTAACAAAAGAGTCTCCTTTGCCGCACCTTCTGCGGCAAAGGGGCTTACATATTGATCATTGTATGGAGGCGCTAAAAGAATCGTGGTGGGTTCTGCCGCTGTTTATTCTGCTGGCACGAACGGTGGATGTCAGCTTGGGAACATTGCGGGTTATTTTTGTTGCTCGCGGACATCAGCTGCTGGCTCCACTCACCGGTTTTTTCGAGGTTTTAGTCTGGCTGCTGGCTGTGTCCCAGATTATGTCGAACCTGGATAACTGGATTTGTTTTATCGCGTATCCCGCAGGATATGCGCTGGGTGCGTATGTAGGGATCTGTATTGAGCGATGGATCGCCATGGGCTTTGTGCTGGTACGCATGATCCCCGGCAAAGATCCTAACGAATTCGCACAGATCTTGCGCCAACAAGGTTTTGGTGTCACACAGGTGGATGGAGAGGGATCAACAGGACGGATTGCGATTTTGTTCACCGTGGTTCGACGCAGAAAGCTGACGAAGATTTTAAACTCAGTCCGGAAATACCATCACAAGGTCTTTTACACCGTTGAAGATGTGCGCTTGACACGGGAGGGGATTCATCCTTCCATGCCCGTCCGAGGCTTTCCGGCATTGCGCCTTGGGAAATAACGGCCGGTCTGGAACCTATAGACAAGCCATTTATGTGTGCTACCTTCAGTAACATCATTGCAATGAATACGACATCACAAAAAAAATCCGGCAGTGCCGCGCACAAGCTCAGAGAGCGGGTTAAAGAACTCAGCTGCCTCTACGAAATTGCGCAGATTTCAGGTCGCCCTGCCGCGTCACTGCCTGAGATCCTGCAAGGGGTTGCCGAAGCGCTTCCTGCTGCCTGGCAGCGGTCGAAAAATGCGTCAGCGCGAGTGATGCTCGACGGCGCAGAATTCTGCAGCGGAGCCATGCTGCCCCCCGACAGGGGTCGGATTGAACCCATCATGGTTCGCGGCGAATGCCGGGGTGAAGTTGCCGTCGGATATCCCTCGCTGCCACCGGATTCAGTTCCCTCTTTTCTCGAAGAAGAAGACAGGCTGCTGGGGGAAGTCGCCCGCCAGGTGGGACTAATTGTTGACCGTCGCGAAACTGCGGCGGAACAGGAGCGTCTCCGTGCAAAGCTGCGCCATGCGGATCGACTCGCCACAATCGGTCGGCTGGCCGCCGGGGTGGCGCATGAGCTCAACGAACCGCTAGGCGGAATCCTCGGATTTGCACAGCTGCTCGCCAAAACGCCGGACCTGCCCGATCAGGCGCGAGCGGATATTTCAAAAATCGAGGCTGCAACACTGCATGCCCGCGACATTATCCGCCATCTGATGGTATTCGCCCGCCAAACGCCCCCCTGCGATAAGCGGGTCGATTTCAACCGGCTGATCCGCGACAGCGAGGCAATCTGGGGAGCTCGCTGCGCAGCGGCCGGAGTTCAGCTCGTCTACGCGCTCGATCCCGACATTCCGGAAATTATTGCGGATGACCGGCAGCTTCGGCAAGTCGTGACCAATCTGGTTGTAAACGCAATCCAGGCCATGCCGAATGGCGGCTCGTTGAAGATTGAAACCTCGCGCAACGGCACGTGGATCCGGCTGCTTGTTAAAGATGAGGGAATCGGAATTGCTCCGGAGCTTCTCCCGCGCCTTTTCGACCCGTTTTTTACGACTAAAGATGTGAATGAAGGTTCGGGACTCGGCCTGTCGATTGTACACGGCATTGTAACGGGTCATGAGGGAACTATTTCCCTTGAAAGCACGCCGGACTGCGGCACTGCAGTCACTGTTCAACTGCCTATTCACCGTCCGCCCACTCATGGAGAATCTCATGAACAAGCCTGAGCATGTATTAGTCGTGGATGATTCTCCGGATACACTGGAGGTTGTCCGGCGCAATCTGACTTCTGCCGGATATTCGGTGCAAACGGTATCCGGAGTGGAAGAAGCCATTCGGACATTAAATTCGGCACAGGTCGATCTGGTCATTACCGATCTGCGCATGCCGAAAATCAGCGGAATGGACCTGATTCGGCACATCCGGGAAAATCATGCCGACACGGAAGTTATTATGATTACCGGTTACGCATCGGTTCCCGGTGCGGTAACGGCCATGCAGACCGGGGCTCAGGAGTATCTTGCCAAGCCGTTTACCGATGAAGAACTGCTGCAGGCGGTACAGCGGTCAGTCCAACGGCTTCGGCTTCGCCGCGCGGCTTCCGGCAACGGAACCGTTCCGTCTGCAGCCCGGGGCATCTTAGGCGAATCGGCACCGATGAAAGCATTGGGGAGGGACATTGGGAAAGCGGCTCAAAGCTCTGCCACCGTATTGATCCTGGGAGAAAGCGGGACTGGCAAGGAACTGGTCGCCCGTGCGGTTCATTACAGCAGCGACCGTGCCTCAGCACCGTTCATTCCGGTGAATTGCGGCGGAATTCCCGACGGACTGCTTGAAAGTGAATTATTTGGCGCAAGAAAAGGTGCTTTTACGGGAGCCCATGAATCCCGCCCCGGCTTTTTCCAGGCCGCAGAGGGCGGCAGTATTTTTCTGGATGAGATCGCCGAACTGACTTTGGCGATGCAAGCGGTTCTGCTGCGTGTTTTACAGGACAAGGTCGTATTCATGGTTGGGGCACGCGAACCGCGCAAAGTGGATGTGAGGATTCTGGCCGCAACCAATAAAAGACTGGAAACGATGGTTGAAAAAGGTGAATTCCGAGAAGATCTATACTATCGCATTAACGTAATTCCTCTATGTCTTCCGCCCCTGCGTGAAAGGACGGACGACATTCCGCTGCTGATTCGTCACTTTGCCAACCGCTTCGCCAAAGAACAGGGGAAGCCGACACCGGAGTTTGATGATCGTGTTCTGCAGATGTTTCAGACATATGCCTGGCCCGGCAATGTGCGGGAACTCGAGAATGTGGTTCAACGATTAGTGCTGATGACAGAGAGCGATGTGATCACCGCACCGGAACTGCCGGAACTGATGCGTTTTTCTGTCTCGCAAAGCGGAAATGTTCGGCGCTCTCTGGCGCAGGTGGAAGCAGAACACATTCAAACTGTGCTGGCCAGTGTTGCGGGCAATAAGACCCGGGCTGCAGCCATTCTGGGCATTGACCGAAAAACGCTTCAAAACAGACTCAAAGCGTAGCAAGACAATCGCGTAAATCTTCTGCGATTGAGGAAATCTGCCTCAGTTCCTGCAGACGAATTCCGTCTTACCATAAACCATACGCCGCAAAACCCAGAAGGCAGAACACGTCAAGCCGCTCGCAATGAACACCTTGCACCCCGAGCACCTGCCTCAAGCCCTCCGGCCTTCCTCTTGGCATACCTGTTGCAGTGAAAATTCGCCATCAGGAGGTGCGCATCATGGAAAACGAAAAAATAAACAGAACAATTACGCTTACGTTTTCTGACTACATTCATTTGCAGGATTTATTGAGAGCCGCCAGGGCCATGGGGTTTCAACCGTTTACTTTGGTCAATAAGCTGGAAGCAGAACTGAATCGTGCCGTCGTGGTCACGTCACATGCAATCCCGCGCCATATCCTCACCATGAACACCTGCGCCCGGCTGACCGACATGACCTCCGGAAAAAGTATGGATTATACACTGGTCTTTCCCGGCGAGGCCAACCAACTGCAAGGCAAACTGTCTGTTCTCTCCGAACAGGGTATCGCTCTTATCGGGTTTTCTGCCGGCAGCATAATCGACTGGGAATCTCCGGAAGGACACCAGATCACCCGGATCGACTGGATTAACTTTCAGCCCGAAACAGCAAAACAATACGAATTATAGAACATCTGACTAACAAGATCGAAGGAGTGGAAAATGTATTCAGATATGCTTTCAAAATATAAAAAGGCGATTCAGGAGCAGTCTGCGCGCAACTCACGATGGCTTCCCTCGTTTTCCGGCGTAAAAATTCCGCGCCTGATTCCATCCCTCATCCGGATAATCAGACACCAGAAGCAACACGCCAGATTGAGAAGAATTAAAAAGAGAATCAAAACCTATTGGGTATAACGACAAAGGAGACGCAATGAGAGAAGAATCCATCATTATGACATGGCCGGACCATGCCCGGCTGACCGAACTGGTTGAAGAACATCATTACGCCAATCAGGGCGCAGACTCTGAAGCATTTAAAAAACTGCGTCATGAACTGGAACGAGCCCAGCTGGTTGCAGAAAAAGATATCCCCCCAGATGTCGTAACCATGGACTCTCAGGTTCAGGTCTTTGATCTGGAAATGGGAGACCGCTATGTCTTCACGCTGTCCTGGCCAAACCAGAAAAAGACGGTAGATGACCGAATCAACGTATTGGCCCCGCTGGGAATGGCCTTGTTAGGCAGCCGGGTTGGTCAGCACATCGAATGGCCCCTGCCCGAGGGAACCTGTCGCCTGCGCATTGAAGAAGTTCTGTTTCAACCGGAACACAACATAACATATAGCAATATGAAAAAAAGAGATCAGCTTGAATCCGTATATCCATAAAGTTCCGGTGATTGCAGCGGCATCACCGGAGAGGGTTGACTATAACGAACAGCGTCCGTACAGTTTAGCGCCTGCGGTGTTCGCGGCGCGTCTCCCCCCTAGGGGGAGAACGGAAATGCTTGGCATTCCGATGAAAAAAAGACTGCTGATGTTCACCCTGAAAACTGGATCTCACGATATCTTCTCCATGAATTAAGTGGCTGGACTAATGAACTTTTCAGGCATTACAAATGCCTGATCTGGTTTCATTTTCCAATGCTTGGAAAATCTGTTATGCTTCTTGAAAAACAGGGAGGAAACCATGGAACTGCACGGCATGAAATGCGAAGCCTGTCTGACGGGCGCTCCTCTGGTTACACACGAGGATGCCGACAAACTCAACAAACTGATCCCTGACTGGAACATTGTCGAACAGGAGGGGATGAAACGGCTTGAGCGCGTTTTTAAATTTCCTGATTTCGCCGGGGCGCTCGACTTCACCAATCGCGTCGGCAAACTGGCTGAAGAAAACAACCATCACCCCGCCATTCTCACAGAATGGGGAAAAGTGACGGTGCAATGGTGGACGCATAAAATCGGCGGGCTGCACATGAATGATTTCATCATGGCCGCAAAAACCGACGAACTGTTCTGAATTACAAATCCAGAAAGTTCTGAAGAAGCTGCTTGCCGTTTTCGGTCAGGATGGATTCCGGATGGAACTGGACTCCGTGAACCGGGAATTCTGTATGCTGCAGGCCCATAATTTCGCCTTCAGCGGTTTCCGCCGTGATTTTCAGACAGGACGGCAGGCTCTCACGCTCAACAATCAGAGAATGGTACCGTGTGGCATTAAACGGACTGGGGAGTCCTTTGAAGACGCTCTCACCTTGATGCAGAATCGGAGAAACCTTGCCGTGCATCAGGCGTTCGGCCCGAACCACTTTGCCGCCGTACACATCGCCGATAGACTGGTGTCCGAGGCAGACGCCAAGCAGCGGCACACGATGCCCGAACTCGCGAATAATCTCGCAGGATATACCGGCCTCTTTCGGCGAACACGGACCGGGACTGACCATCACTTTATCCGGTTTGAGAGCAACAGCTTCCGCCACGGTAATCTTATCGTTGCGGAAAATCTTCATTTCCGCGCCCAGCTCGCCCAGATACTGCACGAGATTGTAAGTAAAAGAATCGTAGTTATCGATGATAAGGATCATTTGTTTCCCCTTTCCCGGGCTGCCGCATAATGCCTGGCCAGAGAAAGAGCTTTCAGAACCGCTCCGGCTTTGTTGCGGGTTTCCCAGTATTCGGTTTCCGGCACCGAATCGGCGACGATGCCGCCACCCGCCTGTACATAGGCTTTATCCTTGTCCAGCACCACCGTGCGAATGGTGATACAGGAATCGAGGTTACCGTCGAAACTGAAGTACCCAACCGCACCGGCATATGGACCGCGCTTGGTTTTTTCGAGCTCAGCGATAATTTCCATGGCCCGGATTTTGGGTGCACCGCTGACGGTTCCTGCGGGGAACGTTGCTTTCATCACATCATAGGCGTCATGTTCCGGAAGCAGTGTCCCGGTCACATCGGAAACGATGTGCATCACATGGCTGTAACGCTCAATAATCATCTGCTCCGGCACACCGACCGTATTGAATTCACAGACGCGGCCGACATCATTGCGGCCCAGATCGACCAGCATTACATGCTCAGCGATTTCCTTCGGATCCGCCAGCAGCTCTGTTTCCAGTGCCACATCCTCTTCTTCGGTTTTTCCGCGCGGACGGGTTCCGGCGATCGGACGCAGCTCGACCCGACGATCCTCACAGCGGACATGCACTTCCGGCGACGAGCCGACCAGTGCACTTTCGCCCAAATCAAGGCAGAACATGTAAGGAGAAGGATTAATCGCCCGCAGTGCACGGTAAACATCCAGCGAGTCGGCGTGGTTTTCCACTTCAAAACGCTGGGATAGCACCACCTGAATAATATCTCCGGCGCGAATATACTCTTTTCCCGTTTCAATCATCTGACGATATTCCGGAAGCGTCATATTCGATTCAGGAATCATCTGTTCGACATCCTGGTGCGCATCAATCAGCACCCGCTGAACCGGCTGCTGAAGCGCTTCGCACAGTTCATCAATATCCGCCACGGCCGCATCATACGCCGCATTCGCGTCGTCATCCACATACGCATTCGACAGCACTTTCACCGTTTGGTTGACCCGGTCAAAAATCAAAAGAGCATTGGTGACCATCATCACCATGTCCGGATTGCCGATAATGTCATTTTCAATCACCGGAACACGCGGCTCAAACACCGAAATCATGTCGTAGCCGATAAACCCGACCGCGCCGCCGATAAATCGCGGCAGTCCCGAGTCCTTCACCGGCTTATAGCGTTCCATGTACTCTTTCAGAACATCCAGCGGGTCCGCATTGTTCACTTCGGTCGTCTGGTCGCCCTCCGTAATGACGGTTGAACTGCCGATCGCTCGAACAATGGCCCGCGGGTTGCCGCCGATAAACGAATAGCGTCCGATATGCTCTCCGCCCTCGACACTCTCCAGCATCCAGGTGTGCGAGGCGTGGTCTTTTTCACGCAAAAACTTACGTACACGTTCATAAGCGGAAACCGGGGTCTCCTGATCAGCCAGAATCTCTGTCCAGACCGGAATCAGATTTCCCTCCTCCGCTTTTGCCAAAAACTCTTCTCTATTCGGTGTAATGTTCATAACAATCTCAACATTTCTACCCGCAACCGGCTTTCCGCGCAACGGATCAATGAGAAATCTTTTGCTTCAGCCGGCTCACTCGTCGAAACGCCTCATCCATCCGATCCTCGCTGACCCGACCGGACTCAACCAGCCGGACAATCGTCTGGACCGACAGCGGAACGGTATCGGGGTTATAATCGGCATTATTGGCAATCAGCAGAATATCGACTCCAGCGTTCAGAGCCTGCTCCACGGCGGTTTCAAACCCGTAATGATCCGCAATCGCTTTCATCCCCAGATCATCACTGATCACCACCCCGTTATAACCGAGTTCTTCGCGAAGAATTCCCGACACCATTGCCCGGGAAAGCGTCGCGGGCCAGTCCGGATCCAGCGAGCGCTGGAAAATATGCGCCGTCATCACGGTATCGGTTTTTTCACAGAGCGCACGATACGGCTTCAGCTCCTCCAGGCTCCAGGTTTCCGTCACATCGGTCATCCCCAGATGAGAATCGGCCGTTGAACTGCCGTGTCCCGGAAAATGCTTCAGCGTACAGAGGACGCCGGCATCGTGATGCGCCTGAATAAACTGAGCGGCGTGCCGGACAACGACATCAGGATCTGAAGACAGCGTCCGTTCTTTTTGGACGATAAAATTGTCCGGGTTTACTGCCAGATCAGCAACGGGCGCGAGATTCAGGTTAATTCCTGCTGCACGAAGCGCCTCGGCCAGTTCCTGCGCTTTTCCATACGTAAACGCAGTCGAGTCCGCCTCTCCCAACGCCTGAAAAGACCTTGTTTCAGGAAATCCATACTCCGGCTTCAGCCGGTTGACTCGCCCGCCTTCCTGATCAATCGCAACCAGCAGCGGCACATCAGCAAACGACTGCAGCGCAGAAGTCAATGCCGCCAGCTGCTGCGGAGACCGGATATTGCGGCGCAGCTCACCCTGCGCGACATCCTGATCAAACAAAATCACTGCGCCCAGATGAAAATCGCGAATATCGCGCACCACCGGACTGTCTTCATCGATTGACTCCCCGCGAAAACCGACCATCAGAATCTGCCCGGCTTTCTCCTCCAGAGTCAGCTCCTGAACCCCGGCACAACCGACCAGAAGGCCGATCAAACAAAACAGCAGACTCTTCATCATAAAACCTTCAGAATTTTTCCGGTCAGCCCGGCGCGGAATGAATACGAATCGCCCTCCCGTTTCCCGATCAGAGCGGCACCGACCGGCGATTCCGGCGTAATCACCGTCACTTCCCGCCCTTCCACCATCAACTCCGTGCCGCCGCCACAGGGAAGCAGAAAGAAAAGAAAAACGTCTTTTGCCTGCTCCACCTCAACCAGAGCTCCCGCATCCACCGACTTGCCGGCAAATGACAACAGCTTCAGCGCCCGCAGCTCATAAACGTCCGCAGCCAGCGCTTTAAACTGCTGAGCATGCCCTCGCGCCAGATAAGATGCTTCCAGGCCACAGGTATCCCATTTTGTCTCTGCGCGCGCCTCGCTGTGCGTCGCCCCGGCCGATGCATCCGCATTCGCGGCCTGCAACCGGCGCAGATCCTCTTCCAGCTTCTCCAGCAGGGCCTCTAAAATCGTTGTCTTATTCATCCACCCATCTATATACTGCGCGGCATGAATTTCGAATTGCAAAAAACTGAAAACCTGCGCGTTGAAAGCATCACCCGCCTGAAAACCCCGCAGGACCTCAAAACACGTTTCCCGGCCAGCGAAACCGCACTGGAAACCGTCCTCCGCGGCCGCAGTGAAGTCCGGAACGTACTCGACCGCAGCGACAAACGGATGCTGCTCATCATCGGCCCCTGCTCCATCCACGATCCGGAAGCCGCACTCGACTACGCCAAACGCCTCGCCGCCCTGCGCGACGAAGTGCAGGATAAAATCCTGATCGTCATGCGCGTCTATTTCGAAAAACCGCGCACCACCGTCGGCTGGAAAGGCTTCATCAACGACCCGCACCTCGACGACTCCTGCGACATGAAGTACGGCCTGCGCACCGCCCGCAAACTGATGCTCGACATCCTTGAACTCGGCCTGCCGATCGCCGCCGAATTTCTGGACCCGATCGTCCCGCAATACATGGCCGACCTCGTCAGCTGGGCCGCCATCGGCGCGCGCACCGTTGAATCGCAGACACACCGTGAAATGGCCAGCGGACTCTCCATGCCGGTGGGACTCAAAAACACCACCGACGGCGGCATCCAGCGCGCCATCGACGCCATCCTCGCCTGCCGCGCCCCGCACAGTTTTCTGGGAATCGACCAGGCCGGCCACAGCAGCATCATCAAAACCACCGGCAATCCGTATACCCACCTCGTCCTGCGCGGCGGCGGCGGAACCACCAACTATCACGCCGACGAAGTCGCCGCGGCCGCCGAAAAACTGCGCGCCGCCGGACTCTCCGACGCCATGATGGTCGACTGCTCGCACGCAAACTCCGGCAAAGTGCCCGCCCGTCAGGCCGATGTCTGGAAAGAACTGCTCGAACAGCGTCAAAATCCGGACTGCCCGGTCGTCGGCGCCATGATCGAAAGCTTTATTGAAGAAGGCAACCAGCCGATCAGCGACAACCTCAAATACGGCCTGTCCATCACCGACGGCTGCATGAGCTGGGAAATGACTGAATCGCTGCTGCGCAGCGTCGTGGAATAATGGAATACGGAACACTGGAATTATTAAATTATGAAACCGACCCAACATTCCACCGTTCCAGCTCCTCCCCATTCCAATCCTGTTCGCTTTCCAGCCGAGTGGGAACCGCAGGATGCCGTCCTGATTGCGTGGCCGCATACCGAAACAGACTGGGCGCCTTATCTGGACGAAGCCGAAAAGGTTTTCCTGAAAATTGCCGAAGCGGTTACCCGTTTCGAAACACTGATCGTCGCCACGCCGGAACCGGATGCAGTCCGCGAAAAATTACCGCATCTCGACCGGGTCCGGGTTTTCGACATCGAAACCAACGACACCTGGGCGCGTGATTTCGGACCGATTACCATTTTCGAAGACGGAAAACCGCTTCTGCTCGATTTCACCTTCACCGGCTGGGGCGGGAAATTTGAAGCCGGACTCGACGACCGGATCACGTCAACACTCCACAAAGCGGGCGCATTCGGCGAAACTCCGTTTCGCAAAGTCGACCTGATTCTAGAAGGCGGCAGTATCGAGAGCGATGGCGAAGGCACCCTGCTCACCACCACTGAATGCCTGCTCAATCCCAACCGCAACGAGAAATTGAGCAAAGAACAGATCGAAAAAAAACTAACCATAGACCTCGGCTCGAAACAGTTTCAATGGCTAGAAAACGGCGCACTCGCCGGCGACGATACCGACGCGCACATCGATACGCTCGCCCGCCTCTGCCCCAACCACACAATTCTTTACGTTCAATGCGACGATCCGACCGACGAACATTTTGAAATTTTCCAAGGATTGGAAAACGAACTGAAACAAACCGACTTCAGGCTGATTCCTCTTCCGTGGCCGAAAGCCAAATTTGGTGCCGATGGCGACCGACTGCCCGCCACCTACGCCAATTACCTGGTCATTAACGATGCCGTGCTGGTTCCGACCTACAACGATCCGGCCGATTTCCAGGCACTGGAAACCGTCCAGCAGGCATTTCCCGACCGCGAGATCATCGGCATCGATTGTTCCACCCTGATCCGCCAACACGGGTCCCTGCACTGCGTAACCATGCAGATCCCTCAAGGAGTGCTAAAATGAAAAAACTGAAAGTCGGGCTGGTTCAGCAGTCGTGCACTGCCGACCGTGAAGCCAACATTGAAAAGAGCATGGCTGCGATCCGCCGCTGCGCGGAACAGGGAGCTCAACTGGTTGCTCTGCAGGAACTGCACACCGGCCTCTATTTCTGCCAGACCGAAGATACGAATCAGTTTAATCTCGCCGAAACCATTCCCGGCCCCTCCACCGACACCTTCGGAGAACTGGCCAAAGAACTCGGCATTGTGATTGTGACCTCGCTGTTCGAAAAACGCGCGCCCGGTCTGTATCACAATACCGCGGTCGTGCTCGACCGCGACGGATCGATGGCCGGGAAATACCGGAAAATGCATATTCCGGATGATCCGGGCTATTATGAAAAATTTTATTTCACCCCCGGCGACCTCGGATTCACCCCAATCAAGACCTCGGTCGGCACGCTCGGCGTGCTGGTCTGCTGGGACCAGTGGTATCCGGAAGCGGCGCGGCTGATGGCAACGGCTGGCGCCGAGCTGCTGATTTATCCAACCGCCATCGGCTGGGACCCGAGTGACACCGGGGACGAACAGGCGCGCCAGCGCGAAGCGTGGATCACCATTCAGCGCGCGCACGCGGTCGCCAACGGCATTCCGGTGCTGAGCATCAACCGCACCGGCTTCGAACCGTCGCCCGCAGGAGAGAGCGGAGCTCAGTTCTGGGGATCGAGCTTCGTTGCCGGCTGTCAGGGTGAAATGCTGGCCCAAACCGGCACCGATGAGGAAACCGAACTGGTCGTTGAACTCGACGGCGCGCGCAGCGAAACGGTGCGACGCATATGGCCCTATCTGCGTGACCGCCGTATCGACGCCTACAACGGTCTCAGCGCCCGGTTTCTTGACTGACCCCCGCCTCGAATCCGGTCAAAATAATTCTATTCTTTTGGAGCTTAAAGCCATGTTTAACAACGGTATTTTAAGACTTTCTGGAATCAATTTCACAAAACCTCAACCGGTCGCTCAATAGTTTTCCCGAACCTGCTTGAACTCATACATTTACGCAAAAAACACAATATGTTGTGGTTTTATTTGACACCCCTGCACAATTTAACTAATTTGACAGCCGTTGCTCAACGAGGCAGCAACAACCGATTTTTCAGGTTACCAACAAGTTATCAACAGGGGGAAGGTGTTATGGGCGAAACAATTGTATCAAAAGACGAGCTATTCGACGGATTCCGAAAAAGATCGGGCTTGGTAGTTCCTTTCAGTCCCAAAAAAATCGAAATGGCGATACACCATGCAGTGGAAGAAGTTGCCCGCAAAGAAGGAACTCCACGCAACGAAGGTCTGGCCCTGAAAATCACCTCGATGGTGGTTGAGCAGCTCAACAATCCGCAGTCCGAATTCTATGTTCACGCCAACAACGACGGCAAACGTATTCCTCTGATCGAAGACGTTCAGGACCTCGTTGAAATCCTGCTTTCCGACAACAATGAATCCCTCGTTGTTGCCGCCTACAAACGCTACCGCAAACAGCGCGATATCGCCCGTCGCAAAATTCGCGTTCGCGGCGATTCCAGAGACAATGTTGATGTGACCGATGCCAGCCTGCTTCTTGTTGAGTCCAACTCTTCTGAAGTCACCCTTCCCTGGGACCGCAAACGAATCGTCAAACAGATTCTCGATAAGACCGATCTGTCTGTTGCAATGTCCATCAGCATCGCGAAATCAGTCGAAAACCGCATCATCGGCGGAAAGATCACGACGATCAACACCACCCTCATCCGCGAAATGGTCAACAACGAGCTGGCTGAACGCGGATTCTCCGCCCAGCTGCGCGACCTCTCTCTCTATGGTGTACCGCGCGACTATGTCGACAACCTGATGTTCACCAAATCGACCGAAAACTCCAACATCGTCAACAACAACCCGGAAGCGGTCAATCTCGGCATCGCCGAGCTCGTCCTGAAACAGTGGGCCCTCGACACCATCTTTGACGAAGACATCAAGCGCGCCCATAATACCGGCGCAGTCCACCTGCATGACCTCGGCTACCCGCACCGCGTTTACTGCTCCAGCCACTCCATCGAGTATGTTAAAAAGTACGGCCTGCAGGGCCTGGTGAACCTCAATACCGAATCGAGCCCGGCCCGTTCCGCCTCAGTGCTGACCGGTCACCTCAACACCTTCCTTGCATCGATGCAGGCCAACTACGCCGGCGCTCTCGGCATTGCCTACATCAACATTCTCTACGCCCCGCTTCTCGAAGACATGGGCGCCAAAGAACTGAAGCAGATTGCTCAGGAACTGATTTTCAACGGGTCCCAGAATGCGTTCAGCCGCGGTGGACAGACCCTGTTCCTCGACTTCAACATCCACAGCGGCGTGCCGGGTTATCTGAAAGTGGTTCCTGCCATCGGTCCGGGCGGCAAATATATGCTGCGCCGTAAAGACGGCACCAAGGTCCAGCTCGAAGAAGTGCTTCGCGACGAACTCGATGCCAGCGGATACAAGATGATGGACCTCTACCTCGAAGAGGAAGACGGCTCCCAGCGCCTCGTCCTGCGCGAGATTCAGGGCAAAGACGGCGTCGAATACGATCCGGAAGTGGCAAAAGCGCTGAAAGAACGCGGCGAAAAAATCGTCACCTACGGCGACTATACCAAAGAAAGCCAGGAATTCTGCCGCGCCCTGCTTGAGGTGTTCGGCGACGGCGACAGCAACGGCCGCATCTTCGAATTCCCGAAATGCGACTTCCACATCAGCGATGAAACCTTCAGCGACCCGGAACAGTACGAAATCTTCCAGGCCGCCTGCAAACTGGCTGAGCGCAACGGCTCGACCTACTTCATCTTCGACCGCGACGAAGTCACACTGTCCGCCTGCTGCCGCCTCCGCACGACCATTAATGACAACCGCATGCTGCTGCATCCGGAAAGCATGCGCTTCTGCGGCTTCCAGAACGTCACCATCAACATTCCGCAGGCCGCATACCGCGGGGCCCGCAAAGGCGGCGATATCCTGCAGAACTTCTATGACGAAATTGACTCCACCATGGAACTGGCCGTACAGGCACATATCCAGAAAAAGGATAAGATTGCAGAAATGATCAGCGGCCCGGGCCACCCGCTCTGGCAGATCGGCAAGGTATCCTGCGACGGCAAACCCTATGTCGACCTGGAAACCTGCACCTATATCCTCGGCCTCATCGGCGTCAACGATGCCGCCAAGTTCCTGATCGGCCAGGAACTGCACGAAAGCCAGGAAGCCCAGCAGCTCGGCCTGCGCATCGTGGCGCACATGTATGCCAAAACAAAAAAACTGGCCAAGAAATACAATCTCAAGTTCACCCTCGAAGAATCTCCGGCCGAATCCGCCGCTCGCCGCATGGCTAAAACGGATTTGGTTTACTTCCGCGACGAAGCCGAGAACATCGTCAAGGGCGACAGCGAAGACGTCTGCTACTACACCAACAGCGTCCATCTCACCGCAGACGCTCCGGTCGGCCTCGTCGGCCGCATCAAGGAACAGGCAAAATATCACAGCCTGATTGAATCCGGCGCCATCACCCACGCCTTCATTGGAGAAGAAAAACCGTCCGCAGCCTCCATCGAGAAGCTGATGACCGAAACCTTCTTCCGCACCCAGTCGGCGCAGGTCACGGTCTCCCCGGAATTCACCTTCTGCAACAGCTGCCATCATCAGACCCGCGGCCTGCTGGAAAAATGTCCGTCCTGCGAATCGGAAGACGTCGTCGGCGAAACCCGCGTGGTCGGCTACTTCTCAAAAGTGCAGAACTGGAATAAATCCAAACGCTACGGCGAACTTGTTGCTCGCCAAAAGGGTCAATACAGCGTAGAAACTGCAGATGAAGGTGCCGGAAAGCAGCTGGTAGAAGCATAAACTGAATTTTAAGGAACCCCTCCATGACCAAACCTTATAAAATTAAAGTCTTCGGAAAACCCGGCTGCGCCAAATGCAAAACGCTCAACCAGCGCCTGGACAAGCTTCTGACCCAGGAAGAATGGTCGGATTTCGAAAAAGAATATTGTGATGTTGAAACCGTCGAAGGTCTTGTGGCCTTTGCCTCCGCAGAGTGCATCAATCCCCAGCGCATTCCGGCAATGCTCGTCACCCGCCGCGAAGAGCATACCGGCCGCTACGATCCGGTTCCGACCCGCGACCCGAAACCCATGGATGAAATCTGCGGAAAATCAAGACTCTACCAATACGTCGGCCTGCAGACAGACTACACGCCGGCGGGTAAAGGAATCATCTCCCCCAAGATGATCACGACTGTGCTCAACGAAGCCCGGTCGTGACCCCCCTGGAGCGACAGCTCCGCGCAACGGGCGGCCCGGCCGCAAGGCCGGCCGCCCGTTTGCGCATTTTTCGTCTGCACGGCGAAAGTAATTGATAAAGGATTCTGATGCACACCGATCAAAAGCCAGCCGACTCTGCGTCGCCTGTTTATGCATTTTTAGAAAAGCCCTCTATGATCGATTTTCCCGGTCATATGTGCGGAGTGTTTTTCACCAGCGGATGCAATTTTACCTGCGGGTTCTGTCACAACGCCGTTCTGATGGGTAAAAAGCAGAAAACCCTGTCGTGGGAACGACTCGATGAAGTCTGTCGACAGTTCAAAGATGAGTGGGTGGATGCCGTCTGCATCACTGGCGGAGAGCCGACTCTCGAACCCGGACTGCTCGACCTGATTGACTTTTTCCGCCGGCGCGGCTTCAAAATCAAACTCGACTCCAACGGATCACGCCCGGAGATTCTTCGCGAATGCCTGCCGAAGGTCGATCTGGTCGCCATGGACATCAAAGCCGGTCCGTCCGGCTACGAGAAGCTGGCGGGATTTCCAAACATTGAAAAAATCAAAGAGTCTATCCAGCTCATCATGAACAGCGGCGTGGACTACGAATTCCGCACCACTGTTATCACTCCGTTCCACACCGATGAACAGATGCTTGAGGCCGGAGAACTCATTAAAGGCGCCAAACGTTATTGCCTGCAGGCCTTCGTCCCGCAGGATGCCCTGCCCGGCGAAGAATTCCGATCACTTGCGCGCACCACGCCCCAGCGCCTGCACGAACTCGAAAAACTCATGGCCCCCTTCGTCGATGAAGTCATTGTTCGCGGCGCATAACCCCGGCGCCGGCACCAAATCGCACTGGAACCGGAAACCGGAGCCTGAAATCACTGTAGTTGCGTAAATGGGGTGACTTTCACCGCTGTTTTTATTAACAGTGGTCAATTCGTTCCACCCAAACCCTGAAAAAACAAAGGGCCGGACGAATGAATGAATAAAAATCACGGACCGGAAACAGAACTGCATTGTATCGTATGAAACATCGCCCGAAACACGTCATTGAATATGTACTGCTGCGGGCCCTGCTCGGGCTGGCCAACCTGCTGCCGCTGCGCGCTGCGCTGGCGATCGGCTGGCTGATCGGCCGTTTTTTCTTCTCCGTCCTGCGCTACCGCCGCGACAAAGCCATCGCCCGCCTCGAAGAGGTTTTCGGAGACCGTTTGACGGCCAAAGACCGCAAAAAGACTGCATGGACATCATTCCGCAACCTTTGCTTCAACGCCGTGGAGGCCGCGCGCTTCCACAAACTGACTCCGGAGCAAATCCAGAAAATGCCGCTCTATCAGTCCATTGATCAGGTGCACCGGAAATACAACGCAGACGGCCCGCTGATCGTCGCCACAGCTCATATGGGCAACTGGGATCTGGCCGGCGTTGCCAGCAAACTCGATGACCTGCCGATTTTCTCGATTGCCCGCCGCCAGAAAAACCCGCTGACCGACAGCCTGCTCAATAAAATGCGCAACGCCACCGGTATGGAAGTGGTCCTCAACGACTCGCGCGTGCTGCAGAATGTCGTCAAAAAACTGAAAGCCGGCAACGTGCTGGCCATCCTGCCCGACGTCCGCCAGAAAGATTCCGATATTCAGGTCGACTTTCTGAACGGGAAAGCCAGCCTCGGCGCCGGAACCGCCCTGTTCGCTCAAATGGCCAAATGCCCGGTGATTCCGGTCGTTTTAACCCGCCGCGGCTGGACCCAGCATGACTGCAGGGTTTTCGAGCCGATCGCCCCGGACCCGTCCGCCGGCAAAAAGGAAGACCGTGCCCGTATCATGCAGGAGCTGGTTTCGGTACTGGACGCTGAAATTCAGGCGCATCCGGAACAATATTTCTGGTTCAACAAGCGCTGGGTGCTCGATCCGGCCAAATAACCGAAATTGGGTCGCATCATTTGTTTGGCAAGCGGCACTTCTTCCCCTATTCTCCCTAGAATTTTGGAGAGAATACAAACGCAAAGCCGCCAAGGACCGCAAAGTCCCGCAGAGAAATGACCGAAAACGAACTTTCAAAAGAAATTATAGGAGCAGCAATCGAGGTTCATCGAGTGCTTGGCCCCGGACTTTTAGAAAGCGTTTACGAAGAAGCCTTGTGTTACGAACTGGAACTGCGAAACATTCCATATGAGCGGCAAAAATACCGCCCCCTCAATTACAAAGAAAGAGTCCTGAAAACAGAACTCCGAATAGACCTGCTTGTCGGCAAAAAAGTCATTGTAGAAGTGAAAGCCAAAGAAACAGTGCATCCCGTTGATAAGTCCCAAACCCTGACCTATCTTCGACTGAGCAATCTCAAACTCGGTCTGCTGATCAATTTTCATGAACCACTGTTAAAAGACGGAATTACACGAATTGTAAACAACCTATAAACCAACCTTTGCGAAGCTCGGCGCCCTTTGCGCCTTTGCGTTAAGGAAAAAAGATATGGCAAAAAGAGAAGATATTCACCACATCCTGATCATTGGCTCCGGACCGATCGTAATCGGCCAGGCCTGCGAATTTGACTATTCCGGCACCCAGGCCTGCAAAGCCCTGCGCGAAGAGGGATACAAAGTCTCGCTGATCAACTCCAACCCGGCGACGATCATGACCGACCCGGCGACGGCCGACCACACCTACATCGAGCCGATCACGCCCGAAGCGGTCGAGAAGATCATCATCAAGGAAAAGCCGGACGCCATTCTGCCGACCCTCGGCGGCCAGACCGCGCTCAACACCGCAATGAAACTCGTTGAGCAGGGAATCCTCGAAAAACACGGCGTGGAAATGATCGGCGCCAACTACGATGCCATCATGCGCGGCGAAGAACGCGACCTCTTCAAACAAGTCATGGCCGACGCCGGCATCGAAACCCTCAAAAGCTTTGAAGTCCACGACCTCACCGAAGCCCGCCGGATCGCCGAAGAGGAACTCGACTTCCCGATCATCGTCCGCCCCTCCTTTACGCTCGGCGGAACCGGCGGCGGCATCGCCCAGAACATGGACGAGCTGATGGAAATCGCCGAAGGCGGGCTGAAAGCCTCGCTCACCACCGAAGTCCTGCTCGAAGAATCCGTCTTTGGCTGGAAAGAATTTGAGATGGAGGTCATGCGCGACAAGGCCGACAACGCCGTTATCATCTGCTCCATCGAAAACATGGACCCGATGGGCATCCATACCGGCGACTCCATCACCGTCGCCCCGGCCCAAACGCTGACCGACCGCGAATACCAGCTGATGCGCGACGCATCCCTGAAAATCCTGCGCGTTATCGGCGTCGAAACCGGCGGCTCGAACGTCCAGTTCTGCATCCACCCGGAAACAGGTCGCATGGCGGTCATCGAAATGAACCCGCGCGTGTCGCGCTCCTCCGCGCTGGCCTCCAAAGCCACCGGTTTTCCAATCGCCAAACTGGCCGCCAAGCTGGCCGCCGGCTACACGCTCGACGAGCTGCCCAACGACATCACCAAAGAGACGCCCGCCTGCTTCGAGCCGTCCATCGACTATGTCGTCACCAAGATTCCGCGCTTCACCTTCGAAAAATTCCCGTCTGCCAACCCGATGCTCGGCGTCAGCATGAAATCGGTCGGCGAAACGATGGCCATCGGCCGCAACTTTAAGGAATCGCTGCAGAAAGCTTTCCGATCCCTGGAAATCGGCGTTGACGGGCTCGACCTCAAAGCCGAAGCCAAACTCAATCCCGACCTGCTCGACCGCTACCTGACCACCACCTGCACCGAGCGCACCATCGCCATCAAGACCGCCTTCAAAAAAGGATACTCCCTCGAGAAGATCGCCGAGATGACCAAGATGGACCCGTGGTTCCTCGATAACATTCTGCAGATCGTTGAACTCGAGAAAGAAATCCTCGATGCCGCCGAGCTGGACGAAACCCTCCTGCGCACCGCCAAGAAAAACGGATTCTCCGATGACCAAATCGCCGCGCTGCGCGGCTGCAAAGGCGACGACATCCGCGCCCTGCGCAAAGAAATGGGCATCATCCCGGTTTACAGCCTGGTCGACACCTGCGCCGGCGAGTTCCAGGCCTCCACGCCCTACTTCTACTCCTGCTACGGCCAGCTCGACGAAACCCGCAAAACGGATAAGAAGAGCGTCATCGTGCTGGGTTCCGGCCCCAACCGCATCGGACAGGGAATCGAGTTCGACTACTCCTGCGTCCACACCGTCAAGGCGCTGCGCGAAATGGGCTACGAAGCCATCATGGTCAACTCCAACCCGGAAACCGTTTCGACCGACTACGACACCTCCGACAAACTCTACTTTGAACCGCTCACCTTCGAAGACGTCATGAACATCTACGAAGCCGAGCAGCCCATCGGCATGATCGTCCAGATGGGCGGACAGACCCCGCTTAACCTCGCCGACCGCCTGCTCGCCGCCGGTGTTCCAATCCTTGGAACGTCCCCGAAAAGCATCGCCGCCGCCGAAGACCGCGAACTCTTCCGCCAGCTGCTCGACAAGCTCGAACTCAAACAGCCGCAATCGGCCACTGCGCTGACCATGGAACAGGCCAAAGCCGCCGCCGAAAAAATCGGACTGCCGGTGATGATCCGCCCGTCCTTCGTGCTCGGCGGACGCGCCATGATGGTCGCCTACGAACAGGAAGAGCTGGAACCCTTCGTTCAGGCCGCGTTTGACGCCAGCCCGGACTTCCCGGTGCTGATCGACCGCTTCCTCGAACACGCCATTGAAGTCGACGTCGACATCGTTTGCGACGGAACCGACGTCTACGTCGGCGGCGTTATGGAACACGTTGAAGAAGCCGGGATTCACTCCGGCGACTCCGCCTGCTCCATCCCGCCCTACACCCTCTCCGACGACATGGTCGCGCAGATCAAAGAGGCCTGCACCAAGATGGCGCTCGAGCTCGACGTGCACGGACTGATGAATACGCAGCTCGCCGTCAAAGACAACGAGTTCTACATCATCGAAGTCAACCCGCGCGCCTCGCGTACCGTGCCGTACGTTTCCAAAGCCACCAACGTGCCGCTGGCCAACATCGCCACGCAGGTCGCCATGGGTAAAACGCTCAAGGAACTCGGACTCGTCGGCTTCGAGCCGAAAATTAAATGGTACGCCATCAAAGAAGCCGTCTTCCCGTTCAACCGCTTTGCGGGCGTCGACCCGATCCTCGGCCCGGAAATGAAATCCACCGGCGAAGTCATGGGCATCGACAAATGCTTCGAGCTCGCCTTCTGGAAAGCCGAGCTCGCCGCCGGTCAGGTCCTGCCGACCGAAGGAACCGTATTCGTCAGCTGCAAAGACCGCGACAAAGACTGGATCACCGACGTCGCCCGGGAACTGTCCGACATGGGCTTCAAACTCGTCGCTACCGCCGGAACCGCCAAGGTCCTGCAGGACGCCGGACTTGAAGCAACCGTCACCGCCAAACTGGCGGAAGACGGAACTAACGTCATTGATCTGATGAAAGATAAAGCAGTTCACCTGCTGATCAATACGCCGTCCGGACCGGTCTCCCGGGTTGACGAAATCAAAATCCGCTCCGAAGCCATTCTGCGCGGACTGCCGATCGTCACCACCCGCTCCGGCGCCGAAGCCACGGCCAAAGCCATCAAATACATCAAAGCCAACGACTGGAACGTCCAGTCTATTCAGGACTACCACAAGTAAAGTAGAACGAGCGTCTCGCTCGTTTATCCCTTGCTGTTGTTGTCGGACAAGTCAGACCCGTCAGACTTGTCCGACTCTCCCCCAACCTCCAGCGTCCCCCGACACTCCGGATACGCGGAACAACCCCAAAACTCCTTGCCGGCATTCGCGCCCTTTCCCGCCGTGCGCTTGCGCATTTCTTTCTCGCACAGCGGACACTCCGGCGCATCGCCGGTGGCCGCGCGCGCTTTCGTGCGCGCCTCATAGAGGCTCTCTGTAAAGCCGCCCTTTTCCACAAAGTCGCGGCTCTGCCGCTCAACAAGCCGCCGCAACAAAAACGCCGCCTGGTTCACTGCACAAACCATGGCATTTGCCGCAATTTCCGGTTCAGCCGTTTCCACGAATTCCGTCAGACCAGTCAGACCCGTCAGGCGAGTCCGACCCTCTTTCAGAGGAGGCAGTCCCTCCACAACATCGTGCTTCAGCCGCTCCCGCATCGCCAGTGCCTTCGGCGAATCCTTGTCCCAAAGCGACAGCCCGCGCTGAGTCAAGAAGCTTCGGTAATCCTTCAGCAGCTCGTCAGACAAACTCGCCCGCGCCACATTGGTCAGCAGCATCTCCGACTTTTTCGACGTCGCCGCCGCGCCGCTTCCCTCGCTGATATTACGCACGCCGCTGCGCGCCGCCTGAACCATCTGATCATGTGTCCGGGAACTTTTCTCAACGAACCGGTCGCAAAACACCACCGTTGCATCATACACCACCTCCGCCACCTTATAGGCGCGCAATTTCTCATACCCACCGTGCGGTAATAATGGAGAGGTGCTCATGCGAGCACAGTAAAAGAACGTCACCTCTCAGACAAGCCATACCCGTCCGACTTATTTTTCCAATGTCTGGACCCGAGGTATTCCGAGAGTGCTTTCAGCCATGCTGAAAGAAGCAAAGCGACAAAAAGTAGAGCATGCGTCCCGCTTGCTTTTTCAAAGTTCGGAAAACCAGAACATCAATTCATAAGACTTTCCCCTGCACCTCAAAGCAATAAGTAAAAGCGCTACAAATCACGGGCTGACCCTTCTCCCGCCGTGGCTTAGAAATCTGTCTCACTTTCATTGACAAGCTGCGGGTTCGGAAAACCAAAACATTAATTCATAGGACCGCCCCCTTCGCCCCAGGGTTCTCTATTTAGCAATCCGTGTATATCCATGAGATCTGAGGCCTCCTTCTTCGGCGGATCAGCCGTTGGCTGAAAAATCTGACCCGCGTTGCGGCGTGTTCAGAGGGCTCGCCCCACCCGCCCTCGGTTTCCCTCGGCTGTTCCTCTGTGGTGAAAAAATCTTTAGCCTTTCGCCGGAGGCGAATGAGTCGCCCACAGGGCGACTGCTACACGTCATGCTGATTAGCGTTCATTGCCGTTCGCTCTGCTCTCTGCCGTCACTGCGGCCAGCCTCTACCTTCGGTGGTCGTGTGGATTAGTGGTTAAACAAGCCGAAGCGCGGCTGAAAATGATGCTTAAGGTTTTGCGCTCTATGCGCCTTTTGGCGGATAAAATCTCCCCCGCACGGGTCGGCGCTCGGAGAGACGCGCCCTGCCCGAATCTTTCGCGGGCTTCGTACCACTATTCGTGTTGATTTGAGTCATTCGTGGGCAATTCCCTTTTCGTGTATTTGGTGTGCCTGCCGTTCGCTCAGCTCTCTGCCGGCCGGGTTTTGCCACTGCTTCGCTCATTGCTTTGCATTCGCAAAGCCTGTCTCCCTGCGGTCGACCCAGCAGGCCAGCCTCTGCCTGCGGCGGTGCCCGATCCAAGACATCGTTCTTCGTGACGATCGGCTTCTTATGCGCTGTTTTCGGGCTGGTGGATGCCGACCAGGATGTCGCCGAGCTGCAACCGCGTATTGGGACCGGGATCAAAGGCGGTATCGCCGTCGAGATGCTTGATGGCAATGACCATGCAGCCGAGCGTCTGGCGCACTCGCGCCTCGGCCAGCGTTTTGCCGATCATTTCACTGGTTTCTTCGAGCGGGTGCTCCACCACTTTCAGGGCAATGCTCTTTTTGCGGGTGACGAGCTCGACGAGATCCACCATGGCCGGGCGAGTGATGAGCTGGGCAATCTGATTGGCGCCGGAGGCGACCGGAGAAACGACGCGCCGGGCGCCGGCCTTGCGGAATTTGTCGGTGCTTTCAGGATCGTTGACGCGAGCAATGATGCGCAGGCCGGGTCGGAGGCCGCTGGCGGTAAGCGTAAGGTAAAGGTTGTCGGGATCGGTCTCTAGCGTAGCGACGAGCGAATCGGCGGAGTCAATATTGGCGGCAGCGAGGCTTTCCTCCTTGGTGGCATCACCATGAACGCAAGCGATTCCGCGTTCTTCGAGTCGCGCAATCACCTCTTCGCTGTTATCGATGATGACAAAATCGAGGCCGGCGGCCTGCAGCTCGGCCACGACCCGGCTGCCGGTGCGTCCGTAGCCGCAGATGATGGCATGGTTTTTCATGGTTTCGATTTTCTTTTTCATGGCGCGTCTCCCGAGAACGTTGGTGAGGCTGCGGTGGAGCATAAATTCGGCCAGCCTCGTGAGGCAGTAGGCCATCACGCCGACACCGAAAAGAATAAGCAAACAGGTAAAGATTCGACCCGCATCGGAGAGCGGATGAACCTCCATAATGCCCACGGTTGAAACCGTGATGACCGTCATGTACAGCCCATCGAGCCAGCGCCAACCCTCAATCACATGGTAGCCGATCATTCCCGAGAACAGCACCGAAACGATACCGATCAACCCGGAACGCAGGCCGGTGCCGCTCCGCCCAAATGGAACGTCAAACTTCATGGAGTTATTAAAACGAAATACGTTAGACTTTTCCAAGCAAAAGGCGACAGGGTCAGTTCGGGATCAAAGGGACCAAGAAACGATGAAATTGGTCAGTTCTCCCTGCGCAGCTCAGAGGTCTTCGCACCTTTGCGTTAAAAACCTCCCGCGCCATGTGCGACAATCTTACCACTGGTGTTAAAAAACACCGGGTGCGGACACCCAGCCTACAGTGCCAGGCTGTGATTAAACGCTCCGTTCCTCGGGAAATTACTAGATTACGGGACTGACCCTTTTGACTTAAATGCGAGGACCGACCCCTTTTTTTGTGCGACAATCTTACCACTGGTGTTAAAAAACGCCGGGTGCGGGCACCCAGCCTACAGTGCCAGGCGTGATTAAACGCTCCGTTCCTCGGAAAATTACTAGATTACGGGACTGACCCTTTCTCCCATTGGAAACCGGGGCGCTTCTTTTTCCAGACATTGGAAAATCAGCGAATTCTAAGATTCATTGGCTGACCCCTTTTCTCTAAAATTCACAGGCTGACCCGTTTTCGAGGACCGACCCCTTCTGTCAAAGAAAGGGGTTTTTCCAAACATTGGAAGGGCCCCTTTAACGTAGACGCGACGCCCTCGTCGCGTTTCCAATGGCTGGAAGAGTTTTAGCCGCGAAAGAGCGCAAAAAACGCAAAAGTTCCGAAGTTTGGAAAACAACAGATTCTAAGATTCATCGGCTGACCCCTTTTCCCGTCATGTACAGCCCATCGAGCCAGCGCCAACCCTCAATCACATGGTAGCCGATCATTCCCGAGAACAGCACCGAGACGATACCGATCAACCCGGAACGCAGGCCGGTGCTGCTCCGCCCATATGGAACGTCAAACTTCATGGAGTTATTAAAACGAAATACGTTAGACTTTTCCAAGCAAAAGGCGACCGGGTCAGTTCGGGATCAAAGGGGCCAAGAAACGATGAAATTGGTCAGTTCTCTCTGCGCAGCTCAGAGGTCTTCGCACCTTTGCGTTAAAAACCTCCCGCGCCATGTGCGACAATCTTATCACTGGTGTTAAAAAACGCCGGGTGCGGGCACCCAGCCTACAGTGCCAGGCGTGATTAAACGCTCCGTTCCCCGGGAAATTACGAGATTACGGGACTGACCCTTTTGACTTAAATGCGAGGACCGACCCCTTCTGCAGGACTTCCCCTTTTGACTAAGAAAGCGCTTGGATCAATATAGGTTCCAGATCTCTACTTCGGATCAACCGAGAAGCAAGGTGAGCAACAAGTGAACCAGTATTTGATATTAGACTATATGACCGTCTTCGCTCTTGGTTGCATAACTCTTTAAGATATCGATGAAATGACTCCATAAGTATCTTGCCCGGAAAATTTATGCATGGGCACCAACCGGATTTAAAAGCGGAATCAAATTCTTTTTTGCAAGTAGAAAAATCAATCCCCATATCCGCTAGCAATTGTTCTTTTAATGCCTGCACTCGTCCAGAAGCAATTTTCCAATCCCCATGATCACCAGTTAAATAGACAGACGTCCAACGCTCCTTATCACCATCAAATACTTTTTGGTAATAAAATAAGACCGGCAACAGCTCATCAAGCTCAACAGACCAGTGCTCTCTAAGCTCTTTTATGGATATAGCTGCGGACACATCATCAGGATTCCTGCGTAATAAATGCGAAATGAGTGGTATTATTACAGATTCATCGAAAAAATAGTTTTCAATTGAATACTTATTTAATGGATATACACAGTCTCTCGCTAATTCTTCATCAGGATCATCGAAATCCAGATCTAATATAACGCGCGCATTAGAAGGGTCTTCTTTATCCAGCCATTTTAGAATATTTGGCTTCCCGCCACCGAACACAGTTATCGGTCTATGCTTAAGTCCATGCTTTTCGATTAATAAATCTACAACCTCAGAATAAATGGGCATATCAGAAGCCCCTTCAACCACGAGGTACCTAGTCTTCTTATCCATCAATACTCGGTTTAAGTTTTCTTCAGCAGTAAATTGAGGAATTTTACCCATTACGATAACACTCCTCTATATCAATTTTGTTTGCCTCATTAGAGATAATGGCAGGGGCGTGTGTCGCAACAATAATTTGTATGTTCGGAGATAACCGCTTAATCGCAGGCAGAATCTCTCTTTGCCATTCTAAATGAAGAGATAACTCAGGCTCATCAGCAATAAATGTCGATGTGACGGCGAATGAAGAAAAACAAACCCTTCCCAAAATTGCCACTAGGTGCTTCTCGCCAGATGAAAGATCTGTAATGTCTAATTCTTGCCCATAGCTCATAAATTGAAACTGCCCGGAATCATCGAAAGAAAAGCTTTTCCCCCCAGACAAAAAGTAATTAACCTCACTAGCAAACCTGTTGAATGGGCTCAACACGAGTTGTTTGGATAAAAAAACCTTTTGGATTTCCTGAATAGCATCCTCTAACTTTTCATAAACTCTACTTGTAGCAAGTATGTTGAAATATGCGGCACTCCAAGACTGGAGAACCTTATCGCGCTCTAACTCGGAATAGGTCGCTCCAGCAGACTGCATTGCCTGATACTCTTTATTCGCAGAAAGCAGTTCTTTCTGCATACCAAACCATGTTTTATAATGATTCCTAATATTACTTTCAGGAATCCCTAAATGAAGATCTCGGATCTGAGAGACAACAGATTCAACTTTATCACTGTCCTCATCCGTTTTTCCCTTCTGAATAAAATCCGCCACAAACTGCTGAGCTCCCGAAGTCTCTTCAGCCGTTTGCTCGCTTAAAAAAAGCTTTTCAAAAATTATCGAACTCAAAGATTCTAGTCGTCTGGCGATGTCAGACTGTGCAGACGCATACCTCTTTGAGAACTCTTTCTGCAACCCTTTAAGAACTCTATCATTGGGGTCTTCATTGCCATTGTCATCACCAGTCGCAAAACGGAACCTAGTGGAATCATCAGAGCTCATATGGTTATCATTCGAGGAACTATGGCGAAGTAAGGGAACATATGTTAATGATACGTGCTGATTGATGACATTCCACAAATCATCAGCAGAAACCAAAACTTGGTCATCATCAAATGGCATAGCTAACTGCCGAAGGGAACGACGTCGATGACTCCCAAAAGAAGGAATATAAGTAATCCCAGACCTGAACTCCTGACATTGTTCGAACCCAACAGGGGAATCTGCATCTAGCTTACAATCGATATGGAAAACATATTGAAGTTCGTCCTCAAATTTTGAAACTGTCAGAAAAGTCTCAGGCTGCCTCTTGCCTTCAGCGGCTGTTAGAATTGTTATTGATTCAAAAGGCGCGCTCAATAATTCTGTTGCATTTACCCGAAGAGCATTAACGATCAAATTAATTAGAACCGTTTTGCCTGTCCCATTTACACCATATATGCAATTGATCGTTTGCTCAAAATCAACGACGAGCTCGTTCTCTTGATGAAACAAACCAACAACTCGTACTCTCCGTATATAATTGGCCATATCCTAATCTTTCATTTTCCCCAAGGGGCCCAAGGGGTCAGTCTGAAGTAACCTCGGTTTGACGGACACTCAAAAAGGAACCACAGTGTTCCAGAAGGAGAGTCCAATGAGCCGTAAAAAATACCAGACCGTCAAAGGGTCAGTCCCGTAATCTAGTAATCCAAGTCTCCCCCAACCTCATCACCCATCACATTTTAAAACACCTGATCAGCTTATGGATTTTTCAACAGCAAACAAAGAACTGTTTAAAGAAGACTTTGCGGGGAAATCCCCCACAAAAAAGTCATTAGGAATTAGGCAATAGACATGAGACTGAGAAAAGAGATTAGATGCTGACGGAATCAGTGGCGAGAAGGACCTCGTTAAAAACATTCAAGACGTTGAACCGTTCTATCGACATCTTCCTTCGGAGCCTCTCGGATGTCCCTCCCCACCCGCAACACTGCGTGTAGCGCTGTGGGCAGATGGGGTAAAAACCTAACCCGCATTGCGGACGGCTGGGGACAGCCGTCCCTACCCGGCTTCTTTTGTGTATTTTCGTGTTTTTTGTGGTTAAACAGGTCGTTGAAATCATTAAAGACGTTGAACCGTTCTAATCGATTCCGCGCCCACCCTTCGGCAGGCTCAGGACAGGCGGGACGCGGCTACAATCACGTCCGAGATTTCCCGGAGCCTCTCGGATGATTCTCTGCGGTAAAAATCTGCGGTCATTCGCGTTATCTGCGGCTCTCTGATTTTTTTATCGCCGGCCGGCCAGGTACACCATCAGCGCCCCCACACCGGAGGTAATCATATTACCGAGCAGCACCGCCTGAAAAATCTTCTGCTTGAAGATGCCGCCGTAATATTCGTCCCAGATCAGCCAGCTGCTGATCCCGGAGATCACGAACAGAGTCACAAACGCGGCGGCCACCGCCCGCCCCATACGCTGAACCTTTCTGACGGTACGTCTGGTCATCTATAAAATTCCCTTTTGTATAAATCCATGTCTATCCGTATGAGCTCTGGTGGTTTAAACCTTCCCCCCTGCAGCTGTTCGTCTGTGGCGAACGAATCGCCCTCAGGGCGACGGCTGCAAAACGCCGATGCGTGTATGGTTGTTAGAATTCTCTGCACTGCTTAACGCCCTATTTTCTGGAGTGACCTTCGAGGGCGTAGTGGAGCATCACTTCTTCGGTCTGGCAAAGGCGCCGGCAGGCCTCGCGGGCGATATTGAGAATCAGCAGCCCGAAAAGCCTGGGATCGGAATCGTAAAGCCCAAACAGCTTTTCGCGGGGAAAGACGAGCAGTTCGCAGTCTTCAATGGCCACGGCGCTGGCGGTGTGCGGTAGAATTCCGATCACCGCGGTCTCGCCGAAACAGTCGCCCACATCAAATTCATACAGTTCCAGCGGGGTTTCGCGCAGGTTTTCGACGATGCGGACCGCGCCCTTTTTAACAATGCGGATATGGGTGGGACTGTCGCCCTGCTCAAAAACAACGTCGCCCTTTTTATAGACTTCCACTTCGAGCAGATGGAAGACGGTATAGAGCTGCGTATCATCCAATGCGCCGAAAACCGAAATCCGGTTCAGGATCGGCAGGATCTCTTCCACATTGAGTAACGGCTGCCTCGTCATGCCGGGAATATAAGCCTCTTCCGCTGTGATTTAAATCCTATTCTCTCGATCGTTCGCCCCGCTCTCTCAAGCCGCAAAGAGCGCAGAGTTTCGCAAAACTTTGCGTACTCTAGCGGGCTCTGCACCTTTGCGGTTTACCTGAGCATGGCGGAGCCGAGCACCGTATGGCGCGCGCCGTCCGGAAGCAGCTCGGAGCGGATGAGTTCGATCGAGCTGATGTCGAACGGGACCGGCTCGACGACGAAATTCTCCAAGGTTTGCCACTTAACTTCGTTTCGTTGCCGTCGCTTTGCGCCAGCCTCTCTCCCGCTGGTCGAGTGAAAAAAATCCTGATCCGGCCGTCCGGCTTTGATGCGGCCGAGCGTGAAGTGCGCGTGAAAGCGGCCCGGTTCAAAATCAAGTGCCGAAGCCAGCGCTTTCCGGAATTCGATCAGTTCCGGCGGCACGGCGATTCCTGCCCAGACAGCACCGGACTTTTTAAAGACACCGACCTCTCGCAGACAACTTGAAAAACATCTGTGCCTGGACGCTGTCAGTTCCAGGGCTTGAAAAACCGAATCGGCATCCGCGGCCGGAATATCGCCGAGGAACAGCAGTGTGATATGAAAAGTTTCCGGATCCGTCCATTTGATCCGAAGGCTGGAGGACGACAGCGTTTTTCTGAGCTCGCGCTGAACGCGAACCAGCTCGGCCTGCACCGCGGCGTTCGGACGCGCAGCAATGAAGGCGCGGATGGTTTCAGTCGATGAGGTAGTCATGCAGCAGCTCCCGCAACATGCGTTCTGCGTCGTCAAGCGCAGCGGCTTTTTCTGTGGGCGCATTCAGGCGGATTTCCACCATTCCAGCGCCGGGATAAAATCCGACGGAGATTTCCGAATACTGGAACCCGGCGGCCTCGAGCATCGTGACGATGCTGGATTCGCCGATACCCTGCGTAGTCAGCACGCGCAGCTGAAGCGGTGCGGCGTCCGGGAAGGCGGCCCGCAGCCACGGCACGAGATGGTCGCTGAGCATCGCGGCAAATTCCTTCGGCGGACCGGGAACAATGAAGAGGGTTTTTCCAAGGTCCGGAAGGTCGAGCCGCTGCCCCGAGGCCGCGCCGACCGAATTGAGAAGCGTTTCGGCTCCTTCGAGGATTAACGCCATCCGCGCGGAGGCAGGCGTCATGCTGATTCCCCGGGCATCGAAGCGTCTGGTCATTTCTGCCAGTCCAGACGGCGAGGTTACAATGCTGACCTTAAAAAGCGCGGCCAGTGCTTCGCGGGTGATGTCGTCAACGGTGGGGCCAAGCCCACCGCTGACGACGACGATATCGGTACGTTCAAAGGCTTCTTTGACGACCGACTGAATGGTGTCGATCTCGTCGGGAATGGTCGTGTCGCGAGACAGGGTCAGGCCGATTTCAGTGAGCGCGGCACCCAGTGTCTGCGCATGGGTGTTGAGCGTCCGGCCGCTGAGCAGTTCGGAACCGATGGAAATGAGTTCGATGGATGAGTTCATTCCGGAAGTGTCGAGTTTCGGGTTCCGGGTTTCAAGTTTCGAGTTCTGCTATCGTCGCAGAGCTTCGATGGGACTGAGGCTGGCAGCTTTCCACGCCGGGTGCGTCCCGAAGATGATGCCGGTGAAGACGGAGACAGTAAGCGCAACAATGACACTGGCGGGCGTGACAATGGTGGGCATGTCGGCGGTGTGCTTGATCAGCAGCGCAATCAGGAAGCCGATGCCGACACCGAGCACGCCACCGAGCCCGGTGAGGGTTACGGCTTCGAACAGGAACTGCACGAGAATGGTGCGGCGCGGCGCGCCGAGCGCGCGCAGGGTTCCGATTTCCTTGGTGCGCTCGTAGATGTTGGCGAGCATGATGTTCATGATGCCGATCCCGCCGACGAGCAGGGAAATGGCGGCGATGGAGCCCATAACGACGGTGAACACGCGCTGAGTGGCCTGTTCGGCAAGCAGCAGTTCGTAGGGAACGCTGATGGTGTAGTCGGGAAGTTCATGGCTTTCGGCCAGATAGGTCCGAATGCGGTCGGCGGTGTTTTTCAGGTAGTCGAGGTCGTCAACCTGCACGTAAACATAGTCGGCCTCGACGGCCATGAAGTCGCGATTGAAAATAGACAGCAGTGTCTCGTAGTCGACAAAGATCATGTTGTTGATGTCATATTTTCCGGCGACTTTGGACAGCAGCGGGTTTTCAATCAGTCCGACGACCTGGAATGTGGCGCCGTAGACCGACACCGGTTTTCCCAGCGGATCTTCCAGCCCGAACATCTGCCGGGCGGCTTCTGTTCCGACCGAGCAGACCATTGAGGCCATTTCGCGGTCGGCATCGGTCAGCCAGCGTCCGCGGGGATCCGCGTTTTCTGACCGGGAAACGGTGATAAAATCCGGGGTGGTTCCGACGAGGGCGATATCGCTGGGACGCCCGTTGACGTAAACGGTCTGCCGAAGGCCGACGATGGGCACGACCCGTTTGATATTGTCGAACACGGTTTGGAAATGGGTGAGGTCCTCGCGGGTAATGCCGTAGAAAAAGATGTTCTCCCCGCCGGTTGCGTTGGCGTTGGGTTTTTCGGAATGAATGATGATGTTGTCCACGCCCTGCTGCTGAATGCGCTCGATGGATTCGCGTTTCGCGCCTTCACTGACGGCCAGCATGCCGACGACAGCCGCCACGCCGAGCACCACTCCGAGCATGGCGAGCAGTGAGCGGAAGGCGTGGTGCTTCAAACTCAGCCAGGTGGATTCGATGTTATAAATAAGGCTCATTGGCGCACCACATTCCCGTCGTGCAATTCAATGACGCGCTGCACCTGTTTTTCATATTCTGCATTGTGGGTGACCATGACAACCGTACGGCCTTCGGCAACCAGCTCATGGAAGATCCCGATGATTTCATCGCCGGTTTTTTCGTCGAGGTTTCCGGTGGGCTCATCGCCCAGCAGAACGGCCGGGTTGTTGGCCAGCGCCCGGGCAATGGCGACACGCTGGCACTGTCCGCCGGAGAGCTGGGACGGGCTGTGATGAAGCCGGGAACCGAGGCCGACGCGATCCAGCAGCTGAGCGGCGCGCTCTTTCATTTCGTGCCGCTCCATGCCGGCGAACCGCATCGGCATGCAGACATTTTCGAGGATGGAAAAATGCGGAAACAGGTTGAAGGACTGGAAGATGATCCCGATTTTCCGGCAGCGGATGCTGGAGCGATCAACGTCGGACAGGTTTGCCACGTTGCGGCCTTCAAGCAGGTAGGAGCCGGTCGTCGGTTCGTCGAGCAGCCCGAGCATGTTGAGCATGGTGGATTTGCCGGAGCCGGAAGCGCCGTAGATGGCAACAAAAGTGCCCTCCTCAATCTGAAGCGAAGCCGGGCGCAACGCATGCACCGCGGCAGGCCCGCTGCCGTATACCCGGCTGATTCCCTGCAGTTCAATCAAGCTCAATCTACAGCTCCTCCCGGATCAGCAGAACCTTCTCCCCGGGCTCCAGCCCTTCCGTAATTTCCACAAAGCTGCTGGAGCTCCTGCCGATTTTCACGTTCCGTTCTTCCGAACGCATGGATTTATGAACCCGACAGTAAATGCTGCCCTCTTTGGCAAAAAGCGCTTCAACCGGGACAAAAACCACGTCGTGAACTTCTTCAGAAATCATGTCGACCTCAACGCTCATTCCGGGGCGCAATGCGGCGTTGTGCTCATCCAGGGAAATGACCGTGGGGTAGATTTTCGGGCTGGTGCGGTCCCAGAAGTTCAGGTGAGAAGCCATATCCGCAATCTTGGTGACTTCGCCGGACAACCGGACATTGGGCAGCGCTTTGATGCGCATCTCGGCGCGCATCCCGATATCAATCTTGGAGCGAACCGCTTCCGGCACATCAAGATTGACCACCAGGCGGCTCAGATCGGGAATCGTTCCGATCAGCTCTGACGGACGCATGGATGTGCCAACGGTAATATCTTTCTGCTGCTGGTTGCGGCGGCGCGGATCCGGATTGCCATAACTGACCACCCCATCCACCGGAGCCGTCACCTTAAGCATCGCAATATTTTCAAGCAGATCCTCCCGCTGTTTGCGCTGCGTCTTAAGCACCTGTTTCTGCGAATCAATTTTTCGTTCCAGCTGAATCCGCTGAGACGTGGCATTAACAAGCTGTTTCTGCAGGTCCATTTCTGCTTTAACCAGATTCTGCTCCAACTGACGGGATTTCTGGGGATAGGTATACTGCTTAAACATCCGCAGGTTATAGATCGCTTTTTCCTCGCCCGCCTCGAGGTCCTCGATCTTTTCCTTTGAAGTTTCAATCTGATCCTCGATTTTAGTGCGGGCAGCCTCATCTCCCATCGAAGCCGTCAGCAGGTCCTCTTTCAGGGACGCCAGGTTTTCTTTTTCCTCCTCCACCCTGATTCGCGCATCTTCGACGGCCAGCTGCAGATTTTTTTTCTGAAGCGGCGCATCCTCATTAATATATTTTTCGAGATCCTCCACGCAATCCCGACGAGTATCGGTTGCTTTCTTAATCAGGCTGACGCTATCGGCGGTTTTCATCTGATAATCCTGTTCCACAAGCATCAGGTTTTTCTCGCCCTCTTCGATTTTGATCTCCTGCGATTCCAGCTCATCGAGATAGTTTTCGTCGGAAAACGCAACGATGAGGTCCCCTTTCTTCAGCGGCGTCTGGTCTTCGACCGCCTCGATAATATCAAGCCCCTTTTTGGAAACAGGCGGGGCTTCGATATTGTAGCGTTTGATGGCGTCGAGCGTTCCGTTGGCGGAAATGACAATATTAAAACTGCCGCGGGTTACCTCATAAACCTGATCGAGCTGTTTATCGCTGTCTTTCTTCTTTCCACAGCCGCAAAGAAGACTCAGCGCAAACAGGCAGCACATATACGGACGAACAGAACCTCGCATCATTTTCACCGGAAAAGTTTTTTGATTCCGCCCCAGACGGACCGCTTCTGCGGCGGGAACGCCTGCCTCGAGGCATCCACCTGTTCCTGAAGCTTGGGCGGGATTTCATCGGCAATCGTATCCACCGAAAGATCGGCCGGGTCCACAATGTTGACCGTCAGGAAAATGACCAGCTGCGACCGGATCTTTTCACTGGATGATGAACGGAACAGCGTTCCCACCAGGGGAATGCTTCCGAGGATTGGAACCTGCTTCTGACTCTCAATCTGCTCTTCGCGCAAAAGGCCGCCGATCGACACCATGAACCCGTCGTTCATTTCCAGCATCGTGCTGGCATTACGAATGGCAATCACCGGGTTGCGGCCGGCAGCAGATTCTTCGTAACGAATGATGTTGGAAACCTCCGGTTTCACCTCAAGCACAACGCGATCGTTAAAAATAGACTCCGGGGTTACCCACAGCTTGATGCCGACGGACTTGTAATCGACAGAATAATTGGTGCCGGCGGAGTTCTGCGTGGATTTTGTAATCGGAATATCTTCACCGGAAAGAATATTGCCGGTATGGCCGCGACGCATCACCAGCGACGGTGCCGACAAGATCTGCGCCGTTCCGCTGCTGTCCAGAAACGTCAGGAAGCCCGAAACCATGAGCTGCTCTTCTTGATCGTAATAGACGGCGGATGACTGCCCACTCAGGGTGGCCGGATTCACACCGGTCGGAAAGAAAGCGTCCAGAACCCGGCTCCCGATATCTTCCATCGCATCAGACACTGCAGCAGCCCCTGATGCGGAATTATCCAGAGCTCCCATGTTTTTAAACTGGTTGTACTGAAGGCTGATTTCCTTTTCAAAACCATCGGTTACCTGAAACTCAACCACACTGGCGCTGACCAGCACCTGCCGCACCGGACGATCAATGGACTCCGCAATTTTCTTCAGCTGCGGAATCTGTTTTTTCTCATCGGAAATCACCACCAGATCGGCTTCCTCGCAGTCCGAGATTTCGCCGTTCACAGACAGAAACGGCTCTACTGCCCGGGCAAACGATTCCGCACTGATATGCCGGCATTCGTAAACAAACAGATCGAGCGAACTCTCCTCTTCCCTGGAGAACTGCATGGCCAGCTCCGAAAAGCTGCCCATGATGTCATCATATTTTTCCTGATTCTCATCCGCCGCAGCCGCCGCTTCAGCATCCATCGACGCACTCGATGCCCCATTGTCCTGTTCAGCCTTCCGGGCTTTCAGCGCGGCGATCTGCTCTGCCGAGAGTTTACGGCGCTGCCCAGTGCCTTCGGGTCGCTGCTGAGCAAATGCAGCAGCAGACACGATACAACAGAATATCAGTATGATCCGTTTCATCAGATTGCCTTGGGTTTATGTTATTCCGATCTGTCGCCGTAACCGGCGGGATGCGACTGGTGCCAGTTCCAGGCACTTTCCACAATCGAGCGCAGGTCAGCATACTCCGGCTTCCAGCCGAGGATTTCCCTGGCTTTGGCAGAATCGGAAATCAGACGGGTGCAGTCGCCGGCACGGCGGGGTTCAAGATCTGCCGGAATGGGATGTCCGGTTACTTCACGGGCGACGTCGATCACCTCTTTCACCGAATACCCGTCGCCGTTGCCAAGATTAAACGCGCCGCTGATACCTGGTTTGAGAGCCAGGATATGCGCCTGTGCGAGGTCACGAATGTGAATGTAGTCGCGGATGCAGGTCCCGTCGGGCGTGTCGTAGTCGTCCCCGAAAATAAAGATTTTTTCGCGTTGGCCGAGCGGCACCTGAAGGATCAGCGGTATCAGATGGGTTTCCGGGCTGTGATCTTCACCGTATTTTTCAGTCGCTCCGCAGGCGTTGAAATAGCGCAGGAAGACGCATTCGACTCCATGAATCTGTTCCGCCCACTGGAAAATCTTTTCGCAAAGCAGCTTGGATTCGCCGTAGACGCTTTCCGGCTTCTGCGGGAGGGTTTCATCCATCGGCATTTTTTCCGGAGTGCCGTAAGTGGCACAGGTGGACGAAAAGATCAGTTTTTTACAGCCTGCCGCCACCATGGCTTTCATCAGGTTGAGCGAACCACTGACGTTGTTTTCGAAAAAGGGAAGCGGGTCACGCATGGATTCGCCGACTTCAATGTATGCGGCAAAGTGAATCACTGCCTCGGCACCGGATTCTTTGAGCGCCGCTTCGATGGTTTCCGGCCTGCGCAGGTCCCCCTGAATAAACTGTGCCCGAGGATCAATCGCAGCGCGGTGCCCGCGCTCAAGATTGTCAAAAACCGACACCTCATGTCCGGCATCGCAGAGCATCTCTGTTGTGACAGAACCAATATAACCGGCACCACCGGCCACCAGAACCTTCATGAATCTCTCCTTTGTATGAAAGTGAGCCGGGAAAGATAGCGTTCCTTCCCCAATCCGCCAAGCTTTTACGACGGTCGCATTCCTTGATATTTTCTTGAAAGACAGTAAGATATGCGCGCTATTGCACTCATGGAGAATTTATGCGCAAAACTTTCATTTTATTTCTGCCGGCAGCGCTGCTGATTCTGTTTGGAACGGTCATGCTTCACCGCGCAGAAAGACAGAACCTGCAGAATGAGCGAAGAATGCAGGCAAAAACGCCGGTTGATATCGGCGAGGCTTTTCTTAACCAGCAGATCAAAGCCGTTCGGGGAGACCTGCTTTATCTGGCGAATCAATGCCAGTCCATCGACATGGACGATCCGCAGGCGCTTCAAGAACTTGCGCCTCAGTGGATGGCGTTTGCAGACATTAAGCAGATATATAACCAGGTGCGTTTTCTGGATATAAGCGGACAGGAACAGATCCGGATCAACTGGACAAAAGACCAGCAGGAAACCGTTCCGAAGCCTGCGCTCCAGAATAAAAGCGACCGCTACTATTTCCAGGACACAGTGAAGCTGAAAGCCGGAGACATTTTCACATCTCCCCTGGACCTGAACATTGAACACGGACGCATCGAAATTCCTGTCCGGCCGGTCATTCGTTTTTCTACACCAGCCGTTGACAGCAACGGAGCGACGCGCGGCGTGGTGATCCTGAATTACTGTGCAGAGCAACTGCTGACCAGTTTCACACAGCGAACCCAGAACGATCAGCGGCATGCATGGCTGCTGAACCAGGAAGGATACTGGCTGAAAGGACCATCCCCGGACTCGGAATGGGGATTCATGCTGAACCAGCCCGACCAAACGGTTGCCCGGCAATATCCTGATGCATGGGCACAGATCGAAGACAAAGAAGCAGGCCAGTTTATAACCAAAAGCGGACTCTGGACGTTTAAGACCGTCTACCCGCTTTTGGAGTGCAGCCATCACCCAGAAAACCAGCGGCATTCAGAGTCGGAAAAATATGCAATCAATGCCGCGAAATACACCTGGAAGGTTGTCTCCCTTGTTCCAAGGAGATACTACGTATCCAGCCCGCGCGAACATATTGTTTTGAGAATCAAAGTTTCTCTCATGCTCCTTCTGCTGGCTTTCGGTGCGAGTTATCTGCTGGCGCGGTCCGAAATGCGCGAACGACGCCTTCGGATTGATCTGCAGGATACCGTGGAAGAACTCCGAGACAAAAACCTTCAGCTGGACGACGCCCGGGCTGCGGCCGAAAACGCCACGCGGGCCAAAAGCGCCTTTCTGGCAAATATGAGCCATGAAATCCGCACCCCCATGAATGCCGTCATTGGAATGACCGACCTGCTGATAGAAACGCCGCTTAACACGGAACAGAAAGAATTCGCAGAGACCATCCGGGTCAGCGGCGAAGCACTGCTGACCCTGATTAATGATATTTTGGATTTTTCAAAAATTGAAGCGGGACGTATGGAGCTGGAACAGCAGGACTTTGATTTCGGCCGGTGTGTTGAAACCACGCTGGACCTGATGGTCCCCAAAGCTGCCGAAAAGAACATTGAGATCGTTTACGATATGGCTGGAAACGTTCCGGCAATTATCCAGGGCGACGCCGGCCGCCTGCGGCAGATTCTTCTGAACCTGCTGAGCAATGCAATTAAGTTCACCCGGGAGGGAGAAATTGTGGTCTCTGTTACCGCCCTGCCCAGAGATAACGGATATGAAATTGGAATCTCCGTGCGGGATACCGGAATCGGAATTCCATCGGAAAAGATCGATCACATTTTCGAAACATTCACTCAGGCGGATGCGTCCACAACCCGCCAATACGGCGGCACCGGACTCGGGCTTTCCATCAGCCGCCGGCTCAGCGAACTGATGGGCGGACGCATGTGGGCAGAAAGTATCCCCGGCAAAGGGTCCTGCTTCCATTTCACATTGTATACCCCGCTCGCCCGGCAGATTAAAACCATTCGGCCCAACCAGAATTCCTTTAACATCGATCATTGTGATGTGCTGATTGTAGATGATAACGAAACCAACCTGAAAATCCTCTCCGCTCAGCTGACTCGCTGGAATCTTTGTCCGGTGGCATTCAACACTCCCGAAAAAGCTCTGGAGTCCATTCAATCCGGCCGGACATATTCACTCATGATTACGGATATGCAAATGCCGGACATGAACGGGACAGAGCTTGTTCGCGAAGTACGAAAACTCCGCCCGGCTAACGAGCTGCCAATCATTATGCTGACCTCGACCGGACTGAGCAGGCGGGACGAGACACTCCATATCTCGAGCTGTATCAGCAAACCGGTCAAACCGGCGCAGCTGCACCAGGACATTGAGCGCATCCTGCAAGGATACGGGTCCACCCCGTCATCCGACAGAGCTCGGACAACAGCAATACCATCCAGCGCCGAATCGCTGAAAATTCTGGTTACAGAAGATAACACGCTCAACCAAAAAGTCGCCCTGCGCATGCTTGAAAAACTGAACTACCAGGCCGACCTCGCGCATGACGGCGTTGAAGCGCTCGAGAAGGTCGATCAGAAAGAGTATGACCTCATCCTGATGGACATCCAGATGCCCCGCATGGACGGCCTGACCGCCACCCAGGAACTGCACAGCCGCTTCAAAGACAAAAAACGCCCCCTGATCATCGGCATGACCGCCCATGCATCCAATGAGGAACGCGAACGCGGACTTGCCGCCGGCATGGACGACTATCTGACCAAACCGATTCAACTCACCAAACTGAAAGAAATGCTCACCCGAACATCCGCAATCATCGGGAACAGCAAAACATAGCCCGATAGAACATCAGGAAAAAATCTCATACGATCGATCCGACTCCACCGAAGCATTAAGCATGCGCCTTGTCAACGCATCGGAAAACATCTATCGTCGTCCGCTATCTTATAATAGCGGCGGTATTCATGCACTCTACAACTCCGAACAAAAAGCCTGTCTGCAAAGTCAGATGCTTGGTGATTCTTCTGATTCTCATCTGGTCTGTCGCTTTGGGCACATCATTCTCCTGGGCCGTCTATCACGAACGCAAGGGAACAATGACTGCCGCAACCATGGCTGCGCGCGCCCAGTTTCAAAGGGACCACCTTTATCGTCACTGGAGCTCCCTGCATGGAGGTACATACGTTCCAGTTACAGAAGAAACTCAACCCAATCCCTATCTAAGCGGAACCGACGAGCGCGACATCACAACGCCGTCCGGTCGCAAGCTGACCCTGATCAACCCCGCCTATATGACCCGGCAGGTGCATGAAATGGGTCGCGAAGAAGCCGGCATTATCGGCCACATCACAAGCCTCGACCCTCTTCGGCCCGAAAACGCACCGGATGAATGGGAAACACAGGCTCTTTTATCATTCAGACAAGGAGTCACAGAAGTCACCACCCTTAATCAACTGAACGGAGAACCATACCTGCGGCTGATGCGGCCGCTGACCGCAGAAAAAAGCTGTTTGAAATGCCATGGGAACCAGGGATATTCCACTGGAGATATCCACGGAGGCATCAGCGTATCCATTCCTCTAAGGCCCTACAAAGCCATCACATCCGGACAAACCCGCATTGCAGCATTAAGCTATGGCAGCATCTGGCTGATTGGAGTCATCGCGATCCTAACCGCAACCCACCGTATCCACCGGTATATCATCCTGCGTGAAGAAGCCCAGGAAGCCGCGGAAGAAGCCGCAAAAGCCAAAAGCTCTTTTCTGGCCAATATGAGCCATGAAATCCGCACACCGATGAATGCCGTCATCGGCATGACCGATCTTCTGCTGGAAACCAGCCTTTCCGAAGAACAGCGCGATTCGGCCAACATTATCCGGGTCAGTGGAGAAGCGCTGCTGACCCTGATCAATGATGTACTCGATTTCTCAAAGATCGAAGCGGGTCGAATGGAATTGGAGCAACAGGATTTTGACCTGTCTCAATGCGTCGAAGATACACTGGACCTGATGGTGACAAAGGCCGCAGAAAAAAACCTTGAGATTATTTATGACGTCGACAGCAATGTTCCTTCCGTGATTCGCGGTGATGCCGGGCGCCTGCGCCAGATCCTGATCAACCTGCTCAGCAACGCCATTAAGTTCACCCACGAAGGTGAAGTCGGGCTGTCGGTGACGGCCCGCCAAAAGGACAGCGGCCATGAACTGGAGTTCACAGTACGTGATACCGGCATCGGAATTGAACCGGAAAAACTCAAGCAGGTTTTCTTCGTGTTCACTCAGGCAGACGCATCCATGACCCGGCAGTACGGCGGTTCCGGTCTCGGCTTATCCATCAGCCAGCGCCTCAGCGAACTGATGGGAGGAAAGATGTGGGCGGAAAGCGTTCCCGGAGTCGGCTCCATCTTCCGCTTCACCATTACTACTCCGGCAGCACGACAGGTGCGTTCCTTCCGTTCCGACCTGGACCTCAAAGACCTTGAAACGCGGAATGTTCTGGTTGTCGACGATAACGCCACCAACCTGACGATTCTCTCGGCTCAGCTTACGCGCTGGGGCCTGACTCCTGTCATCTTCAGTAAGCCCATTGATGCACTTCACTCCATTCAGTCCGGGCGGAAATACGCCCTGATGATTACCGACATGCAAATGCCGGAACTGGATGGTGCAACACTGACCCACATGGTCCGGGATTTTCGTTCGGACAAAGAGCTTCCAGTTATTGTCCTGACATCCGTCGGCCTCGACAAACCGGACGAGTCGCTCGCAATTTCGGCCTACATCACGAAACCGGCCAAACCGGCCATGCTGTATCAAACCATCATTGATATTCTTCAGGGCTGCAGCAAAAACTACAGTCAGACCGTTTCCGCCGCCCATGCAAACGAAACCGTATCACCGCTGAAGATTCTGGTGGCGGAAGATAACCTGCTCAACCAGAAGGTGGCCTTGCGCATGATTGAAAAGCTCGGCTATCAGGCTGACCTCGCCCGCGACGGTGTTGAAGTGCTCGAGACGGTGGATGCCAACTCCTATGACCTGGTTCTGATGGACATTCAAATGCCCAGACTGGACGGACTGACCGCCACCATCGAAATCCTTCAGCGCTACAAAGGCAAACCGCGCCCCCTGATCATCGGCATGACCGCCCATGCTTCGAATGAAGAGCGTGAGCACGGAATCAGCATCGGAATGGATGACTACCTCACCAAACCGATTCAACTGGTCAAACTGAAAGAAGTCCTCTGGAAAGTTCAGGAATTCAAATCCACCTGATCCGGCGTCCAGACGCTGGATTTTTTCTGTCCGGTCTTCCAAAGCCCCGATGCCGACGCCCCTGCTCATTGCAGAATCTGACTGCATGTGTTTTCCACACATTGGAAAACAGGCAGAATTTCATGACTTTTCCTGAAAAAATCTTTAGACTTTCGTCAGCTTTCCTGAAAGGCAGACATGACAGAGCGAGAATTATTTTTAGACGGGATCCGAAACGATCTTCACCGAAAAAAAAACTGCATCTTCTGCATCTCCGCAATTCTGCTGTTTCTCGCAGGCATCTGGGGAGCCAAACAATCCGGATCCCATATTGACCTGCGGATGCGCAAGGAGCTGGCCCGCCAGGTAAAAATGCTGGCGGCAGCCATCCCGCCGGAAGAAGCATCAGAACTTTCGTTTACTGAAGCCGATCAGAATCGCCCGGAATTCCTTCGCATCACCCGCCAGCTGCATGATTTTTCTGAAATGACAGGCGCCGAATTCATTGGCTCGTTTGCTCTTAAAGATGGCCAGGTTGTTTTCGGCCCCGAAAGCCTGCCGCAGACTGATCCGCGCGCCACTCCAGCCGGTACAGTCTTCCAGCAGCCGACCCGAACAGACGTGAACTCTCTGCTCACCGCAACCCCGTCGATTCAGGGACCGGTTCAGGATGAATTCGGAATTTTTGTACGGGCGTCCGCTCCAGTCATCCACCCCCGGACCGGAAAAGCCCTGATGAACATCGTTCTTTGCCAAAGTGCCGATATTTGGAACAAACGAATGCGAACCGCACAATGGCTTCCCATTATCATTACCCAGATTCCTCTTCTGGTTCTGATTGCCGGCTGGGTGGTCATGAAAAACCGCCATCGCCTGACCTCTCGCAGACTGCGTCACACAGAAGCAATCACCTGCGCCGCAGCGTTCCTGCTTCTGACCATTGGGATTACCTGGCTGGTTTATCATGGAGAAAATTCAAACCGAGATGAAACATTCCGGTCCCATGCTCTGCAAAGTGCATCAGCAATCCTCCATACATTCCGAACATTGGAAAACAACCTGACGCTGATGTCCAGGATGCTTGAATCCAGTGAACAAATAACCGCCCGGGAATTTTCGATCCTTTGCAGCCCCATACTGAACGAAACCATTACTCAAAAAATAGAATGGATTCCGCATATAAAAACGGCTCAGCGCGATGCTTTTGAAAAAAAGGTTCAGGCCGAAAACGGATGGAGCAATTATCGGATCTGGGAACAGGGAACTCAACACACTGACGTCAAAACGGAAGCCCGTCCCATCTGCTATCCTGTTCTTTTTGTTGAACCGGCGTCAGAACAACGACAGTTCCGCGGCTTTGATGCGGCATCCGATCCCATACTGTATGCAGCTCTCAGCGAAGCTGCTCAATCCGGATATGCTGTAGCCAGCAAACCAATCCGGACTGGATCCAATACAACCCTTTCCATTTACCATGCCGTTTCATCTGAAAAGCATCAGGGCACAGTTGCTTTCTCGATTTTTCCAGAGCAGATCGTGAAACTTCCTGCACTGCTGGCCAATGTTGACCAGTACGACCAAAAGGTCTCCCTGCACGAACTTAAGGAAGGCGCCGCCTCCACCCTGCTCGCCTGTACGGATGAGAATTGTTCCGAACGCTGTCCTGAACAGAGTGAATACGATACTTTCACTATGCCGGCGTTTGCTTTCGGAAAAACCTATGCTGTGCATATCATGCCTACAAAGCGATGGCTGGCTGCCAACCCGTACCGCGACACGCAAATGGCCTTCGGCGGCGGCCTGCTGCTGACCCTGCTGCTGACCTCATTGATCGGCATTTTGGCAAACCGCCCTGCCCTGCTCGAAAAAAAAGTCCAACAGCGCACCGCGGAACTGCGCAGGGCAGAAGAATATGCACAGGCGGTCCTCAACTCGTCCAGTGACGCAGTCATCATCCACCACCCCGAAACCGGTGCCATTCTGGATTTCAACAAAACCGCCGAACAAATGTTTGGAATCAGCCGCAATGAAATTGGAACCGTAAACATCGACGCTCTCAAAGCGGAAGATTGTGATTCCACAAACGATCAGGACATGCAGATCATCCGGCGTGCAGCACAAGGGCACTCCTCGCTTTTTGAACGAATCGTCCGGCGCAGGAACGGAAGAACGTTCCCGGTGGAGATCAGCATTTCCGGAACAAAGATTGGCGGAAAGACCCGCGTGATTGCCAATGTGCGTGACATTGAACAGCGCAAAAAAACCGCAGAAGAACTGAAAGCAAGTGAAGCCCGGTTCCAGATTGCAGCCGATGCTGCAAATATTGGTGTATGGGAACGCGATCTGGTCACAAAACGATTAATCTGGGACAAGCGCATGTTTGAGCTCTATGGAACAGACTCCGTCGTTGAGGATGCTTCCGAACTCTGGAAAAAATCGATACATCCTGATGACTTCGAGAGCGTTCAGGCTATATCCGACCGTGCTGAAAAAGGGGAAACCGAACTGAGCTGCGAATTCCGCATCATCCTCCCCAACCAAAAAGTACGATATCTTCGCGGGATCGGAAAAATGCTCCGCGACGAAAAAAACAATCCGTCCCGCATGATCGGGATCAATTATGACATTACAGAACAAAGGGAAGCAAAACAGGCGCTCATCAAAAGCGAAGCACGATTCCGCTCCCTGTTTGAAATGGCAGCCGTCGGCATGTCAGAAGTATCTCCGGACGGCCACTGGATCGGCGTCAACAAGAAGCTCTGTGAAATCACCGGCTACTCCAAAGAAGAGATGCTGAACCTGTCCTTCCAGCAAATCACCCATCCCGATGATCTGGACGAGGACCTCCGGCTGATTCAAAAACTTCTGAATGAAGAACTCTCCACATACTCGATGCAGAAAAGATACATCCGCAAAGATAATTCTGTTATATGGATAGACCTGACCGTCTCACTTATCCGCAACCCAGATGGAACACCGGACCGTTTGATCTCAATTGCTTCTGATATCAGTGATCGTAAAAACTCCGAACTGGAACTGAAAAAATCCAGGGAATTTCTGCAATCCACCCTGGACGGGATGACTGCCCACATTGCTCTTCTTGATGAATCAGGAAAGATTCTGCTGGTAAACAAAGCGTGGAGAAAATTTGCAGCACAAAACGGGCTGAACGAATCCGCCGCCTGTGAAGGGGCCAATTATCTGACGGCCTGCGACAACGGATCTGAACAGATACAGACGTTTTCTCAAGGACTGCAAGATGTACTGGCGGGCCGATCAACATCCTTCGAACTGGAATACCCATGCCAAACTGCAGATAAAAACTACTGGTTCAGTGTTCACGTCAGCTCTGTCAGCCAGACGAGCTATGAACTGCGCAGAGCGGTCGTTTTTCATACGGATATCACGGAACGTCAAAATGCAAAAGAAGCCCTGCACCAGCGTCTGGATGAGCTTCGGCGTTTCAACAAAGCGGCAACCGGTCGTGAGCTGCGGATGATTGAGTTGAAACGTGAAATAAATTCTCTGTGCGGAGAGCTGGGCAGAGAAAATGCCTATCCATTACATTCGCTTTAGCCGGAAACTATTTCCCGGAAGAGTTCGGCAAAAGACGTCGGAACAAACTTTATGAATACAGCGACAAACAACACAGAAAAAGAGAAGGCAGCAATGTGGGTGAGTTCCTCTTTTCTTACTGATTTAATTGCACTGGACAGTCCAGATAAAATGGCGGAACACTTGAGTGAGCAGCTCTGCAAGATGAGCAAAGCCGAAACAGTCATATTTTTCCTTCACGCAAACCGGCAGGAAAAATGTGAATCGTATTTCATTTTTCCCCCACTCCAGACAAAACAGTTCGAACACCTCCCGCTGAGCACTTTCTGCCACATGCGCCTCCCGGACTCGGTTCCACTGACGTTATCTGAATTCAGCGAAGATCATCCTTTAAAAATCCCTCTCGCTCAGGCCGGCGTTAAAAACCTGATGAGAATTCCCGTACACAGCGGCCGGAACCTGATAGGGTCACTTCTGCTCATAAACCTGCCCGACCCCAACAAATCATCCGAAACCTGCGCGATGATGGCAGTCATAGGCCCTACGCTCGGGCTGGCGATACAAAACTGTTTTGCCCACCAGAAAATTCAGGAGCAAAAAGATTCTTTAGAGCAACTGATTAAAGCCCGAACAACCGAACTGGAAACCGCGAATCAGGAGCTGATCGATTCGCGCCGGGCAGCCTTGAACATGATGGAAGATGCGGTGCTCGCTAAAGAGAAACTGGAAATGACTCAGTTTTCGATTGATAACGCCTCTGATTCCGCCTTCTGGATCGATAAGGATGGATCGTTCAGCTATGTCAATAAAGCTGCATGCCAATCGCTTGGGTATTCACAGGACGAGCTGCTTAAGCTGTCAGTCGTTGATATTGATCCGTTCTATGACATTCAAGGCTGGAAAAAACACTGGGACCAAATCCAGAAGTCACGATCTACATTTTCTGAAAGATTCCACAAAACAAAAGAGGGTCACATCTTTCCAGTCGAAATCCATTCGAACACCATTACGTTCCAGGGCAAAACAACGGTCTTTGCTTTTGCTCATGACATTTCAAACCGCAAAGCGGCCGAGCAGGAACTCACCTTGTCCCGGAATCGGTTTTCCACGCTCCTTTCCAACCTGCCAGGAATGGCATACCTCTGCGAAAACGACAAGAACTGGACGATGCGGTTTATCAGCGACGGCGCAACCAAAATCACGGGCTACACCGCGGAAGATCTCATTAACAACAAAACCATCTCCTATAAGGAACTGATTCACCCGGAGGATCGAAACATGGTTTCGAATCAAATCCAGGCAAGCCTGAATGATCACAGGCATTTTGAAATTGAATATCGAATTATCACTCGGGAAGGCGAAGAACGCTGGTTATGGGAACGCGGAATCGGACGCAGGAATGAAAAGAACAGCATGCTGGTTGAAGGGTTCATTTCGGACATTACGCATCGCAAAGAAGTCCAGAATGCAATGAAAGAAAGCGAAGCACGGTTCCGGGGCATTTATGACTCGATGGCCACCGGCGTCGCTCAAGTCTCTCTGGACTTCTATATTGAAACAGCAAATCAGGCCTATTGTGAAATGCTCGGCTATACCGAAAAGGAACTGAAGGGAAAACATCTCAGCGAGATTACAGCACCGGAAGTTCTGGAGAAGAATCTGGAACTTCAAAAGCAGCTGGTGGACGGAAAAATCGAACATTTCCGAATGGAAAAAACATTTATCCATAAGACCGGGGAACCGGTTTACGGCCTGCTGGATGCGGTTCTCATACGCAAACCTGACGGAAGCCCGTCTTACTGTCTGGGAAACGTTGTAAACATTACCGACCGGAAAAAAGCGGAAAGCGAACTCCGGCGCCTGTCAACCGCGATAGAACAATCTCCAGAAACCGTTATGATCACCAATCCGAAAGGCATTATTGAATATGTAAACCCTGCCTTTGAAAACCAAACCGGTTATACACGATCTGAAGCCATCGGCAAAAATACAGATATTTTAAGAAGCGGAAAACATGATGACCTTTTCTACACAAAGATGTGGGACGTACTTCGTGCCGGAAACATCTGGGAAGGCCAATTGGTTAACCGACGAAAAGACGGACAGACCTACACAGAAGACGCCACCATCTCTCCCGTGCGCGACGAACAAAATCAAATCACCCATTATGTAGCAGTTAAGCGGGATATCACTCAGGAACTAATCCGCGAAGAACAAATGAAGCAGGCTCAGAAGATGGAGGTCATTGGGCAGCTGGCCGGCGGTATCGCCCACGACTTCAACAACATCCTGCAATCCATCCTCGGCTTCAGTGAACTGCTAATGTTCTCTCTGGATGAAACCGAAACACAGCCCCGCAGCAACGTTCAGGAAATCCAGAAGGCCACCCGGCACGCAGCAGACCTGACCCGTCAGCTGTTGGCGTTCAGCCGGAAACAAGCTGTTGAATTCACCTCCATGAACCTGAGCGACACCGTTAAAAACACATTATCCTTTGTCACCAGCGTTATTGGAGAAAACATCCAGATAGAGACTGTTTTTGCTCCCGACCCTGTTCCTGTCAACGCCGACCCCAGACAAATTGAACGCGCAATTTTAAATATGGCAATTAATGCACGCGATGCCATGCCGGACGGCGGCGTTCTGACCCTGAAAACCGAACCGATTTCTTTTACCAAAGAAGATTCTGAACAATCGCTGCAAACAAGAGCCGGAGACTTTGCCTGCCTCAGCATAAGTGACACTGGCACCGGAATGTCCCCAAAGACCATAAAACGCATATTCGAACCCTTCTTCAGCACCAAGGACCCCGGCAAAGGAACGGGCCTGGGACTGGCGGCTATTTACGGAATCATCCAGGACCATAAAGGATGGATTAATGTCTACAGCGAACCCGGGCACGGTTCGACATTCAAGATCTATCTGCCACTCAAAACCGGCATCCCGGCGCAAACAACCGTCACCAGCCAATCCGGCAGCGATTTAAATTCCGAAAGCAACAACCAACGCATTCTGATTGTCGAAGATGACCTTGCGATCCGGACCCTGGCGAAATCAGCGTTGCACAAAGCCGGCTATCAGGTTGAATCTGCTCCCGATGCAGAAGAAGCCGAAAAAATATTCGACGAACAGAACGGAGCATTTGATCTGCTGTTCAGCGACATTGTTCTCCCCGGAAAAAACGGGGCAGAACTGGCGGCGAAACTGACAGAAAAAAAACCGAACCTGCAGGTTATTCTGTGCAGCGGTTATTCGGGCGATCGCATCCGAAAGGCAGGTATAGAACCAAACTCATTCTGCCTGCTGGAAAAACCGTTTCCTATTGTCAAATTACTCAGGATGGTACATCAAGTACTGGCACCTGTTAAGTAACCCACCGGAGATGTCCCCATGGGATACATTTTAATAATCGATGATGATCACGCTGTTCAGAGTGTTTTCACACAATTTCTAAAAAGCCTGGGCTATCGAACAGAATCAGCAGACAACGGAAAAGATGGGCTCGATCAGATGCTCGCAGAAACTCCGGACCTAATCATCACCGATATCATGATGCCGGAAATGGATGGCCTCGAACTTGTCACCTACATCCGCAATCACAACTCGGAGCTCCCAATCATCGCCATCTCCGGAGGCATGCAAACCGCATCCATGAACTTCCTTCCGCTCGCCAAAAGATTCGGGGCCTGCAAGGTCTTTGAGAAGCCGGTTTCCCTCATCCAGCTTCGGGAGGCCATCCACGAGCTCCTCAACCACACAGACGAAAAAGCCGATAACAGCTAAAGCTCCGGATTTTCAAAATACACAACTCCGGCCCTTGGACAGATTGTAACACGATAGTTCTGCAAAAAATGTGCACCAATACGGATCCCTCCCGGCGAGGAGGCGACGGAGGGGCTGGAGATCACCACCCCTTCAGCAAGCTTGATTCGATCAATAGATGCTCCGGATTCTGCGGCCACCTCAAAATCACCCGCCGGATCAATCAGAATCAGTTCAGCGCTCCCGTTCACAAGCCCTCTTACGACACAGGCTCCCCGATGATCAACCAACGGGATCTGGGCGGACAGCGACAGAGGATTCGGCTCATATGGATCGGTGGTCTTCAGCAAAACCTGTCCGATAGAGTAAAGAAACTGGATCTGTTCAAACTTTTCCAGGACATCCCATCCCAGAACAGCACAAGGATCAGGATCCACCGCTCCGCGCGCCGACTCACCCAAAGATCGGTTGGCCATTCGAACCATTACGAGCTGATTTTCAACATACACCTGCCCCAGACGAATCGATGGAATCAAAGAAACGCAGCAGGGAACCTCATCCCCTGGCCAGCGAACAAGCTGGGCACCTCCCTCTCCAACCGGACAGGCCTTTGCTTTTACTGCAGTATCAAACTCAAACAGGCTGGCGGATACCGTGCAATCCAGAAGCACCGGCCATTTCTTCCCCAATGTCCCGTTCATATTCACAACCGGCCGCCAGGGTTTCTTCGACAACATCGGCAGTATTTCCGCCTTAGAAGGATGCAAACGACCTCCTCCCCGAATCTGAAGCCCACCTGGCGTTTGATAGATTCCCAGGCCGAAAAGTCGCGGATCACGGACCTTTCCCATATAAGCCTGCTGCTGCTCCCAGGAAACCGGCTGGGTCTCAGTCGTCTTGCAGCCCGCGGAAATCAGCAGGAGCGACAGTAAAAGAAAATCGATTATTTTTTTCATCATATTCTCCGAAAAGCATCAAAATATATAAAACCAATCCCTCTTTAAATATCATGACAGCCCCCGGGAACAGCAAGCGGATACTGCCGCAGATCCGGACGCCATAACATTATTATTCTTTAATAGAGTAGATTGTTTTGTCGTTTACATTATAGTTATACCTCTTGGAGGTTGAAATGAGCAAAGCGATATCAGGAATCAGCAGTCCTGAAATGATGAATGCCCTTGGGATTCTTGGAAAAATGCTGAACATTGCATCCATTTACGGAATGAATCACCCTTCGGTTTCCGGTCCAATGAAAGAAGCGCATCAGGTATTAAGCGATGCACTGCGAATTGAAAAAAAAGTCGCGCTCGGCCTCTTCAACAAGACTCTCACCATCAATGATAAAATGATTTCGGACTACACAGTCCACCTGCGCGCACTGGAACGAAAATTCATAACCCTGAACATTCCTCACCTCGTCTTCCGCAATGGAATCACCCTGGACGAACTCACCCAGCTCGTCAACGCACTCTGTACCGCCGGCAATCAGTCCGGCCCCAGCATTAAGGAACAGCTGGACGAAGCCGGGATGGACCATATCAAAGCCGATTCCGTCGAATACGTTGCTCAGCACGAGGGGGAGCATTTAGTCGGAGATGACGAAGGCGGCCGGAACGGCGTTGAAGGCGATGGAGACGGACTGGACGAAGAAGCAGCAGAAGAAAAAAACGAAGAGGAGGAAGAGACTCCTCCCCCCATCCAAATCGAACAAATTGTCGCCTTCCTCAAAGGCGACCCGTCCTCTGCATCGGAACCGCCAACCGACGAACTTCAGGAAATGCTCTCCGATCCCGAAAAACTCGGGCAGCTCATCATGGAATCGGTCTCGGTCCGCCAGTCCATGCAATCGCTGGAGAACGGCGAATCATTGGCAGACATTGTTATCGGCTGCCTGCGCCGCACCTATGAAGGACTCGCTCAGCAGAAAAAATTCAAATCCGCACGAGGAAAAGCCAGCCTGCACAAAGCCATGCTTCTGCTCGAAAAAACTGTGGTCGATAAAATCCGCAATGCAGTCGGCGAAGAACAGCCCGAGGTGGACGAACAGATTCTCGAAGCCCTTCGTGAAGCAGAAGAGCAGCGGCAAGTGGAAATTCTCGCCGCCCGCTTCGCAGAACAGCACAAGAAAATGACCAAAACCGAGCTGGATGTTTTAAACTACATTCGCAAGCACGGCGAAGAAAAAGCACGCGCCCTGCTCGATTCCGAAGACATTCCGGAACAGGAATGGAACCGCCTCATGATTCAGTCCCGCAACTCGCGCACGGGAGCCGGCGAAGGAACCGGTGCGGGCAGTGAAAGCGGGGAAGTCGGCGGCAGCGGCGACAACATCGACATGGGAGCCCTGGCGATTGTTCTGGATAAGCTCGATACGATTATGCATCTCGATAACACGCCGCCAGAGATCATTAAAAGCACCGTCGATGACGTACGCGAAAATGTTGAGGCCGCCACAGCCAAAGTCGAAAAACAGGTGGAATCCCTCGAAAGCCAGGTGCTGCAGCACGAAGAAGACCTCATCCTGCCGCCGGAAAACCGCAGAAGCAATAAAAGCCGCGCCGACCTTCTTCTGCAGATCTCGCAGCTCGCCCTCAAACTCTCCCAGCCACTGACCGTCATCACCGCCTCCATCGAAGCAGCTCTGCTGCAAACCACTCAACCCGCTCTCCAGCACGAATTGCTGGAACTGGCCAATGAAAGCGGTCAGCGAATGAAAGAACTGATGGATCGACTGACCCGACTCGTCGGATATCCATCGATGAAAGAGGCGGACATCGGAATCCCTGGATAACTCTATCGACGGTTTCGTTTCTCGAGAGAAACCGACCGTCCGTCGGCCACATCCAGCAACCGATAAATATCGCGGCTGTCAGCAGAAACCGAACAAACCAACAGGCGTTCCGTCACCGCAAGCCGGACCTTCGCCCAGGAAGGCAGGCCTGGGTGTTCGAACCGCCAAACCCGCCACACGGCATAAGGCCGCGCCGCGCTGACTCCGTCCGGCGGAAACAACATCAGCCGCCAGCGAAGCGCCAACGCCTGCGAGCCGCTCAGTTCGCTCACTCCGACCCAGCAGTCGCGCTGCCCCGGTCCGGCAAAAGCCACCGTGGCCACGGCCAGCGGCCGCGTTTCCAATGTTCGGAAACTTTTATTCCAAACCTCGGAAAATTCATCGCCGCTTTTTCCGAGGATTGGAAAAAACGACAAAAACCAGTCGGGCGACTCGTTGTTGTAAACCACATGTGCGTACGCAGGAACTGCTTCCAGGCGGCTCTCCGCCGGACTGTATAAAATACAGAAGATCGTCACCGCGATCGTCAGCACGCCCAGGCCGGCCGTCAGCACCCGGCGTTTCATGCCTGAACCGTTCCACGCAGCTCAGCAATCGAAGCGATATTGCGCTGAGCCATCCAGCTTTCAATGCCCTCGGTCACGCGCACGGCAGTAGACGGATCGCTGAAGTTGGCGGTTCCGACCGCGACAGCCGTTGCTCCGGCAATGATGAATTCGATGGCGTCCTCGGGGCTGCTGATGCCTCCCATTCCAATGATAGGAATATCGACGACCTGAGCGGCTTCCCATACCAGTTTCACCGCAATCGGTTTGATCGCCGGCCCGGAAAGACCGCCGGTCCGGTTGGAAAGCTGCGGCATGCGGGTTTCAATGTCGATGGCCATGGCAGGATAGGAATTCATGATCGCCAGCCCGTCGGCTCCGCACTCTTCGGCCGCCACCGCAAATGCTTTGATGTCCGCCACGTTGGGGGCCAGCTTGATGATGATCGGCTTGGTCGTTTTGGCGCGAACTTTTTTCACAACCGAACAGAACAGATCCACATTGGTTCCGTAGAGCGCACCGCCCTCTTTAACGTTCGGACAGGAAACGTTCACCTCCAGTGCGCCGACGCGTTCCTGCGCGCCAATCTGCTCCGCCACATCACCGTATTCTTCGAGCGTTCGGCCCCAAATATTGACGATCAGAGGCACATCATATTTTTCGAAAAACGGAATATATTTTTCGACAAACCCTTTCGCTCCAGGTCCGGGAAGACCGATTGCGTTGAGCATTCCGCTGGCGGTTTCAAACGTACGCGGTGTGTTGTTGCCGATATGAGGCTCTGAACAAATCCCTTTGACCGTTACAGCGCCCAGACGATCGAGGTCGACATAGTCGGCGTATTCCGGTCCATACCCGAAGGTACCCGACGCCACCGTCACCGGGTTCTTCATCTCAAGACTGCCGATTTTAATTTTCAAATCAGGTTTACTCATCCCAAAGAATCTCCTTGGCATTAAACACCGGGCCGTCTTTGCAGCAGCGCGCCCATTCCCAGCCGGTTTCGGTTTTCCGCTTAATTACACAGGTCAGACAGGCCCCGACACCACAGGCCATATTGCGATCCATCGACAGCCAGGCGGTAATCTGTTTTTCGAGCGCGCGGTCGCCAATAGCCCGAAGCATTGCGTTGGGACCGCATGCAAAAATTTCCAAGGCCTGGAACTGTTCCTTCTGCTCCTCGAGCCACGGATCGAGCGCTGCGGTCACAAGCCCTTTTGTGCCCATCGATCCGTCATCAGTGGCGACGCGCACATCCCATCCCAGCGCCTTGAATTCATCGACACAAAGAATGTCTTCCGCCGTCCGTCCGCCGAAAAAGGCAACTCCTTGGGCCGGCAGGCCGGCGGCCTGCAGATAGAGCGCGGCATTTCCGTACCCTCCGGCAACCAGCACCGGAATTGTTTTGTCTTTCCCAAGGGTTGGAAACCCGTTTCCAAGAGGACCGAGCAGGTCGAGTTCTTCGCCGGGTTGAACCGAGTTGAGCGCCGCAGTGCCCTTTCCGATCGTCGCGTACAGGATGGAAAGGCCCTCGTCATCAGCTTTAAACACGCTGAAGGGTCGACGCAGCACAGCATGCTCCATACGAGGAATCTTCAAATGGATAAACTGTCCGGGCTGAACGTTCGGGCCGATCTTCGGCGCTGCGACGCGCAGCAGCCGGTACTGCCCCTGAAAGAGATCGTGCTGAATAACAACTGTTTTTTCCTGAATCATAGACCGCGGATTGTGCGGACTTTCAAAAGGGAGGTCAAACGCATTTCCCACTGTGCCAGATTAAAAGAAAATCTGCTCACCTTTGCCTTTATGCAGAAGCTTCTCGCGATATTCGCGGAGAAAAACGAGAATCTCTACATGATTCCCCGTCATAGCCAGATCTTCCGCTGATTTGTTTCCTTTGTTCTCCGCGTCGATATTTGCACCCAGATCCGCCAACTCCTTCACCAGTTCCACACGACCTTCATCCACAGCGGTCAAGAACGGCGTGCAGCCTTCAAGATCACAGGCCTCCAGATCGGCGCCATGCTCCACAAGGAGACAAACCAGCTCTTTATCCCCCGAACGCACCGCCTGATGCAACGGACTCCAGTGATGCCGATCACACAGATTCACATTCGCTCCATGCTCAATCAGCAGATGGGTGGCTTCTAAATTATCCGCATAAACGGCACAATGCAGAGCACTCATACCAAGAGGAGACAACTCGTTGACATCCGGAACGTCCTTCAGCATTTGCTGAAGAACCGGGATACAGCCGCTGCGAGCCGCACAGAAAAAATACCCGTCCCTCTCCGGAGCTCGAGTCTCATCCGGTATAATTCCCCGCTGGAGAAACAGCGATACAGAAGACCGGTTTCCGTCAACAGCCTTAAAAAATGGAGATTCTCCGAAATCGTTCTGCAAATGAGGATCGGCACCCGCATCCAGTAAGCAGCTGATTACAGAAGAAAAATCGTTCTCGACTGCGTAGCGAAGTGCGGTGTTCCCGTCAACAGACTGAGCGTTCACATCCGCTCCAGCAGCTAACAGTCTTTCAACCGCTTCTAACTGATTCCCCTGAACCGCATGGGCTAACGGGGTCAAACCATCTCGATCCGGTTCTTCCAATAAAACTCCGTGATCGATCATTTTCTGCAATGCATCAAGATCACCTTCACCTGCCAACTCAAAGATTGTTGGTTTCGGTCGCACATCCAGCCAAACCAGTCCTGTCAACGTCAGTACCGACAAAATCAGTACCGGAATCCAGAAAAGTGTTCCTTTCAACTGCGCATTAGTCATCAATATAAATTCTCCCGAAACTGGACTTGGCCAAGGATTCAGGCCAATTTCGGGTGCGAATAATAATTCGTTAAACTCATGTTACAAACATATCTTTTAAGAAATTTTACGTAACAGGAATATTTCACGATATCTTGATCACCTCGTCAAATAACCGGAGACAGCGCCGAACAACGGTATTCAGATTGGTAAAACCTCCGTGTCTGGCAAGGCTTTTTATTTTACCGCCCCAGCAAAACTCCGGCAGCAGCACCTCACGCGCCGCAACCAGCGTGCAACGTTATTGACCTGCTGAGTCTCGACTTCCGCTTCAAAGATACAAACAAAAATGCGGAGGGATTATTTGGGTCCCTCCGATCCTCTCCCGCTTATGGAAGGAAGCCTTGATTGGATACTGAAAACTTATCAGCCGGACGAATCCCCTGAACCTGCTCTGCTCGACTTTTAGATCTTCCTGAAAGTTGAGATTACCAAACGGTAATCTTGCCGTCATTTAACCGTCACATCCAAAATGCGACTATAATCTTCATCAAAAGGAGATCCCATGAATGTTTGGACAGAATTCTGGAATGCCGGACGGGTTTTCAAGGCCGCCTTTGCAGAACAGCAGACCGCCATTCACGCCATTTATGACAATGCCGACCAGATGCTGCAGGTCCCTCCGAATACACCGGATGAATATCTGGTGTCTATGCAACCCGTTCCGAATGAATATTACACGCTTCGGAAAAACATTTTTTCGACCCTGTTCCAGTCGATGTATCACCTGATGGACTGCGATCCGGAACATCGTTTGTTCTATGGAAAGCTGATCCATCTTTTCCGCATCTGGGTGACCAGCGCCGACAACCTTCTCGATGACGAAGACAAGGTGGTGATTCCCATTCAGATGCCCGGATCCTCCCGCGTGATGCGGCAGGTTGTCTCGATTATGGCGACCGACCGGGTTTTCCAGAAACTGCTGTGGGAAGGAATTGCTCAGAACGCTCTCACCCCTCATCAGGCACAGCAGCTTTCCGAACGCTCCCTTCAGATTCTTCTGCCAAGCGCGGCACAGGAAGCCAGCGAAGAAGAAGGTGTTACGGAGCGTCCGGATCCGGAAACGGTTCTATCGGTCATTCACCGCTATAAAACCGGCATTCTTTTTAATGTCGCATTTCTGGCCCCGGAAATTATCGAGCCCCATCTCGACCGGAAACGTGCCGCGGCGCTCAAAACTGCCCTGCTGCAGTTCGGCATTGGATGCCAGGTGCTGGACGATATTCGCGACATGGCCCGGGATTATCTGGAACAGCGCCATAACTATCTGCTTTCCACTCTTTGGAAAAAGCAGCCCAAGTTTTTCCAAACCCTGGAAAACCGCGAGCTCGCCGTAACCGACCGGCTCTATCTCGATGTTCTGCCGACCGCCCTGCCCACCGCGCAGCTCGGCTTCAGCATGATGCGCGACGGTTTGCAAACGCTCGGCGAAATGGGACTGGGCATCAGCCGCAAAACCGCCGGCAGTCTGGCGGAGTCGATGTTTGCCGTTCTGGACCTGAAGGATTTGGAATATGCATAAGAAGCAGCACCCCCGCTCAGCAGTGGCCCGGCAGACCGAAGGCATCACGCTCGATCATGCCGCGCCGGTCTATGACCTGCTCGCACCGATTATGACGCTCGGCCTCGAGCGCCGCTTCCACCGCATGGTCATCCGGCAGCTTGCGCTGCGCGGCGATGAGCAGGTTCTCGATATCGGTTGCGGCACCGGCACGCTGACGCGCGATATTGCGGCAGCACTGAGCGATAAAACCAACTCCTGCTGCACCGGTCTCGACGCCGCCGAAAAAATGATTGCCGCGGCCCGCAAAAAGGCTGCCGGGATTCGCAATATTCAGTTTGATGCCGCGATTGCTGAACGGCTTCCCTATGCAGACCGGACGTTTGATGCGGCGGTCTCCACTTTCTTTTTCCATCACATCCACTTTGAGCTGAAGAAAAAAGTTCTCGCGGAAACCGCGCGGGTTCTGAAACCCGGCGGGCGGATGATGATTGTGGACGTGGATATTCCGACCAGCCTGTTCGGAACACTCTGCGCCCGCTCGGGGCACTGGCTGTTCCAGCAGAATGAAATCGCTGAAAACATTGAAGGCCGGCTGCGGGATGCAATGGACAAGAGCTCTTTCAGCTGGCGGGCGGTTTCACACCACTCCGGGTATATCACGGTATTCGAACTCAACAAGGAGGAATCATTATGAAGCGTTTCATCACGTTTATTCTGTTTTGCGCAGCGCTGAGCAGTCAGGCCGCACAGACGGGCGATCCCATCGGCATCGCCGCCGAAAAATATTTTAGGGAAACCTTTGCGCGGCTCGGCGAGGTGGCCGCTAAGAAACCGACGCCCGACACCTTCCGCAAAGCAATGAAGCCCTGCGCGGAAGCCACAGACGGATTTTTCGGCGGAACCTACATCGACACCGATTACACGATCCGGCAGGTCTACTACAAACGCAACTTCCTCGCCCGCGGGTTCAGCCTGCGCAAAGTCGATCAACTGACTTATTTCTGGGACCTGATGGATAAGAGCCCTGCGCCGCAGCTCAGCGAGCCGGGACACAGCCTGACCCAGCCGATCCATTTGATCGCCCTGCGTTATCCGATCCTGACAAACGGCAAACTCGAAGGGGTGGTTTCGATGATGATCCGTACAAAAGCATTTCTCAAGGCGTCCGGACTCGACCAATGCAGCGCCTGGAAAATTATCTGCCGCGGCGAAGAGGCCGAGGAAGACGGAAATCTGTCCGACCATTACCGTGAAGTCAAACTGACCCTGCCCTCCACCGAATGGGTGATTCAATATGATCCAAAAGAGGAGTAAGCCATGAACGTCCTGATTGCCGGAACCGGAATTCTCGGACAGAACCTGATTCGTCTTTATTTAGACCGAGGCGACCGCGTGCGTGCACTGGCCCGTCTTCAGGAGGAATTTAACGGACTCGACCATCTGCACCTGGAAACCATAACCTGCGATGTTACCCGCCCCGAAACGCTCAACGGAGTCTGTGATGGAATGGATCTTGTCATCTCCTGCATCGGAATCACCCGGATTAAAGCAAAAACATCCCACATGGATGTCGACTTCCACGGGAACGTGAATCTCCTGCGGGAGGCAGAGAAAGCCGGTGTTCAGAAGTTTGGATTCATTTCTCCGGAAGGAGTTGATCGCGGCTGCAAAGAGGTCCCTCTGCTGGAAGCCAAATATCGCTTTGAAGAGACCCTGAGAAAAAGCTCGGCTTCATGGCTGATTTTCCGAGCCGGCGGGTTCTTTTCCGATCTGCTGGAAATGGGCAAAACGGCACAGTATGGCTCTATGTTTGTGATCGGATCAGGGCAGAACTATTTCACGCCGGTCGACGTACGGGATCTGGCGGAAGTCATGGTTTCTGAAATGAACAAACAGTCCAACAACATCATCAGTGTCGGCGGACCGGACGACATGAGCTGGAACAAAATCTGTCAGGCCTGCTTCGAATTCTACGGACGCAAGCCGAGAATTATCAGCATACCAAAATGGTTGTGTGAATGCGTCCTGTCTCTGCTTAAGCCGTTTTCTAAAAGCCAGTACTCCATGGGAAAGCTGATGGTGTTTATGTCGACTGCCGACATCCCCAGCGAAAAACGGGGGCATCGTCATTTTGCGGATTATTTGAAGGAATCCTTTTAACCAGACTCAGCGCCTCAGCGCGTCTCAAGCCGGAGAGCACTCAATAAAAAACAAAGTTTGAACAGTCTCCGTTTTTCCTGATCCTCTTTATGCTGAACTAAAACGCTCTGAATGACTTCGAGAGTCTCGGATAAAATTTAACGGACAAAGGCCACGGCTCTGTTATTATGGTTGCGAAACAAACGCCTGACCATGAAGATATTATTGATAGAAGATGATGCCCGCACTGCGGCATTCATTATCAAAGGCCTGCAGCAGGAAGGGTTCAGCGTCGACCATGCCACCGATGGTGAAGTCGGCCTGCACATGGCCCAGGAAACCGCCGTTGATGCAGCCATCATCGATATCATGCTTCCAAAACTCAACGGACTGTCTCTAATTGGGCAAATCCGCCAAAAAAACATAAACGTCCCGATCATTGCGCTGAGTGCCTTATCTTCGATCGAGGACCGCGTGAAAGGGCTGCATGTCGGCGCCGATGATTACCTGATGAAGCCCTTCGCTTTTTCCGAACTGCTGGCCCGGATTCAGGCACTGCTCCGCCGGTCCACCGCTCAGGCCGAACCGACCACACTGACCGTTGGCGACCTTCAACTGGATATCGTACGCAGAAAAGTTTTCCGGAATGGACGGGAAATTGAACTGCAGCCCCGGGAATTTTCCCTGTTGGAATACCTGATGCGTAATAGTGGCCGGGTCATTTCCAAAACCATGATCATGGAACATGTCTGGGACTACAACTTTGACCCGCAAACCAATGTAGTCGAGGCTCGCATGTGCAGACTGCGGGACAAAGTCGACCGCGATTTCGAGCGCAAACTGATAAAAACGATCCGGGGAATGGGTTATGTGCTCGAATAAAACAATGACCCGTACCGTCGTCATGCGGCAGGCATCGTGGTATGCACTGATCTGCACACTGTTCTGCACGGCGGTCTTCACGCTGGTATCTGTACGCATCCAGGCCAATGCCAATAAGCGAATTGATTACATGCTGTCGGATGAACTCGATGAATTTGCCGGCATTTATGAAAAACAAGGCATGCCGGGACTCATTGAAGAGTTCGACCGCGAAACCGAAGCAACCGGCGCAAAAGATCTGTTCTGTCGATTCCTGTCCCCCGACGGGAAAGTGCTCCTTTCTTCAGACCTTTCCTTCTGGAAAGGCATTGATCAGGAATTGGCCACAGTGCCGCTGCCGGAGCATCACAGAAAAGTGTATTCTACACTCTACCCCAAAAGCAGCCCGTTCAACGCACGGCTGGCAGCAAGTCGTATTGCGGACACAGGCATTCTGCAAATGGGAATCAACCTGCGCAGAGAAAATCAGTCTAACCGACACACGCAGCAGATTCTGATAACCGGATCTCTGTTTATGATTCTGCTGAGCACGATCTCCGGACTGCTGAGTACCCGCCGGGCCATGGCCGGAGTACGCCGTGTAACACAGGCCGTAACCGGCATCCGAAGGGACAGTCTCCATCAGGCAGTGCCTCTCTGCCATGAAGGACGTGAAATTGATGAACTGGCCAATGCTTTCAATCTGATGCTTAACCGAATTGAAGCACTGGTTCGCGAATTAAAGGAAGTTTCCGACAACGTCGCCCATGACCTGCGCAGCCCCATTACCCGCATGCGCGGCGCGGCGGAAACTACGCTCACTGGACCGCAGGACCTTGACGCATATCGGGAAATGGGACTCACCGTTCTCGAGGAAAGCGATCGGCTCTCCGGCATGATTAACACCATGCTGGAAATTGCTCAGTCTGAGTCCGGCGTCCTGAAAATTGAAAAAGCAGAAATCGACCTGACCGACCTGCTGAAAAGCGCCGCAGACCTGTTCCTTCCGGTCGCTGAAGAAAAACAGATTGATCTGACGACCGATCTGCCGAACGAACCAATGATCGTGTCCGGCGACAAAACCCGCCTCCAGCGTGTTATTGCCAACCTGTTCGATAATGCCCTGAAATATACGCCGACCGGGAAATCGATCTGCATCCGTTGTAAACAGACCGATTTAAACCGAGTTCAGGTGGAAATCCAGGATACCGGAATTGGCATCAAACCCGACGAACTGACACGAATTTTTGAGCGCTTTTATCGCGGAGAAAAAAGCCGCTCAACTGAGGGAAACGGTTTGGGACTCAGCTTGGCCCGATCCCTCATTCAGGCCCATGGAGGCCGCATCACCGCCGAAAGCGTTCCGGATAAGGGCAGCACATTCCGAATAACCCTGCCTCTGGCATAAACAAAACAGAGAGGCATGAACCCAGATTATCCTGCCGGCGTCACAGAGCATGTTTCGTATCAGCAAATCGCCGAGACGGACTGCTCAGGCAGCTCTTTCCGAGAAGTAACCGATTTTTCCACTGTCAGCTTCCTTCGAGCGGAAGAAGTCTGGCGACCTAAAGTGTTTCTCTTTCAACTTAGCGCCAAACAGCTGGAAGCTAGCTGTCGAGATCGGCCAGCGTGCCGATGCAGGAAACGGCGACATTGCGGTCGATCCGTTTCATGAGACCGGCGAGGACTTTGCCCGGACCGCACTCAACAGCTTCGGTGACGCCCTGCGCAGAAAGATACTGCATACACTCCACCCAGCGGACAGAGCCGGTAATCTGAGCAACCATATTGGCACGAATCGCTGCGGCACTTTCGTGCGGCGCACCGGTAACATTGGACAGAACCGGCATAACCGGTTCCGAAAATTCAATGTCCGCAAGCATTTCAGCCATCTGATCGGCAGCAGGCTGCATCAACGGAGAATGGAACGCTCCGGCCACCGGCAGCGGCAAAGCACGTTTGGCACCGGCTTCTTTACAGGCTTCAGCGGCTTTCTCTATCGCTTCGGCGGTTCCGGAAAGAACGGTCTGCCCCGGGGAGTTGATGTTGGCCATCGTAACGCCGGCTTCTGCCGCGATCTTTTCGAGAGGTTCGCCATCGAGACCGATCACAGCGAGCATTCCGCCGGGGTTGGCATCGCAGGCGGCCTGAATAAATTCTCCGCGGGCCTTCAGCACGTTCAGCGTATCTTCGAAGGAGATAACACCGGCGGCATAAAGCGCACCCCACTCGCCGAGTGAATGACCGGCGGCAAAGTCAAACTCCGTCGGTTTCTTGATTTTCATGGCTTCAAAAGCGGCGGCGCTGACGGTGAAAATCGCGGGCTGTGTGTTGTGCGATTTTTTCAGTTCGTCTTCGGGGCCATCAAAGCAGATCGCAGCAATGTCGTAGCCGAGTACGTCATTGGCTTTATCAAAAAGGGTTTTGCATTCTGGAATGGCGTCGTACAGATCCCTGCCCATACCGACTGACTGCGATCCCTGTCCGGGAAAAAGAATGGCTCGTTTCATTTCGTATCTCTCCTTATCGCTATATTCCAATCATTGAAAATTTGATGGGTGCAGGCTCTGCCTGCTTCGACGGTTTGGAAAAAAGCTGAGCTTTCGAACGGCTTTTTCCGAACATTGGAAATTACTTGCTCCACTCGACAATGCTTGAGCCCCAGGTGAAGCCGCCGCCGAACGCAACAAGGAGCATGTTGTCGCCTTTCTGAACGATGCCGGACTTGACCGCTTCGTTGATAGCAATCAACAAGGCTGCCGCGGATGTGTTGGCATACTTTTCAACATTCATGAACATGCGGTCCATGACATTGAGCCGCTTGCCGATCGCTTCGATGATGCGGGCATTGGCCTGATGAGCCACAAAGCATTTGATATCGTCCGAGGAAACCCCGTTGAGTTCGAGAACATCCAGCACCGACTGCGTCATCTGTTTGACAGCGTGTTTGTATACCTCTCGGCCCTGCATCTTGAGGTACTGCTCTTTTCGGTCGAGCATTTCGTGCGACATCGGGCTGCGGGAACCACCGCCGGGAGTCCATAAAAGATTGGCCAGCGATCCGTCGGAACCGAAACAGCCTTTCATAATGCCGCGGCCGCTGTCCGAGGCTTTCAGGACGACGGCGCCCGCGCCATCACCGAACAGCACGCAGGTACTGCGATCTTCCCAGTCGATAAAGGTACTCATTTTTTCGGCCCCGATGACCAGAGCGGTATTGACCGCACCGCAGGCAATCTGGTTCTTCGCGGTTTCCAAAGCGTAAAGCGAACCGGAACAGGCCGCGCCGAGATCGTAACAGTAAGCGTTTTTGGCGCCGATTTTTTCCTGAACAAAACAGGCGGTGCTGGGGAAAAACATATCGGGAGAAAGCGTGGCAACAATCAGAAGATCCACTTCCTCTGCCGTCATCCCGGCGTCGGCCAGCGCAGCTTCTGCCGCGGCAGAAGCGAGATCGGACGTCGCTTGGTCTTCCCGGGCAAGACGGCGCTCACGCATACCGGTGCGGGTATAAATCCATTCGTCGGAGGTATCGACAATTTTTGAAAGGTCCTCGTTGGTGACGACCTTTTCCGGGAGATAAACGCCGGTTCCGATAATGGAAACCGTCCGAAGGCTGTTACTGGAATCACTCACTTTGTTCGTTACCATCAAAAATCACATTGATTTCTTCTTCAATCAGATGATTCAGCTTCTGTTCGATGGCCGTGCCTGCCACGCGGATCGCGTTGTACACTGCGTAGGAAGAAGAAGAACCGTGTCCGATGATGCAGACACCTTTCACGCCGAGCAGCGGGGCGCCGCCGTATGCTTCCGGATCCACCTTTTCTTTAATTTCGGAAAAGGCTCCAGACATTTTCAGGATACCCGCGCCGACTTTGCGAACCAGACTGCTGGAAAAGGCTTCCTTGAGCCACTGTCCCATGGCGTGCGAAACACTTTCGCTGGTTTTCAGAACCACATTCCCGACAAAGCCGTCGCATACCGCGACATCCACTTTTCCTTCAAACAGGTCATGGCTTTCGACATTGCCGATAAAATTCAGCGGAGAACTTTCCAGAAGCTGGAACGCCTCTTTGGTAAACTTGCTGCCTTTGGCATCTTCGCCGCCGATACTCAGCAGGCCGACCGTCGGCTTCTGGATATTCAGGATTTTCTTTGCGTAGATATCGCCCATGGCCGCAAACTCAACCAGCATGGCGGCCGTGCAGTCGGTGGTGGCGCCGGCATCGAGCAGAACAAAAGGATGGTCGAGGGAAGGCAGCACGGTCGCGATGGCCGGACGATCAACGACATCCAGAGTACGCAGGCGAAGCGTGGACGCAGCCACTGCAGCGCCGGTGCTTCCCGCGGAAAAGATGGCGTCCGCCTCACCGGTTTTCACCAGATTGACCGCCTGCATGATCGATGAATCTTTTTTGCGGCGGAGCGCCAGCGCCGGCGACTCATCCATGCCAATCACTTCGGATGCATGGAGAATCTCGATACACTCAGGCTTTTTGCCATATTTGCTTAACTCTGCCTGAACAGCGGCTTCGTCGCCAACCAGATAAAGTTTTTCAATCCCGGAAAGACCGCGGGCCGCTTCCACGGCCCCTTTCACGATCTCACGGGGGGCGAAGTCACCACCCATGGCATCAATAGCGATACGCATAATCTTAGTCGTCCGAAACGGTAAGGACCTGGCGACCTTTGTATTTACCCGTGGTCGGGCAGACGCGATGCGGCAGTGACGGAGCGCCGCTTTCACCGTCCAGACCTGCGCGGGCGATGGAACGCTTCATGTTCTGCGCCTTGCGGCTGGCACTCTTGCTTTTCGATTTTTTTCTCTTTGGAACAGCCATTTTTCTTCTCCTGCTCAGACTCAAATAAAGGCGGGATACTACCCGCCCCCGGTCCGGTTTTCCATTACAAATTCAAACTATCCAGCGCATCCCACGCGCCACCGGCTTGCCTGCCCGAACAGCCGCAAGGCCCTTCGTTCAGGTCTTTTCCGCACTGAGGACACAGCCCCCGGCACGACTCGTCACACAAAGGAAAATGCGGCAAATTCAGCAAAATCGCCTCGCGCAAATCCTCGGTAACATCCACCACTTCCAGCCCCTGAAGGTCGGAGTAGTCGCGCAGAAAACCGGAATCGGCCACCGTTGTCGAGAAAATTTGAGTACATCTTGCACAGCACCCTTTCATCTCCGCAGACACTTTTCCACGCACAATCAGCATGCCGTCCACCAGCTGGGCATATAAATCATAATACAGCGGCCCCGCCGGATGGAATTCCGCCGACTGCTCCAAAGCCATCACCTCCGGAGACTCTTCCCCCTCAAATGTCCTGCCCTGTTCGGGCAGATCGTCCAGCCGAATAATCATTGCGTCTTCTCCTTCAAAGCCTGCTCAACGCAGGCGGGAACAAATGCGCTCACATCGCCTCCCAGTGCGGCGACCTGACGGATATTTGTGGAACTGAGATAGCTGTAATCCTGCTTCGGCATCAAAAACAGCGTTTCCAGATCGGGCGCAAGGCGTCGGTTGGTTAACGCCATCTGAAATTCATATTCAAAATCTGAAAACGCTCTCAACCCACGAATAATCACCGAAGCGCCCAGCGAGCGGGCGTATTCCACCAACAGTCCGTCAAACGGCTCTACCTTCACGTTCGGGAGGTTCTTCACCGATTCTTTAACCAGATCCATACGCTCCTGCTGAGAAAACTGCGTGTTTTTTCCGGTTACAGCGGCCACCGCCACCGTCAGATCCTCAAAAATCCTGGCGGCACGCTCAACCACATCGAGATGACCCAGCGTCATCGGATCAAATGTTCCCGCATAAACTGCTTTTTTATTCATTTATTTGCGCTCCAGAAACAGCACCTTGGTCGAGCCGTATTTCTTTTCTCTCAGGGAGGTCCACTCCGGCGGGAGACTATAGGGATCACGACTGCGCATTTCAAACACCAACAGCCCGTCCGGTGCCAGCACATCCCCAACCGCATCGAGCAGACGAGGCAGATCCACATCATCGTACGGAGGATCCGCAAAAATAAGATCATAGGACGCGTACGCCCGCTTCAGGTAGGCGTAGACATCGGCCCGCACCACCTCAAAAGTGCCCAGATCAGGCTGTTCCAAACATTGGAAATTTTTCTGCAGAATGTTCCAGGCATTGGAATTTTTCTCTACAGCGGTCACGCCGGCCGCTCCGCGGCTCCACGCCTCCAGTCCCAATCCACCGGCCCCGGAAAACAGATCCAGCACCCGCGCGCCCGGCACATGCGCGACCAGCGATGAAAAAACCGCTTCGCGCGTCCGCTCCGTCGTTGGACGCACTCCAACCTTCGGCACCTTGAACTGCCGCCCCTTTAAAATTCCACTGGTAATTCTCATATCGGCGCATCCTACCGTTTGCCGCCTTGCGATGAACCGAATTTTTTTATGTTTTTTCACGGACAGCATGGCAATAATGCGCGTTTATTATGAAAGAGACACGCAACAGTTTAAAACAGGCCAAACGGGTTGTCGTTAAAGTCGGCAGCCGCGTACTGGTCGACGAAACCGGAAAGCCCGATCACGACCGGATTTTCTCACTGGTTTCCGGTCTGGCCGCCGGACACAGCGAAACCCACGAAATGCTGCTCGTTTCCTCAGGAGCCATTGCCGCTGGAATTGAAGCGCTCAAAATGGCTCAGCGTCCTACCGCCCTGCCCGACCTGCAGATGGCAGCCGCTGTCGGCCAAACCCGGCTGATGAATCTATACAGCCACCTGTTCGGCCAGAAACATATCATGGTCGGCCAGGTACTGCTCACGGATGCGATCTTTCGCGTAAGTGACGGCCGGACTAATGCAAAAAACACCCTGCAGAACCTGATTGAGCATCGCATTATTCCGATCATCAATGAAAACGACGCGGTTTCCACCGAAGAAATCACCTTTGGCGACAACGATATTCTGGCGTCACTCGTTGCCACACTGGTCAACGCCGACGTACTGATTCTTCTGACAACAACCGACGGGCTGCGTGATGGCAACGGCGACCGCGTTCCTTTCATCGAACGGGTTTCCGAGGACATCCTTGCGCTTGACCGGGGAAAAAATGAAAATCTTTCCACCGGCGGGATGAAATCCAAACTGATGTCGGCCGCCAAAGCCGCCGAAGCCGACATCCCCGTCGTCATTGCCGATGGACGGCAGGACGGCATCATACAGAGCATCCTCAACGGTGACGACGCCGGCACTTTAATTGTATCGAGATAATAGGAGCAGAACATGAGCTTGCACGATGACATGATTTTAATGGGAGAAAAGGCCGTCGCCGCCTCCCGCGAACTGGCCAAGCTTTCAACCAAGAAGAAAAACGCGATTCTGGAAGCAATGGCAGATGAATTGACGGCCCAGAAAGAAGCCATTCAGGAAGCCAACGCCAAGGATCTGGCAGCCGGGAAGGAAGCCGGCCTGTCCTCCGCGATGCTCGACCGGCTCGAGCTGAATGATTCCCGTATCGAAGGAATGGTAAAAGGCCTGTCCGACGTTGCCGCGCTCAAAGATCCTGTTGGTTCGGAAATCAGCAACTGGAACCGGCCCAACGGACTGCAGATCAAAAAAGTACGCGTTCCGATCGGCGTGATTGCCATTATCTTTGAATCGCGCCCCAACGTCACCGCCGACGCCGCATCACTCTGCTTCAAAACCTCCAATGCTGTCATTCTGCGCGGCGGCAAAGAAGCGATGCACTCCAATCTGGCCATCGCCAAAGCCCTGCGCGAGGGCGGGCTGAAAAAAGGAATGCCCGAAAATGCCATCCAGCTGGTTGAAACCACCGATCGCGATGCCGTGCGTGAGCTGGCCCAAATGACCGGCAAAGTCGACCTGATCATCCCCCGCGGCGGCGAAGGACTCATCAAAGCCGTCTCTGAAATGGCCTGGGTTCCTGTGATCAAACACTACAAAGGAGTCTGTCACACCTATGTCGACGCCACGGCCGACGTCGATATGGCACTGGCCATCTGCGAAAACGCCAAAGTGCAGCGTCCCGGCGTCTGCAACGCCATGGAAACCCTGCTGGTCCACAAAAATATCGCCAACGATTTCCTCCCGGAAATGATCGCCCGCTTCAAAAAATGCGGCGTTGAACTGCGCGGCGACGAAACCGTTCAGGCATTTGACAGTGATGTCAAAGCCGCCACTGAAGCGGACTGGCCGGAAGAATACCTCGACCTCATTTTATCGATTCGCGTGGTCGACAGCGTCGAGGCCGCCATCGAACATATCAACACCTACGGCTCACACCACTCCGACGCTATCGTCACCGCTGACAAAGATTCCGAAAAGGCATTCCTCGCCCAGGTGGACTCCTCTTCGGTCTACGTCAATGCCTCCACTCGCTTCACCGATGGAGCGGAATTCGGCATGGGCGCGGAAATCGGCATCAGCACCGACAAACTGCACGCGCGCGGACCAATGGGACTCGAAGAACTCACCACCTATAAATTCGTCATCGAAGGCACCGGCCAGACCCGGCCCTAGCGCAGTTACGTTCTTCTAAACAATCATTTTCCCTGCAACTTCCCAACCACCTGCAGGTCGGCCTTGGAATAGGCGAATGTTCCGAGGTCGGGGATTTTCACCCAGCGAAAGTCAGCGCAGTGGATGGGGCGTGGGCGGCCGGAGCGAATTTTTGTGCAGTAGACGTGCATGGTCATTTTGAAGTGGCTGTAGACGTGCTTAACCGTCATCAGAAAGTCGCCGACTTCCGTGTTAATACCGAGCTCTTCCTTCAGTTCGCGAGCAATACACTCTTCGATGGTTTCGCCGGGTTCCTGTTTGCCGCCGGGAAATTCCCAAAGGCCGCCGAGCATGTCGCCTTCAAGGCGTTGAGCGATCAGCACTTCGCCTTTGCTGTTTACCGTAACTGCAGCACCGACGGTGATGTGCGGAATTTTTTTCTTTTTGGTCCCAACCGGATATTTTTCCGGAGCACCTTTTCCAAACGCCTCGCACGCACTCTGAAGAGGACAGTCCGCACATTTGGGAGCAACGGGCAGACAAACCAATGCGCCAAGCTCCATCATCGACTCGTTGAATTCTCCGGCACGGCCAGGAACCAGCAGATCATCAGCCCACGCCTGCAGCTTCTTTTTCCCGGTCGTCGATTTGACATCGCCGCCGTAGGCAAACAGCCGGCTCAGCACGCGAATGACATTCCCATCTAAAACGGCGGCATCCTGATTAAACGCCAGACTGGCAACTGCGGCAGCGGTGTAGTTTCCAATGCCTGGAAATTTCTGAAGATCGGCAACGGCACACGGCACACGCCCGTTCAATTCCTCCGAAATGATTTTTGAAGCGGCGTGCAGATTGCGGGCGCGCGAATAATACCCGAGGCCTTCCCACGCTTTCAGCACATCACCCTGCGGCGCGCGCGCCAGTGCACGCCAGGACGGGAACTTTTTCATCCAGCGGTTGTAATAATCGATCACGGTGTCAACACGCGTCTGCTGCAGCATAATCTCGGAAACCCAGACCCGGTACGGTGTGCGTTTTTTTCGCCAAGGCAGATCCCGCGAGTGTTTCGCAAACCATGGAAGCAGTTCGTTTTGTACAGCGTCCTCTTTGTTCTTTTTCGTCATCCGCACACCCTACTCAAAACCTGCTGGCCGTTGCGACCCCTTCCTGACGACAGATCAAAAAAACTGAAAAAAATGGTATTTTTCAAAAAAAACTGGTATATAGGACGTGGAACGGGAGGTGAGAACAATGAAATGGCATCTGCCGCATGCTCATATAATGCATATGCATCCGATCCACTGGGTGGCGCAACATCCGATTCTGCTGGCCTTGCTGATTGCCGGACTGATTGCAGCCGCAATCATCGGCCTGGCGCAACTGGCTGACACCGGCATCCGGATGGATATAATGGATCACGGATCCGGCATGCCGATGTATCCTTACGGCGGAGCCTATTAATGCTCCGCCCGCAGGAGTATTTCACTGGTGGGGGAATTTGCTGTATCCGTTTCGGATCAAACGACCTCCGCCAGTGCTTTTAGGACCTGTGTATTCTGTTCCGGAGTCCCAATAGTGATGCGAACCCAGTCGGGCAGTCCATACCCCGCCATGGGACGGACAATCACTTTACGCTTCTGAAGCTCCGCAAACACTTCAGCACCATTGCCGGTTTTGACGAGAATGAAATTGGCGTATGACGGCACAAATTCCAGCCCTTTTCCAATGGTTGGAAGTTTTTCCGCAAAAAGCTCCAACCCCTGAAAAACCATTTCGCGGGTTTGGGCGATGTGGTCGTCGTCATCGAGTGCAGCCAGCGCGGCAGCCTGGGCCATGGCATTGGCATTGAACGGCTGACGGACGTGATTCAGTGTTTCGACAACCTCTTCGTGGGCAATGCCGTAGCCGATGCGAAGCCCAGCCAGCCCGTAGGCTTTTGAGAATGTACGCATCACCATCACGTTTTTACGTCCAGCCCGAATATGCTTGAGGACGTCAGCCTGAACGTTTTCAGGAGCCAGTTCAAAATAGGCTTCATCAAACACGGCCAGCACGTGATCCGGGAGCTTCTCAATAAATGCGTCAATCTCGTCCGGCGTAATGATGGTTCCGGTGGGATTGTTAGGATTGCAGATGGTGACAATACGGGTTTCCGGCGTAATGGCATCGAGCATGGCATCAAGGTCATGTCCGAAGTTTTTCATCGGCGCCGCAATCGTCTCGGCGCAGAACAGAGCCGCCACGAGACGATAGACCACAAAGGCTCCTTCGCTCATCACCAGATTGGCTCCGGGCTGAAGATATGCATGGCCTAAAAACTCGATCAGCTCATTGCTGCCGTTGCCGAGCATAATGTTTTCCGGTTTCACACCCAGCTTTTCAGCCAGTCGGCGCTTCAGGTAGAAACCACCGCCGTCCGGATAACGATGCATTTCGGCGGCTTCGGCAGCCATTGCTTCGAGCGCTTTGGGCGACGGGCCCAGTTCGTTCTCGTTGGAGGCAACCTTTATGATTTCATCAATATCATCAAAGCCCAGTTCACGGGCGACTTCAGTGATCGGTTTTCCCGGCTGGTAAACCGGCACCTTCGGAATCCATTCATTTGTTTTCATTGAGCAGTCAGTTCCTTTTCCTGTTTATAATATTTTCTCAAGTTCTGGAAACCATTACCCCGCTTTTGGATAGGACCCCAGCACGGTCAGCACTGCGCAGTGATCTTCCATTTCTTTCAGTGCTTTTTTTACATTGGGATTGTCAGCATGGCCTTCGAAGTCCACAAAGAAAACATATTCCCAGACCTTGTCACCGCTGGGCCGAGACTCGATTTTGCTCATGTTGATGCCGTTCGCCTGAAGTGCACCAAGAGCGTCATGCAATGCTCCGGCTTTGTGTTTGGTTCCAAAATAAATTGATGTTTTATCATCGCCGGTCGGCTCGGAACACTGTGCGCCGATCACGAGAAACCGCGTCGTGTTTCCGCTGACGTCCTGAATGTTTTCAGCAAGGATATCAAGGCCGTACAACTCGGCGGCAAAATGACTGGCAATGGCCGCGCAATCGCTCTTGGACGCCATTTCAGCTGCCAGCGTGGTGCTGTTGACGGCATCAAACTCAATGCCGGACATGTTCGCGTTCAGCCAGTGACGGCACTGCCCAAGCGCTTCCTGTTTGGAACAGATCCGACTGACCTTCTCACCTGAAACAGAGGCCATCAGGCAGAGCGAAATCGGAAGATAGATTTCTGCACAGATTTTCAGGGTGGTTCCAGTGAACTGATCAAAGGTGTGCGTCACCGCACCTTCGGTCGAGTTTTCAATCGGGACAACGCCATAATCGGCATTGCCGTTCTCAACCGCGGCAAACACGTCGGCAATGGAACCGGCCGGATGATATTCGACACTGGCCCCGAATTTAGAGCGGGCCGCCTGATGGGTAAATGTGGCCGGCGGCCCCAGATAACAGATCCTCAGGTTGCTCTCAAGCGCCAATGCGGCAGACATAATTTCCCGATAAATGGCGCGAGCCGATTTGTCCGGAAGAGAACCGCCCTTATTCAGCTCACTGATGCGTTCAAAAACTGCTTTTTCGCGGGAAGGAACATAAATTTCGCCCCCCTGCTCCTTTTTCGTTTTTCCGATTTCCAGCGCAACGCTGACCCGCTCGTTGAGCAGCTTGACCAGCTGTGCGTCGAGTTGGTCAATTTTCTTTCTCAGTTTATCCAGGCTCATTATCGTCGCCCTCCGTTGTCGGCGTTTCCGCCTGTCCTTCCAATTCTTTTTCAATCGCGGGGAAGCTGTTTGTCTGTAGCGTCTTCTCGCCCTCGCCCGCCTCCATTTCCCGCCGTTTCAATTCGTCCATGCCTGGCATGTCATCGAGACTCTTCAGACCGAAGTGCTCCAGAAAGCGCTGTGTGGTTCCAAACATCCACGGACGCCCCGGCAGCTCACTGCGCCCCACAACCTTCACCAGCTGAAGCTCAACCAGATTGCGCAGGATACTGTCCACGGACACACCGCGAACCGATTCAATTTCGGAGCGGAGAACCGGCTGGCGGTAGGCAACAATCGCAAGGGTTTCCAACGCCGGCTTGGACAGCTTGGTGGTGCGGTCCTTATCCAGCATGGTGCGGACCCATGGACCGCACGCCACATTATTCTGCAGGCGAAACCCGTGTGCCACGTCGGCAACATGCAGGCCGGTTGCATTTTTTGAAAGCTCCTCCTTGAGTCCTTCAATCGCCTCCAGGATTTCGTTTTCCTTCAGCGAAGTAAACTGTTCATAGGGACCGCCGTAGTTTTCACCGGTTCCAATCAGCGCTTTACGGATCTCTTTGGCGGTGAGCGGTTTTTTGGCGGCAAACAGAAGAGACCCGATGATTTCTTTTAATTCAGGCAGGATTTCTACATCACTCATAGCAGCTCCTCATCTTCTTTAAAAACGGACTCTTCTTCCGGATCTTCTTCCAGCGCAGCGGGCACATCACTCTCATCAACCTGCTCAATCACGATCTCTTCGAAGTGGCTGTCCTGCCGGGCGGCCAGTCGGTTCAGTTTAATCAGTTCGAGCACCGCCAGGAATGTACAGACAATTTCCTGTCGAGAGCGCATCCCGATAAACAGTCGACCCAGGGAAATTTTCTGGCCGTTGCTGGTTCGGCTGAGCAGATCATCCACTTTTTCGCCCACAGTGTACTGCTCGGCAAAGATTTCCTGAAGCTCTTCGGAGGGAACCCGGTCCAGCGCTTCATTCAAAGCGCTGATCAGGTCAAAAATCCCGACATCCTGCATGCCGACATCCGGACGGGAGCCCAGCTCGACATGTTCTCCTTCGCGGCCGAACACATTCTCCTGTTCTTCCTCAAGCACTTCCAGAAACCCGGCGGCGTCTTTGAATTTTTTGTATTCGACCAGCTGCCGGACCAGATCCCAGCGCGGATCGTCTTCATCATCTTCTTCCATCGGACCGCGATCATCGTCGGGCAGAAGCATCCGGCTTTTAATCAGCATCAGCGTAGAAGCCATCACGATAAAATCGCCGGCAATCTCGAGGTTGAGGATTTTCATCAGCTCGAGATATTCCATGTACTGAGCAGTAATGCGCCCGATGGGAATATCATAGATATCCACTTCATCTTTTTTGATGAGGTACAGCAAAAGGTCAAGCGGGCCCTCAAAAACCTCAAGATTCACTTTATATTCTTCGTCGGGGAGCAACTCAGCCATGTAAACTCTTTTCTTCATTCAACCCATGGTTGCGGGTTCTTCTATTCCAGCCCGACGGCCCTGCGGGCGGCCGAAAGCGTTTTCTGTGCCTCTGCCCGGGCTTTTTCAGCCCCTCTGGAGAGAACCTCTTCGACATAATCCAGATTGTTCTCAAGTTCCGCCCGCTTCTCGCGCATCGGAGCAAAATGCTCGTTGATTTTCGCGAGCAGCTCCTTTTTCGCAGTGCCGTAGCCGAAGTTCCCGGCCCGATAGCGTCCGGCCAGATCCGCCAGTTCTTCGTCTGAAGCAAACAGTTTGTAGAGTGCAAACACATTGCAGGTGTCCGGATCTTTGGGATCCTCCAGCTCTTTGGAATCAGTCACAATTTTCATCACGCGTTTTTTGAGCGCTTTTGGATCTCCAAAAATTTCCAGCGTGTTGTCGTAGGATTTCGACATTTTCTGTCCGTCAACGCCGGGCACAACCGCCACGGAGTCGCGGATGGACGGCTCAGGAATCGTGAAAACCTCTTCAAACTGGTTATTGAACTTGATGGCCAGATCGCGGGCCACTTCAAGATGCTGCTTCTGGTCGCGGCCGACCGGCACCAGATTGGACTGCACAATCAGAATATCCGCAGACATCAGCACCGGATAGGCGAACAGTCCGTGGCTTGCGGCAAATCCCTTGGCAAGTTTGTCCTTATAGGAGTGGCAGCGCTCCAGCAGCCCCATAGGTGTGATAATCGACAAAAGCCACGACAGCTCCTGCACTTCGGGGACATCGCTCTGGCGGTAAAATGCCGTTTTTTCCGGATCGAGCCCGGCCGCCAGAAAGTCGAGCGCCACATCCCTGACCTGCTGGCGCAGCGCCGACGCATCATGAACTGTCGTCAGTGCATGATAATCGGCAATAAACAGAAAAGCCTCGCCCTGCTCCTGCAGCTCGAGAGCGGGTTTCATCATTCCGAAGTAATTCCCGATATGCAGTTTTCCGGACGGCTGTATTCCAGATAATATTCTCATCATAAACCCAATCGTTTCGCAGTTGATTCCATTCTATTTAAAATCAAAGGGAAGCAATTTAGCCGCAACTGCAACCGCTTTCAAGCTATGGTACTCATGAAAGGACAAAAACCGCAGTAACCCGACAGCTGAATTCGCTCAGAAAACGGCGCTTTCCAAGCCTCCGCCCCGGCACCACAAACCAGACCCGGCCACTCGGGTTTTTAAAACCCCGGAAAAAATTTTCCGGCGGAAATACTTGGTTTTCCAAGGGTTGGAAAAACCGAATCCTGATTTTCCGAAGCTTGGAAAAGTTCGGCCTTTTTCCATGCGGACGAATCGGTAAGATGAACCCTCTGACCTATGAAAACTGTTCCATTCTGCCATCTTCATTTTCACACGCAATACAGCCTGCTCGACAGCGCCTGCAAAGTCGGCGAGATCATGGAGACCGCCAAGGCTCTGGGGCAGGAGTATGTGGCCATGACCGACCACGGGAACCTCTACGGCGCGGTCGAGTTCTATAAAAAAGCCTATTCCGCAGGCATCAAACCCATTATCGGCTGCGAAGTGTATGTCGCCCGCAACGGTATGGACGAAAAATCGTCTCAGGCCGATAACATGCACCTGGTGCTGCTGGCCGAAAATAACAAGGGCTACGAGAACCTGATGAAGCTGGTCTCAAAAGCTCACCTCGAAGGATTCTACTATAAACCGCGCATCGACAAAAAGCTGCTGCGCGAGTACAGCGGCGGCATCATCGGACTCTCCGCCTGCCTGAAGGGTGAAGTCACTGAAGCCGCAGCGGCGGGAGACGTCGACAAAGCTGTCGCTCTGGCCCATGAATACTCAGAGATTCTCGGACCGAATAATTTTTACCTCGAACTGCAGGATCACGGCATGCCGGAGCAGAAAGAGGGAAACAGGCATATGCTTGAGGTGGCGAGAATCACCGGACTTCCGCTGGTGGTCACCAACGATGTCCACTATATCAAACAGACCGACCATGAAGCGCACGATGTGCTGATCTGCCTGCAGCAGGGGCACCTGCTGACCGACGAAAACCGAATGCGCTACCCCGGCAACCAGTTCTATATGAAGAGCGGCGCCGAAATGCAGCAGCTTTTCCCCGACCAGCCGGAAGCGCTCGCCAACACCATCGAGATCGCCAAGCGCTGCAATGTGGAATTTGAGTTCGACCTGCCCGCCGAACGGCTCCACTTCCCGGCATTCTTCCCTCTTCCCGAAGGCGTTTCCAAAGAAGACCACCTAATGGAAATCGGGAAACGCGAACTGGAAAAACTTTATAACCTGAAAGATTTCGATCACCCGGAAGATGAGCTCGGCGAACGAGTGAAAAAACAGTATGAGTACGAAGTCGGCATCATCAAGCAGACCAACTATGTCAACTACTTCCTCGTGGTGGCCGACTTCATTCGCTGGGCCAAAGAAAACGACATCCCGGTCGGTCCGGGGCGCGGATCGGGGGCTGGATCTATTCTGGCCTACGCGCTGGGAATCACGGCCATCGATCCGCTGAAGTACAATCTGATTTTTGAACGATTCCTCAACCCGGACCGCGTCTCACCCCCCGACTTCGATATCGACTTCTGCCCCACCAAACGGCAGGCCGTTATCCAGTACGTGCGCGAAAAATACGGCGAGGACTGTGTAGCACAGATTATCACTTTTGGAACACTCGGCGCAAAAACGCTGATGCGGGATATCGGACGCGTACTCGACCTGCCGCTCTCTGAGTGCGACAAGGTCGCCAAGCTCATTCCGGACATGACCAAAAACCTGCAGACCGCGCAGAAGGACAGTCCGGACTTTGCCCTCGCCTGCCGAACGGACCCAACCGCGCGCGCGATCATGAAATACGCGCCGAGACTCGAAGGCCTGCCGCGCCATACGGGGATGCACGCCGCCGGAGTGGTGATCGGCGAAAAACCGCTGATCGACATCATCCCGCTCACACGCGAGCGCAAGGAGGGCATGACGGTTGTCCAGTTTGAAAAAGGGCCGACGGAAGAAATCGGCCTGCTCAAGATGGACTTCCTCGGCCTCAAAAACCTGACGATCATTCAGGAAGCCATCGATCATATTGAAGCCAACCACGGCATTAAAATCGATCCGATGGAACTCCCGCTCGATGACGAAAAAACGTTCGATCTGTTCTGCCGAGGGGATACGGCCGGCGTGTTCCAGCTGGAAAGTCCCGGAATGCGCGATACCCTGCGACAGATGAATCCCGACTGTTTTGAGGATATCATCGCGGTGCTGGCGCTTTATCGTCCGGGCCCCATGCAGTTTATCCCGACCTACAACGCGCGTAAACACGGCAAGGAAAAGGTTAAATACGACCATCCGATTCTCGAGCCGATCCTGAAAGAAACCAATGGGATCATTGTTTATCAGGAGCAGATCCAGCAGGCCGCGCGCGACCTCGCGGGCTTTTCGCTGGGCGAAGGGGACATCCTTCGCCGCGCCATGGGTAAAAAGAAAAAAGAGGTGATGGACGAGCAGCGCAGCTATTTCGTTGAAGGCTGCAAAAAAACCAACAGTATAGAAGAAAAGCTCGCCAACAGAATCTTTGACAACATCGCCAAATTTGCGGAATACGGATTTAACAAATCGCATTCAACCGCCTACGGATTTGTTTCTTTTCAGACTGCTTATCTCAAAGCGCATTACCCCGAAGAATTCATGGCCGCCCTGCTCTCGGCAGAAATGGGCAATCCCGACAAACTCGCGGGGGTTCTGTCCGAAGTGAAGGAAATGGGCATTGAAATCCGCCCCCCGAGCGTCAACGAATCCATCGCCCGCTTCCGCCCGACCAAGGGAGCCATTCATTTCGGCATGGCCGGAATCAAAGGTGTCGGAGGCGGCGCTGTCGACGCCCTGGTATCCGAGCGCGATGCCAACGGCCCTTATGAAGGACTGATCGATTTCTGCAGCCGGGTCGACTCGCAGGCACTGAACCGAAAAGCGCTCGAAAACCTGATCAAATGCGGAGCGTTCGATTTTACCGGCATCCACCGCTCACGGCTGTTCGAAGGCATCGGGACCGCTCTTGCCCGTGCAGCCGAAGCCGCTAAAGACCGCGCCAGCGGACAGGGAAACATGTTTGATATGCTGGGCGGCGGAGAAACAGAAGAAACCGTCGGGGATGAAGAACTTCCCGATGCCGCGCCATGGCACGAAAACGAAATGCTCTCCACCGAAAAAGAACTGATCGGATTCTATGTATCCGGCCATCCGCTGGCCGCACATGAATGGACGCTCAAGACTTTTGCCCTGCAGCGCATCGGAAACCTCGAAGAATACGAAGAGCGGCTGAGCAAAGGAGAAAAAGAGATTTATGTCCGCCTCGGCGGACTCGTGGACCAATACCGGAAAATGTTCACCAAAAAGGATCCGCCGCGACCATATGCCCGCTTCGTCATCGAAGGACTTGACGGCGCCATCAATGCGGTGGTCTGGCCGGATGATTTCCAAAATCTGGAACCGTTTCTGGATGATGGGAAAGCCATCATGGTCGGGGCAAAAATTGCGCTCGATTTCCGTGATTCACTCGAAGTTCAGGTGTCGGAAATCATCCCGCTGACTGATGCCGGGCTGCGCTACACTAAAAAAGTAAGTATCCATCTAACCGAAGCCTCTGTAACAGAAGAGCGCCTGAAAACCATTCAGGAAATCGCCAAACGAAACCCCGGCCTCACGCCGCTCTCCATCTGCATCCTGCTCGACAGCGGCGAAAAAGTTTTCGTCAAAGCGCATCGAGACTACTACGTCGAGGCCACCCAGCAGCTTGGACACGAACTTGAACAACTGCTCGGCGAGGATTGCGTAAAAATCGTCTCCCGTCAGAATCCGCTGCTTCGCCCACCCGCGCGGCGCAAATGGCAGAAACGCGGATGAGCACCTGACAACACATCAGACAGTAAACGTTGTGTGTGCCCGGTAATAAGCGAGTTCGGCGGCAGAGGCAACAATGTCGTAATAAGCGTCGTGCTGACGCAGGCGGCGCAGATCGGCTTCGGGAAAATACTTTTTGACGAGTTTGGCGTCCTGTTTGTCGAACTCCGCACCACCCGCGGCATCAAACCACTGCACTTTCAGCGTGGAAACATCCAGAAGCCGGTAATGAAGACGGCTGACGAATTCCGGGAAAAACTTTCGAGCCAGAATCCAGTCGTTATGAACGCTGTTGCCCGCCATAAGCGGACGTTTCTGGATTGTTTTGATCGGCGTGCCGCACCAGCGGTCTACCCACGCAGTCAGTTTCCCGTCGAGCTCATCGACCGGAACCGCCGAGCGCGAGCGGCATTTTTTGACGAGATCGGGCAGGTGCTTCTGAACCCACGGGCTGAGAGGTGTTTCCTCGTCAACCCGCACATAGAGGTTCAGGTCATCCTCCGACGGCGTAAGCCGCCGGAGGTCTTTATCGGTCAGCATAACAGACACCTGAAGCAGGCGTGCTTCGTCGAGATCGAGCGAGGTGAACTCCGTGTCGAACCAGACATACGCGCTGGATGCTTTTTTTGCAGGTGCCATCTGAATTATTTCCCGGAAATGAGCCCAAAGGTGTCGAGTGCGATCACAAGCTCTTCGTTGGTGTGAATTTTGAGCACGGCCACTGTGGAAGCGGCCGTAGAGATAAGGGTCTCGTTAGCGTCATTTTTCGCCGCATCCATTTCCACGCCCATGAAGGTGAAGTTTTCCATGATCGTTGTACGCAGCATGGCATTATTTTCACCGACTCCGGCGGTGAAAACAATCGCATCCACGCCGTTCATGACGGCAATGTACGAACCGATAAACTTCTGGATACTGTAACAGAACATTTCGATGGCCAGCCTGCAGCCTTCATCACCCTCTTTCGCGCCCTGCACATTGTCGCGCATATCGCTCTTGCCGGAAATCGCGAGCAGACCGCCCTGCTTGTTCATCATGGTGCTCACCTGAGCCGGGTTAAGCTCCTGTGTTTCCTGGATGTAAAGCGGAACGTAGGGATCGATGGTCCCGGAACGGGTTCCCATGATGATTCCATCAAGCGGCGTAAAGCCCATCGTGGTATCCACGGACTGTCCGTTCATAAAAGCAGCCAGAGAACCGCCGTTTCCAAGATGACAGGTAATGATCTTCAGATCTTCCAGCGGCTTGCCGAGCTGCTCCGCCGCTTTCTGGGCCACATAACCGTGCGACGTTCCGTGGAAACCGTATTTGCGGATCTTGTAGGTTTCGTACTGAGCTCGCGGCAGAGCATACATATATGCCTTTTTGGGCATCGTCTGATGAACTGCCGTATCAAAAACAGCGACCTGCGGCATATCCGGCAGAAGCGCAGCCATCGCTTTGATTCCCATCAGGTTCGGCGGATTGTGCAGCGGAGCCAGAACGGCATTGCGATCAATCGCGTCAATTACTTCGTCGGTAATCAGCGCGGACGCAGTGAAATCCTCTCCGCCGTGCACCACGCGATGGCCCACACCGGCAAGTTCCTCCAAACTGGAGAGAACGGCCTTTTCCCCGTCCATCAGCATGTGAAGAATCCGGTCGATTGCAACCTTGTGGTTAGCCAGATCACCATATTGCTTTTCTTTGCTGTCGTCAGCCGCGACTTTGAGAGTGATGTTGGACCCCTCAATACCAATCCGGTCCGCCTGACCTTCGCACAGAGCCGAGAACTGGTCGTTCTGCGCATCGACATCATACAGTTTGAATTTGATAGAAGAAGAACCCGAATTGAGTACTAGAATTTTCATATCCTTGCCCGTTTTCCTTTTAAGATTAGAGTGACTGCAGAGCAGTGATTGCGGCGACACCGACGATGTCCTCGGAGCTGCATCCGCGTGAAAGATCATTAACCGGTTTGTTCAGTCCCTGAAGGATCGGACCGTAGGCTTCGGCTCCGCCCAGACGCTGCACCAGCTTGTAGCCGATATTACCGGCGTTCAGGTCCGGGAAGATCAGGACACGGGCCTGACCGGCCACTCCGCTGCCGGGAGCTTTAGAAGCCGCTACGGAAGGAACTATGGCTGCATCCAGCTGGAATTCACCGTCCAGTTCGATGTCCAAACCCGAAAAGTCATCAGCGAGAATCTGTTTGGCGGTCGCGGTGGCTTCAACCACTTTATCAACCAGCGGATTGCAGGCAGAACCTTTGGTTGAATAAGACAGCATCGCCACTTTGGCAGGCATACTGAACTGCAGCGCAGTCTGCGCACTCTGAACAGCAATCTGAGCCAACTGATCCGCATTCGGATTCTCAACCAGTCCGCTATCTGAAAAAATGTAAGGAGTTCCCTCGCAAACCATGAAAAACAGAGAGGAAACCATGCCGCCTTTGCGGGCCCCCTTGATGATCTGAAGCGCCGGGCGAACCGTATCTGCCGTCGAATGGGCCGCACCGGAAACCAGACCGTCAGCATCACCGCACTGCACCATCATCATTCCAAAATAATTCACCTCACTCTGGAGGATTTCTTTCGCCTTCTCCAAAGTCATGCCCCTGGCTTTGCGAAGTTCATAAAATTCCTGGACGTAGTCATCCAGTTTCTCGGATGTTTCCGGATTGACCACTGTAACCGCTTTACCGACCTTTGCGACAGTATCTTCGCCACCCAGCACGATTACTTTTGCAATCCCTTCGGCGGCAATCATATTAGCAGCTTCAGTCACCCGATCATCAGCCCCTTCCGGAAGCACAATCGTGCGCTGGTTGGCTTTCGCCTTTTCAATAATTTCTGAGATAAATGCACTGCGACTCATTTTGTTTACCCTTTGCTTTTCCATTTCCCCGCTTAAATAAAAAAAGACCTCCAAGCAGTTTGCTTAAGAGGTCTTTTTATCATCGGCTTCTCCGACTCACTTTTCGGCAGCGGCCGGCTCAGCGGCTTCCACCCATTCAATGATTGCCATTTCTGAAGCATCGCTCATCCGCGGACCGAGTTTGGTGATCCGGGTGTATCCACCGGCACGATTTGCAAAGCCCGGGGCGATCTCGTCAAAGAGCGCTTGCACCACAGTTTCCTGTTTGAGTGCGGACAATGCCTGACGGCGAGCGGCCAGCGTTCCTTTTTTGCCCAGCGTAACCATTTTCTCCGCCATCGGAGCCACAACTTTGGCTTTTGACAGAGTGGTCTTGATGCGACGTTCGGCAATCAGACTGCAAACCATATTGGCGAGCATCGAATCACGGTGTGCACCGCGACGGCCCAGTTTAATTTTTTTTACACGATGTCTCATGATAATCCTCGATAGTTTAAATTATTCGAAATCTTTTGCCGGCGGGTTCAACAGATCCGGATCAAAAGTCATTCCCAGCGAAAGCCCCATATCAATGATCTTCTGTTTGATCTCATTCAGCGACTTCTTACCGAAGTTGCGGTATTTAAGCATTTCCGCTTCTGTTTTCTGGGCCAGCTCGCCAACCGTTGTGATATTGGCGTTGTTCAGGCAGTTTGCCGCACGAACACTCAGCTCAATTTCGTTGACGCTGATATTCAGTTTTTTACGCAGCTCTTCTTTCTCGATGTCGATCTGCTTCTCGCTCGCTTCGAACTCGATGAGGTCTTTGTCGTAGCTGACGAAAACGTCGAGATGATGACGCAGAATTGCTGCAGAAAGCGTCAGAGCGTCATCCGGAGTCACACGGCCATCCGTCCAGATTTCGATGATCAGGCGGTCATAGTCCGTACGGCGTCCAACCCGGCAACGATCCACCTCGTATTTTACGCGGGAAACCGGGGAGAACAGAGAGTCAATCGGAATCACACCGATTTCCTGTTCTTCTTTTTTGTTGCCTTCTGCCGGGCAGTAACCGCGACCGACACGGGTTTCAAATTCAGCAACAAAAGAACCGTCTTCATCCAGGGTAGCGATGTGGTGGTCTGGGTTGAGAACATCAACTCCATCAACCGTAATGATATCGCCGGCAGTCACCTCGCCCGGTCCCTGCACGTTGATCTTAAGAACCTGCGGATCGCGGGTATAGGATTTGAACAAAACTTTCTTCAGGTTCAGAACGATGTCCGTCACATCTTCACGAACGCCCGGAAGCGTGCAGAATTCGTGCGGTGCACCTTTGATTTTAACAGAAGAAATGGAGGTGCCTTCCAAAGAGGAAAGCAGCACACGGCGCATAGAGTTCCCGATGGTGCGTCCATATCCGGCCTCAAACGGCTCGGCGATGAATTTTCCATAGTTCTCGGTGGAAACGGATTCGTCTTTGACGACCCGTTTGGGCATTTCGAAACGACCTAATCTAATCGGCATCTTATTGTCTCCCAGAACCGGGCGTTAACCGGTTCGTATGGTGTTTAATAATTCACGTTAAACGCGACGCTGCTTCTTCGGGCGGCATCCGTTGTGAGGAACAGGTGTGGTGTCCTTAATAGAGGAAACACGAAGGCCGGCAGCCTGAATGGCACGCACCGCCGACTCGCGGCCAGCGCCCGGTCCCTGCACACGAACTTCAACTTCATTCATTCCATGGGAAATGGCTCCACGGGCAGCTTCCTGAGCCACAGTCGTAGCAGCAAAAGCCGTGCTCTTACGGGAACCTTTAAACCCACAGCGTCCGGCGCTGCTCCACGAAATAACTTCACCGCGCATATCCGTCAGCGACACGATGGTGTTGTTGAAAGTGGTTTTGATGAAAGCGATGCCGTACGGAATGTTTTTGGCGCCTTTCATGCGGCGTTTCGGCTTGGCTTCCTCTTCGTTGTCACCTTCGATCGCCGCGAAAATGTCTTTCTGACGTTGCGGCTTTTTCTCTGCTTTTTCTTCAGCAGGAGCTTCCGCTTTTTCTTCTGCGGCAGCCGGAGCTGCAGGCGCAGTTTCTTCAACAACGGGGGTTTTAACCGCTTCAGCGGTTTCTTCTACTTTGGTTTCTTCAGCCATGAATGAATTCCTTGCTTAAAAGTTAGCGACCCGCGATTTTAGCGGCGGAACGAGCCTCTTTACCACGAACGGCACCCACTGTGCGTTTCGGGCCCTTACGGCTGCGGGCATTGGTTTTAGTACGCTGTCCGCGAGCCGGAAGACCGCGGCGATGACGGGAACCCCGGTAAGAGTTAATCGAAATGAGACGGCGGATGTTCTGCGTGATTTCCCGACGCAGGTCCCCTTCAATCACATACCCTTCGCGAATCACCGCACCGATCTTTGTAATATCTTCGTCGGTCAGGTCGTCCGCTTTTTTGGCCGGATCCAGCCCCGCTTTGGCGATCACTTCGCGGGATTTGGCGAGGCCGAGGCCGTAAATATAAGTCAAAGCGTACTCAAGACGCTTTCTGCCGGGGATATCAATTCCAAGTACACGTGGCATAAATCTGCTCCTTTAGCCCTGACGCTGTTTATGGCGGGGATTGCGTTTATTAATGACGTATACACGTCCTTTACGACGAACAATCTTATCGTCCGCACTGATTTTTCTCACCGAAGCTTTTACCTTCATAAATTCACCTAAACAATAACCCGCCCTGCACTCATGTTGTAAGGCGACATTTCCACCTTTACCCGGGCTCCCGTCTTTGGGAGTTTTTTATCCCGGTCCCGCACTGCAATATAGGCTGTAAACACATGCCCGTTTTCCAGCACGGCGCGAAAAGCGTGACTATCTATCACGGCCTCCAGCAGAGCGTCCAGCAAAATAGTCTCTCTCGCATTCATTTTTAAGAGCGGCTCATCATACAGACACGCCTCCGCCGTACAAGCCGGAATTCGAAAAAATTCACCTTTCCAAAGTTCGGAAGATTTTCCAGCCGTTTTTCCAAAGATTGGAAAACGCGTTAATCCGCCGGAAAACACTCCGCGGTATAGCGGAATACACGAAGCGTGTCAGACCAGTAATCGCTCGGCAGGCCCGCCTTCATCTTCAGGTGCATCAGAAAAAGCTCTTTGTTCGGAAGATCCGCCCAGACACTCGGCAGAAACGTACCCCGCCGTTCGCCGTCCTGCAGAATCAGCCCGTCAACATCCTGACGAATCTGCGCCAGCAGATCCGCCTCGGACTCAAAAAACAGCTCTTCCGGCGTGGAAAGAACAGAAATGTGGATCTGGAGCTGCCCGAATTCTTCTATAGATAAAGGCGCAAACCGCGGATCGCGAAAAGCTGCCGCCCGCGCATTTTCGACCACATCCTCAGCCAGCGGGCGGCAGGCTTCAAGCATACCGATGCATCCGCGCAAATCGCCATCAATCGTCAGCGTCACAAATGTGGCCCGCTCTTCCTGCAGTTCCGGAATGTTTCCAATATCTGGAAATTTTTTCTCCAAAGACTGGAAAGCCTGTTCGCCTTCGCCTCGACCGTGCTCGATCGTCGAGGAAATCGCATCGCGCGCAATCTTCAGCAGCAGACTCTGGTGTTCCGGTTTCATCGTGATTATTCATAAAAAGCAAATGCGCCGTAACCGACGACCTGCTCTCTGGATCCGGCGGTATCGCCGGAGTTGCGCAGATCGAGCAGTTTGGATCTCATACCCCGCCGCTGGGCCAGACAAATCAGCCCGGCAATGGCGTTCAGCCCGCAGGCGCTGTCGCCCTCCAATCTGTATACATCCAAATCCTCAATGGCCCGAACCGTTGTCTGATCTTTCAGGCAGGCCCGTTCATACGGAAGATAATGGCTGAGATCGCTGCTGACAACCACCAGCGTTTCAGGACCACCCCACAGGACCTCCAGCACATCGGCCACATCATCGGGCGAGCAGTCTCCTACCACCATCGGCGCCAGACGAAAACGATCGCCCAGCAGCTCCTGAAGAAACGGCAGCTGAACTTCCAGACAATGCTCCTCCAGATGCGCGCGTTCGGAAAATAGCACCTGCGCAAATGACGAAACTTTTTCCATGGCATCGAAATCAATCTGAACATCACCAATCGGCGTTTCCCAGATCAGCGACTCCGGAATAGCCATCCCCTCCAGCATAACCCGATGCGACGGTCCAATCAGCACCACCCGCGAAATCTCAGTCGGATCCACACACGCATACGCACTGGCCGCGACCGCTCCGGAATAGACATACCCCGCATGCGGCACAATCACCGCTTTCGGAGGCAGCAGCGACGACGCCTCGGCATGATCCAGAAAGCGCCGCACCATCCGATGAAGCTCATCCGGATCGGCCGGATAAAACATGCCGGCCACCGCAGAAACTCTTACTCTTTCGCTCACGTATGTGATTTTAAGGCATGCCTTTTAAAAAGAACAGCGTTAATATCGAACTATGAAGGAGGCAGAATACTGGAAAATGTCTGACGGCGGCCCGATTGAATGCACCCTCTGTCCGCGTCACTGCCGCATTGCAGACGGAAAACGCGGCCAATGCTTCGGACGCCGCCGCATCGGCAATAAACTGATTGCAGAAACCTACGGGCTTGTCTGCGGACTGGCCGTGGATCCCATTGAAAAGAAACCGCTGAATCATTTTCTGCCCGGCAGCAGTGTACTCTCATTCGGCACGGTCGGCTGCAACCTGATTTGCGGCTTTTGCCAGAACTTCCATCTCAGCCAGCCGAAAAAACTGGACGGGACCCCGGTGACTCCGGAAGAAATCGCAGAGACCGCCCTGCGGTATGAATGCGAAAGCGTGGCCTTTACCTATAATGAACCAACCGTATTCCTTGAATTCGCCGTCGATACGGCAATTGTATGCCATGAACATGGGTTGAAAACCGTGGCAGTCACCAACGGATGGATCGAACCGGAACCGCGCAAAGAACTCTACCGCCATATCGACGCCGCAAATGTTGACCTGAAAGCATTCACCGACTCTTTCTATAAGAACCTGTGCGGAGCCACTCTGCAGCCCGTGCTCGACACATTAGTCTATTTAAAGAAAGAAACCTCCGTTCATCTGGAAGTCACCACCCTGATCATTCCGGGAAAAAATGATTCACCGGAAGAAATCGATGCCATGACCAAATGGGCCGTCTCAAACCTGGGCCCGGACGTTCCCTGGCATTTCAGCGCATACCACCCGACCGCCACATGGCGAGACGCTCCGGTCACGCCGGCCGAAACACTGTTCACGGCAAAATCCATCGCCGAAGCCAACGGACTTCAGCACATCCATATCGGGAACCTCGGCATTACCATCTAAATTCCGAAAAGAGGAACAGCATGCCGCCCCGGCACGTTTTGAGTGCGCCCCACTAAAAAAGTCACCCACCGTAACACTGCGGTTTAAGAAATTCACAGCCAAGCGGCCTGAAGAATGTGAGTCAGCTGTGCATCGCTCAGCTCTACCGCGTTTCCTTTCATTGAGGAGGCATTTTTTGATTTTTCGACGATTACCGGGAAATCAGCCTCAGTGATACCGAACGTGGAAAGAGCCGGAACCTGCAGGTCGCGGCAAAGCCCGGCCAGCCAACTGATGCCGTCTTCAGCTTTTGAGCCGCCGGTCATCCGGGAAAACTCATCAAATCTCTCCAATGTTTGAACATTCGGTTCGCGCTCCCTCAGTGCGGCAAGATTCACTTTCATAACGTGCGGCAGGAGCGCAGCACAGACCATTCCGTGCGGAGCACTGAACATCCCGCCGACCGGGCCGGCGAAACCGTGCACGGCTCCGAGCCCGGCATTGGCGAGCGCAAGACCGCCAAACAGACTGGCCAGCGCCATATCCTCGCGAGCGGCGAGGTCATCTCCGTTCTCAAACACCCGCCGCAGAGAACGAACAGCACGCGGAAGACCTTCGCGGCAGAAACCATCCGTCACAGGAGTCGCTTTTTTTGAGATAAACGCTTCGAGCAGCTGGGTCAGCGCATCGAGACCGGTAGATGCGGTGACAGCGGGCGGCATGGACAGCGTGCATTCGGGGTCGACAATGGCAAGGTCCGGAATCATGAATGGATGGCGCATGCTGACCTTCACCTTATGTTCCGGAGAGGCGAGAACTGCATTTTTAGTCACCTCTGCTCCCGTTCCGGCCGTAGTCGGAATCGCAATGCACGGCACGGCCCGTTCCGTGAGCGGCTGCCCTTTTCCGATCACTTCCAGATAATCAAGCGGATCACCGGGATTAGACATCAGTGCCGCCGCGGCCTTGGCAAGATCAATAACACTGCCGCCGCCGAATCCAATCACCACATCAACAGCAAACTGCGAGGCCTGACAAGCCAGCTCAACTGTCGGTTCGCCGGACACCGCAAACATTTCGCAGTTTATACCTAGAGCTGCCAGTGCATCCATCAATGGCGCAGCGCGATCCGTGTCGCGACCGGTCACAACCAACGCCTTCCGTCCAAACACAGCCGCAACTGGCGCTGCCTGTTTCAATGTTCCGTTACCGAAAATAATCTTTCCGGCAGTGGCAAACTCAAACATCAGACGGCCTCCCAGCGGGCGGGTTCGGGATAAAGAGTTTCAAATTTGATGCTGGAGCGGGGACCCGCCATCATGTCCGCAACCGTATCGCGCCATTTGGCATAGTGGGCCGTCTCTTTATGAAAAGCGGGCGCATCGTCATCTTTATAGACTTCGACCAACACGAAGTGTGCTGGATCGTTCCGATCCTGAACAACATCAAAACGGGCAACCCCGGATTCCAGAAGCGAGTATTGCGCATTCTCCTCCGTCGCCGCGATAAAAGCGTCGATACAATCCGGTTTCACCTGAATATTTACATGAACAGCCAGCATAAGACCTCCTTCTTTATGAAACACTGGAATAACGGATTATTGAATAAATGAGCAGAGGAAAAGAACTTAAATCAGGAACGAACCGTCCCGGATCGCTCCACAATTTCACTCTTCCGTTTTTTCCATATTGACTCGTTTCGCCACAAGCTCCAATGTGTGCTGGCAAAAGGACACATTTCATGAGCCAGAATAAGTATCTCGACAAATTTATGAGCACATTCCCCTTTGAGGGGCTTACTTTCGACGATGTATCTCTGATCACGCAATATGCAGACTTTCTGCCGGGCGACGCCGTGATTCGCACGAATTTGACCCGCAACATCCAGGTAAACATCCCGTTTATCAGCGCCGCGATGGACACGGTAACCGAAGCCGACATGGCGATTGCCATGGCTCTGCACGGCGGCATCGGCATCATTCATAAAAACCTGGACCCGGATGATCAGGCCGCTGCCGTAGCCAAAGTAAAACACTTCCTCAACGGACTGATTACCAGCCCGATCACCTTTAATGAAAGCCAGACACTGGAAGAAATCCAGATGCGGCGCGCAGAAAAAGGCTACAGCTTCAGCGGATTCCCGATTCTCAACGACGCCGGGGCCCTGGTCGGCATCCTGACCACCAAAGACATTCGATTCGCCCCCAGCCTCGCGATGCCCGCGGGCGAAATCATGACCACCGACGTTATTACCGCTCCAAAAGATACCGATCTCGAAGAAGCATATAAAATCATGCGTCAGCACAAAATCGGCAAGCTGCCGCTGGTCCAGGACGACAAACTGATTGGCCTTTACAGCTATACCGATGTGGCCGACCTGATCGAAAACACCCGTCCGCTCTACAACCGGGACGAATTCTACCGCCTGCGCGTCGGCGCCGGCGTCGGTCCTGGCGACTATGCCCGCGCCGAAGCACTTGCCAACGCGGACGTCGATGTCCTGACCGTCGACACGGCACACGGCCACAGCAAAGGCGTCATTGAAATGACCGCATGGGTCAAAAAGAACTTCCCGGAAATTGACGTCATTGCCGGAAATATCGCCACCGGCGAAGCGGCTCTCGAGCTTCAGAAAGCCGGGGCAGACGCCGTGAAGGTTGGAATCGGGCCGGGCTCAATCTGCACCACTCGCGTGGTCGCCGGAGTCGGCATCCCCCAAATCAGCGCTATCTACAGCTGCGCCAAGGCCCTTCAGGGATCCATCCCCGTCATCGCCGATGGCGGCATCCGCCATTCCGGGGACGTCGCAAAAGCGATGGTGTCCGGAGCCTCCTCCGTCATGATGGGCTCTGTTCTGGCCGGAACCGATGAAAGTCCCGGCGAAAAAATTCTTTACGAAGGCCGCCAGTTTGTTGTCTACCGCGGCATGGGCAGCCTCGACGCCATGAAATCGCGCGAAGGCTCCCGCCAGCGCTACGGTCTCAAAGACAGTGCCGACGACGATCTCGTTCCACAGGGAATCGAAGGGGTCGTTCCATACGCCGGAGCTGTCAGCAAGGTGCTCAAACAGTATTGCGGCGGACTTCAGGCAAGCCTCGGCTACTGCGGTACCCGCACCATTCCGGAGCTGCAGGAAAACGGCCGGTTTGTCCGCGTTTCCGCCGCCGGAGCCACCGAGGCACACGCGCACGATATCCGCATCACCAAAGAAGCCCCGAACTACCGGCGCTAATGCAACCGCTCAACACAGCGCTCATCCAGTTCAACCCGACGGTCGGCGCGCTCGAACAGAACGCCGACCGTATCGTCGAGCTGGCGTCTGCGGCGGCCGTCGACGGCGCACAGCTGATTGTTTTTCCGGAACTATCCCTTTGCGGCTACCCGCCGGAAGACCTGATCCTGCGACCGCATTTTATTCAGGACTGCGCCAAACAGCTCGATCGTATCGCCGGCAAACTGCCTGCCGAAGCATACTGCGTGATCGGCTCGCCGATCGAACGCCATAACGCTGCGGTTGTTTTCCACAAAGGAAAGCAGATCGGCATCTATCGAAAAATGATGCTGCCAAACTACGGTGTTTTCGATGAAAAACGCGTGTTCGACGAAGGCGACAGCCCGTTTGCCTTCGACGCGTTCGGAACCAAAGTCGGCATCCACATTTGCGAAGACAGCTGGCTGGCCGACGGCGAAGCCAGCACCTCACTGGCCGCAGAAAAACCGGACCTGGTGATCAACCTGTCGGCCTCGCCCTACCATCGCGGCAAACGGTTTGAACGCGAAGAGGTTTTTGCCGCTGCTGCACGGGCGATGAATGCTCCGCTGCTGTTCTGCAATCAGGTTGGCGGACAGGATGAACTGGTGTTTGACGGCGGAAGCGCCGCTTTTGAAGCCGACGGAACACTCGTTGCATCTGCGCCGCTGTTTAAAGAGGGAACTCTCACCGCCGGAACCGGCGTTTTCCAATCTCTGGAACCGCTCGAAGAAGTGTATGAGGCGCTCAAAACCGGTCTGCGCGATTACGTCGAAAAAAACGGTTTCAAAAAGACCGTCGTTGCGGTCAGCGGCGGAATCGACTCGGCGCTGGTGCTGGCGATTGCCGTCGATGCGCTCGGCAAAGACCGCGTCGCGGCCATTACGATGCCGTCGCAATATTCGTCGAGCGAAACGCTCAGCGACGCCGAGCAGATTGCCGCCAATTTCGGCGTGGAATTCCACACTATTCCGATTTTCCCAATCTTTGAAAAATTCACCGAAGAACTTTCCATCCATTGGAACCCGGAACCCGGGCTGGCGGAAGAGAACCTGCAGGCGCGCATCCGCGGCACGCTGATTATGGCGATGTCGAACAAGAACGGGTGGCTGGTGCTTTCAACCGGTAATAAGAGCGAGTATGCCACCGGATACTGTACACTCTACGGCGATATGGCCGGCGGATTCGCAGTCATTAAAGATGTTCCTAAGACACTGGTGTTTGAACTGAGCCGCTGGCGCAATACGCAAAGCGAGAAACCGGCGATTCCGCCGTCTACGATCGAACGTCCGCCATCGGCCGAGCTGAGGCCGGACCAGCAGGACACCGACAGCCTGCCGCCCTATGAAGTACTGGACCCGATTCTCGAAGCCTACGTGGAAAAAGACATGGGCATCGACGCCATGCTGGCCGCCGGATTCGACGAAGCCGCCGTGCGCCAAGCTGTCCGGCTGACGGATCTGAGCGAATACAAACGCCGTCAGGGACCGCCCGGTATCAAAATTACTCCGAAAGCATTCGGACGCGACCGGCGCATGCCGGTCACCAACCGCTATCGCGGGTAGTTCTCCAAATCACCTGTTTCCTTTTGGAAAATCCGCTCGGGCAAGTCGTTTCAGCTTGATGAGAACCGAATCCGCATTGCGGGCAGCCAGCTCTTCCGCCGAATCGCAGTCTTCATATTCTGCGTCCAGCAACTGCGGCCCACCTTTACCATCATAAAACAACTCGATGCTGTATCCTGTAAACCTGGGTCGGCGCATCAATGAGGAATCGACTCAGATTCTCCATTCAACATATCCCGTCGGAGCCGACCCCGGCAGACTCAGCTTATATTTGGGAGTCGGCATCTTGATTTTCCAAAATAGGTTTTGTTGTTTTTGTCTTTCAGCTCAACAGATACACGCATCTCCCCTGCCATTTCCGCATCGGACTGCGTGGTCGTGATTTTCAGAAGCTGCTCAGGACCCCCGTCTTTATCCTCCTGCGACAGCTCCTGAACGGACACAATGGATGCATCGCTGTCGAATTCATCTTCCCTGGCAAAACCACAAAACGCTAAACGTATTGCTTGAAATATTTAATAGTCGGCTTGAGTCCAGCTTCCAGATTTACTTTAGGTTCCCATCCGAGTTTTTCTTTTGCCTGAGTAATGTCCGGACGACGCTGCTTTGGATCGTCCGACGGCAGCGGCTTGAAGACGAGCTTTGACTTGGATCCGGTCAACTGAATCACCTTTTCAGCCAGTTCGATCATGGTAAACTCGCCGGGATTTCCAATATTGATCGGGCCGGTCACTTCGTGTGGCGTATCCATCAGCTTGAGGAATCCATCGATCAGGTCGCTGACATAGCAGAAAGATCGCGTCTGGGTGCCGTCGCCGTAAATGGTGATGTCATCGCCGCGCAACGCCTGCATAATAAAGTTGCTGACCACCCGCCCGTCATTGGGATGCATGTGCGGGCCGTAGGTGTTGAAGATGCGAACGACCTTGATCGGCATATCCATCTGACGACGATAGTCAAAAAACAAGGTTTCGGCACAGCGTTTTCCTTCATCATAACAGGAGCGTGTTCCGATGGGGTTGACACGTCCCCAGTAGCTTTCCGGCTGCGGATGGATATCCGGATCGCCGTACACCTCACTGGTCGATGCCTGAAAGATTTTTGCACCGACCCGCTTGGCCAGCCCGAGCATATTGATGGCGCCGATCACACTGGTTTTTGTGGTCTGGACCGGATCGTGCTGATAATGCGGCGGTGAAGCAGGACAAGCCAGATTATAGATTTCGTCCACTTCCACAAACAGAGGAAACGTGATGTCGTGACGAAGAATTTCGAAATTGGGATTATCCAGCAAGTGAGCCACATTGCCCCTTCGGCCGGTAAAAAAATTATCAACGCAAACGACATCACAATTCTGCTTCAGTAATGCTTCACAAAGATGTGAGCCCAGAAAGCCGGCACCGCCAGTCACTAGAACCCGTTTATTAAAGTGGTATTTCTGCATAAGTCCTCTATCCTCCGGCGTTAAATATTTTTAAAACCTTACTGTTTATTCTTTATGAGCACCAACGAAAAACTGATTTTGGCAAGCGGATCTCCGCGACGCGCCGAACTGCTTCGTCAGGCAGGCCTGCCGTTTGAGGTCATGATCCCGGAAATTGATGAAGCCCCGCTCCCCGACGAAACTCCGGCCGCGTTTGTGATGCGTACTGCCCGGGAAAAAGCAGAAAGCATTTCTGCCGCAGGCGCAGTGATTCTTGCCGCAGACACTGCCGTGGTCTGCGAAGGCCGCATTCTGGGAAAACCGAACAATAAAAAGGAAGCTAAGAAAATGCTGCGGTCCCTGTCTGATCGCACCCACGAGGTAATGACCGGGGTGTGCATCCGGTTTTTGGATCGCACGGACTGTTTTCATATTGAAACGGAAGTAACCTTTCGAACGCTTTCTGAAAAAGAAATCTCCGACTATGTGGCCAGCGGAGAGCCGATGGATAAAGCCGGAGCCTATGCAATCCAGGGCGGAGCTGCAAAAATGGTACGACGAGTCGCCGGCTCCTATTCCAACGTAGTCGGTCTGCCGCTGTGCGAGGTGGTGGAAAAACTGGAGGAACTCTAATGGATGCCGGACTTTACATTGTCGGAACGCCGATCGGGAACCTGGGGGATATGACCGCCCGCGGCATTGAAACCCTGAAGGAAGCCAGCCTGATTCTGGCAGAAGATACCCGGCAAACCCGCAAACTGCTGACTCACTTTGACATCAGAACACACTGCATCAGCTGCCATAAATTCAATGAAGCGCAGCGGTGCGAAGAAATCCTCAACCGCATTCGCAACGGTGAAGTTATCGCGATGGTGACCGACTCGGGTATGCCGTGCATTTCCGACCCCGGCTCGCGAATTGTTGCCGCCTGCCGCGATGCGGAGCTGATGATCACCTCGGCACCGGGCCCAACGGCGGTGACGACAGCGCTGGCCTTAAGCGGCTTCGGAGGTCACGGCTTTCTGTTTGCAGGATTCCCTGCCCGAAAGAGCGGAGCCCGCCGCAAGCTCCTGGAACAGTGCGCCGAGGTACCGGTCCCGGTGATTCTCTATGAATCCCCCTACCGTATGCTCAAACTGATTGATGAAATCGAAACGGTTTTGGGAGAAAACCGCAAGGTGTTCGTGGCTCGCGAACTGACAAAAAAATTTGAAGAATTAATCAGCGGAACCGCAGCAGAAATCCGGCAGCGTTTCAGCGGACGAACGGTCAAAGGAGAATGCGTCCTGATCATTGAACCTGCAAAATGAGGTTTTCTCTATTAACATTTGCACTGTCAGACAGCGGCGATTAGAATTTTTAGAAAGTAGCAAACAACACGTGTCAGGAAGCTTTTTTATATGCTGGAAACAGAACAACCCAACGACGATCTGCAAGCTGCAATTACGGACGGAAAACTATTTGTCCGGGTAATCGGTCGGGGTTCTTTTAAAATCGCAGCACCAATGAAACAGTTCATCGCGGAAATCTGCGAAAAGAAACCCATTGAGTTTGTCGTGCTCGACCTGAAGCAATGCATCGGGATGGACAGTACGTTCATGGGAGTTCTTGCCGGGCTGTCCGGGCGATTGACCCAGAAAGGACAAGCTCTGGAACTGATCAATCTCTCCGAAAAAAACACCCATCTGCTGGCCACCCTGGGAGTCGACCGCGTCCTCTCTTTCTACAATAACGCACATGGCCACAATATTCCGGATCAGGACACCGAGTCTCTTCCGACTGATCAGGCATCCAAAAAAGACCTGGCCGTAACAGCCCTTCGCGCTCACGAGAAGCTGGCACAAATCAGCGAAGAAAACAAACCACGCTTTGAACGCGTCATCGAGTTGCTCAAAAAAGATGTTAACCGACTGAATTGATCTGTTTATGGCCGAATTACTACATTGGATCGTTGCCTTGCTTGCCTCTGCATTTGAGGTAGCTCTGATCGTTTTTTTGTGTTTCACCTATCAGAATCGCAAAACCCTGCGCAAAGAGAACCGCAGAATGCGCAAAGAGCGGGAGGTCATTTTTGAGTTTGTCCACCAAATCGGCGAAGTCTTTGCAGATGCTGAAGAAATCGACATGGACACACTGCTCAAGCGCATTCTGTTCTTCTCAACCAAAACCAACAAAGCCGCAGCCGGGGCCATCTATCTTTTTAATAAAGATCGCGACCGGCTCTTTGCTCGGGCTGTATCCGGAATTTTTCCGCCGCTTTACGACGCTGAATCCGTAAAAACCGAGCGATTGCTGGCAAAATCCCAGCACCTCGAAACACTCGTTAAAGAACGATCCGTCAACTCCGGCGAAGGCCTGGTCGGCGCAGCGGCCGCCGTCGGCACCGGCATCATCATCGAAGACGGCGAGGTGGACGCACGGGTCCCGACCTATAAGGATGCATTTCTCCAGATTCACTCCCTGTTGATTGTTCCCATGCGCTTCGGAAATGAAGTCCTCGGCGTCGTAGCGCTGGTCAACCGCATCGACGGATCTCCGTTCACGGCCGGCGACCTGAACCTGCTGCAGGCCATGGCCGATCAGGCCTGCGTTCCGATTCATTATGCCGGCCTCCGCGATGCCCTGGAGCACAAAAAGCAGCTCGACCGCGACCTCCATGCCGCTCAGCAGATTCAGGCATCGCTTCTCCCTCAGACCCTCCCGCATCTAGACGGCGTTCAACTCAGCGCATTTAACCTCCCGGCGTACGACATCGGCGGCGATTACTACGACCTCATCCAGATCGACGAAGAACACCTTGGCATTGCCATCGCTGATGTCTCAGGAAAAGGAATCGGCGGAGCCATGATGATGGCCGTCTGTCAGGGGGTTCTGCGCACCCGGGCCGGTCAGGAACAAAGCCCGGCCCGCATGCTCTCCGAGCTGAACCGCGTGCTGAGCAACAACCTGGCGGAAGACATGTTCATCACCATGCTCTACATGGCACTCAACATCCAGACCCGGGAACTGCGGTTTGCCCGGGCCGGTCATGAGCGCCCCCTTATCTGTCGAGGATGCAGCAACCGGAACCGGGAACTTCAGGCCCTGGACTCCCCCGGAATCGCCATTGGCCTGACCTCTCCGGAAGTTTTTGATGCAGTCATCGAAGATATGACCATCCAGCTCGAATCCGGCGACGAAATCATCGTCTACACCGACGGCATCACAGAAGCCCTCAATGAAGAAGGCGAAGAGTGGGGCCTCGAAAACCTGAGCCGACTGATCAAAGCCTCTCCTCAAAACCCGGAATCACTCCTGCGAACCGTCCAGAACACGCTGACCCGTTATGTCGGCGCCCGCCAGCAGTATGACGACATGACCATGTTTGCTCTCAAGATCAACTGAGCAATCAGCGAAACCTCCTGACACACATCCTCCTGAAAAGGCGTGACAAAATGTCACCGCCCGCCCGACACCTAAAATCACAAACGACTACCGAATAACACATTACATTTATTGGCACCTCCAATGCTATATATTCAGGCAGGATCTGAAACACGGGGTTTCAGAAAAACAAAGGAGGTACCAGACATGAACTGGCCAACTAAACGAACCAACAGCTATCCTGCTCCGTGGAACAGCGGGCTGCTGCACCGTTCGATTGATGATCTCCTTGAAGATTTCTTCGGGGGATTTGGAATTGAACCGCAGGCGTCAGTCGTATCGCCGCGTTTCGACGTGTCCGAAACAGAAGACGCAATCGTCATTGAAGCGGAACTTCCGGGAATGGACGAAAAAGATGTCGAACTGACCCTGCAGGATAACATCCTCACTATCAAGGGAGAGAAAAAGCGCGAAGAAGAGACCCAAAAGAAAAACTGCTACATCTCAGAACGAAGCTACGGTCACTTCCAGCGCTCCCTGCAGATCGGCTCCAACATGGATGCAGACAAAGTCGATGCCTCATTCAAAAAAGGTATCCTCACTGTCCTCATTCCAAAACTGGAACCGGAAAGAAGCAAAGCACGCACTATCGACATCAAAGCTGCATAACCCCACCCCGCCGTCCCGGTCAACGCCGGGGCGGCTTTTTGCCTGCAAAGATTGACTAAAACCGCACGAAACCCTACCGTTTCCAACCTTGTGAAGGCGGAAGCTCCGCCAGCCGATTGTTTTTCCAGGCATTGGAAAAACCATATGGGTATTTTTCCAACCCTTGGAAAAAATAAAGAGCGCAGGCTCAGCCTGCTTCCAGCCCTTGGAAAATTTGAGGACATCCGATTATGAGCGAAGAAAAACAGAACGAACCGATTGAACAGGAAGAAGCCGTCGCGACCGAAGAAACGGCCGAAGAACAGGCTCCAGCAGAAGATGTGGAAATCATCGAAGAGGAAAAAGAGGAAGAAGAACCTCTGCGTATCCAACTGATGCGCCTGCAGGCCGACTTCGATAACTTCCGCAAACGGCAGGTCCGCGAACGCGCCGACTGGATCACCCGGGCCAACGAAGATCTTTTCCTCGAGCTGCTCCCCGTTCTCGACCACTACGAAATGGGCCTGAAGAGCGCTGAAGACCATCACGCCGACAAATCCGTTACTGAAGGATTCAAAATGGTCTACAACCAGCTGATAGACCTGCTCGAAAAATTCAACGTCACTTCGGTGGAAGCAATCGGCGAAGCATTTAACCCCCACGTGCATGAAGCACTCACTCACATGCCGTCTGACAAACCGTCAGAAACCGTCATCGAACAGGTGCGCCGCGGCTATATGCTCGGCGACAAACTGCTTCGAGCCGCCCAGGTGGTCGTGTCCTCCGGACCGGCCGAAGCAAAGGACTCTGAATAATGGCTGATAAACAAGACTACTACGAATTGCTCGGCATCGCCAAAGGTGCCTCCGCGGAAGAAATCAAAAAAGCCTACCGCAAGATGGCCGTCAAATATCACCCGGACAAAAATCCCGGAGACAAAACCGCCGAAGAAAAATTTAAAGAAGTCTCTGAAGCATACGAAGTGCTGAGCGACCCGGCCAAACGTCAGCAATACGACCAGTTCGGTCACGCGGCATTCGGCCCCGGCCGCGGTGGCAGGGGAGGCGGCGGATTCGGAGGTGGATTCGGCGGCGGCATTGACCTCGAAGAAGCCCTGCGCACCTTTATGGGTGCCGCCGGCGGCGGCGGAAGCATCTTCGATAATTTCTTCGGTGGCGGCGGTGCACGCCGCAATCCCAACGCGCCTCAGCAGGGCGCGGATCTGCGCTTCGATCTCGATATCGACTTTGAAGAAGCCGTTCTCGGCTCCAAACGCGAAATCCGTATCAACGTCAACGAAACCTGTACACACTGTAACGGTAGCGGTGCAGAGCCGGGCAGCGGAAAACGCACCTGCCCCGACTGCGGCGGCGCAGGCCAGGTTGTCAGCGGCGGCGGATTCGTTCAGTTCCGCCAAACCTGCCCCACTTGTCGCGGATCCGGAGAGGTCATCGAAAAACCCTGCTCCAAATGTCACGGACAGGGACTCCTCCGCAACAAACGCAATATCGAAGTCAAGATCCCGGCCGGCGTCGAAACCGGATCGCGCCTGCGCGTTGCCGGACGCGGAGAAGGCGGTCGACGCGGAGGACCGGCCGGCGACCTGTACATCGTTCTGCACGTCCGCGAACACGACTTTTTCAAACGCAACGACCTCGACATCATCTGCGAAGTCCCGGTTCCCTTCCACATCGCCACACTCGGCGGCGAGGTATCCGTGCCGACCATTCAGGGCAATGCCACGCTGAAAATTCCGGCCGGAACCGAAAACGGAAAAGTTTTCCGGATGCGCGGCAAAGGCGTCACCAGCCCCCGTTACGGAACCGGCGATCAGCACATTCTGGTGCAGATCGAAATTCCGCAGGGACTCAGCGGCAAGGATAAGAAAAAATTTGAGGACGCCATCAAGGTGCTCAACGACAAACACTTCCCGCTCACCCAGAAAATGCGCAAAGCCGCCAGAACCTTCTACGAACACAAGCGCGCACTGGAAGAAAACGCATGAGAATCAACAGCTTTGTGACTCCTGACACGCTCAAAGCCGATACCGTCGCGCTTTCACCGGAAGAGTCACACCATCTGGCCCGCGTTCTGCGCGTAGAACCGGGCCAGGAGCTGACGCTGTTCGACGGACAGGGAACCCGTGCAGAAGGAACGGTCGAAGCCGTTACAAAAAAGGAAGTAACCGTTTGCATCACAAAACGTGATCTTGTCCCGCCTCCTGAAGTGGAAATCACGCTGATTCAGGCCGTCTGTAAACCGGACCGGTTTGAAATGATTCTCCAGAAAGCCACCGAGCTCGGCGTACGAAATATCCAGCCGGTCGTTACCGAAAACGCCAGCCTGCCCTCAGGAAAAATCGAAAAAATGATCAGCCGCGGAGAGGCAATCATCCGCAACGCCGCCCAGCAGTGCGGAACCGCTTGGCTTCCTGATTTTTGGGCATTGAAAAAACTGCCCGCTGTTTTTCCAATGCTTGGAAAAACCGACGCGGCATTTATCGGATCGCTGCATCCCAATGCGCGTCCATTCAAGGAAAGCTTCCAAGGTTTGGAAAACGTAAAAACCGCTGCACTGCTGATCGGGCCCGAGGGCGACTTTACCGAAGAAGAAATCAACGCCGCAGTTGAAGCCGGAGCCATTCCGGTGACCTTCGGGAAGCAGATTCTAAGAACTGAAACCGCCGCCATTTTCGGTTTGAGCGTTTTGTCCTATGAGTTATGCTGACACACTATGAGCACTAAAGTTATTGCACTCGCGAACCAGAAGGGCGGCGTCGGGAAGACGACCACCGCAGTCAGCCTGTCTGCCTGCCTTGCCAAACGGAAACAGAACGTTCTGCTGATCGACCTCGATCCGCAGGCGAATGCCACCAGCGGCGTCGGGATTGATAAGGAAGAAGGCGCCAGCATCTACTCCGCCCTGCTTGGCGAAGCCGATGTACGCACGCTGATCAAGCCCACCGAAACAAAGCGACTGCATCTGATTCCGTCAGAGCTCGATCTGGCCGGATGCGAAGTAGCCATTGCACGGATGGATAACTATTTGCACTGCCTCAAAAATGCTCTGCAGCCGATCGTCGACCAGAATGAATATGACTACATCCTGTTCGACTGCCCACCATCCATCGGCATTCTGTTCATGAACGCGCTTTACGCAGCGGACAGCATCATCATCCCGATGCAGGCCGAATATCTGGCCCTTGAGGGCTTAAGTGTTATTCTCAGCCTGATTGATCAGGTTCGCGACGCGGGCAATCCGAAACTCAGGATTGAAGGCATTGTGATGACCATGTGCGACCTGCGCACGAATCTGGCTCAGCAGGTGGTCGACGAAGTACAAAATCATTTCGGCGATGTGATTTATGAAACCCTGATTCCACGCAGCGTTCGTCTGAGTGAAGCCCCGAGCTATGGCCAACCGATCATTCAGTATGCCCCGATCTCCAAGGGATCCATGGCCTACATGAAACTGGCAAAGGAATTCCTGAAACGCCAGCAAAGCGCTCCGTCAGCATAAAACAAATCTGCTCCCGAAAAGATCTTGGCATAACCCGGCCGAAAATCTATCTTACACGGTCTTTCGCCGGAGGAGTGCCAGAGTGGTTGAATGGGGCGGTCTCGAAAACCGTTGTGCTCGCGAGAGTACCGGGGGTTCGAATCCCTCCTCCTCCGCCAATATTTTTCCCATCTCAACCGAAAACGCTATAAAATATGCGTAAACATTGAACTAAACGGTTCTTTTGGTTCATCGCAAGTTCCCGTATATTCCCCCTGTATTCCGCAAATTTACCTGTAAAATTTGCAACCAAACAGCAACCACAGGAATGCAGTCATGGGTGTAAAGAAAATCGAACGGAAAGACCGAGATAAAAAGTTCGGTGTAAAGTGGACCGTAGACGGGAAACGCCGCTTCCGGTTTTTCGAAAAAAAGTCAGACCGGAACGATTTTTTCAAGGAAATGGAGGAAAAAGAAAAGCGACAAGGTGCCGCCGCCCTGAACATATCCACCGTCGAAGCCCAGATCATGCGCCGCTGTGTAGATCTGCTCGGATCTCCCGAAAAAGTTCTGCTGGCCGTTGAAGAAAAAGCCAACAGCATTTCTATCGAAAAAATTCCGGTGGCCGATGCCGTACAGACTTTCCTTGATGAAAAATACAATCTTGGCCGGAATGAAAACTGGCTCCGGGCCAACCGGAATATTCTAACACGCTTTGCAGGGAGCTTCCCAAAACAGGCTGTCAGCGAATGCAGCAGAGATCAGGCACAGCAATGGATTCTTCAATTAAACTTTGCGCCGGTCACCGTCCAAAACCATCTGAAGGCCTGCGGATCGTTTTTTAACTGGTGCACAGCCCAGCGATACTGCCGAGAGAATATTTTCAAAGGCGTTCACGCCCCTACAGTCATTCAAACAGAACCGGAATTCCTGACCGTCTCCCAAACGGAGAAATTATTCAAAACAGCTACAGGACATTACCCGGACGCTTTGGCCTATCTTGCCCTGCAAGCATTCGCCGGAATTCGGTCCAGCGCATGCGCCCGGATTAAACCCGAAGAAATCAAGTTCGACCAACGCGGAATTATGATCACTGCCCAGAACGCAAAAAACAACCAACGCCAGTTCGTAGACGGCCACCCAGATAACCTCTGGCAATGGTTGGAGCATGCAAAGGAAATCGCACCGGAAGGCTTCTCTATGACAAAGCGGCTATGGGATCGGCGCAAATCCCAACTACAGACAAAAGCTAAAATCAAGATGCCACACAACGCCCTACGGCATTCGTTCTGCTCTTACCATGTAGCACTGGAAGGCGATGCCGGGAAAACGGCCACACTGCTTACGCACCGGGGAAATGTTTCAATCCTATATGCACACTACAAGGGAAATGCCAGTAAGGCGGATGCCGAAAAGTATTTTTCACTTGCACCCAACGTGTAATTGCTCAGCCTTTGACTGCGTGAAAAAATCGGACGATAATTTACCATTGCGGGCCAATCTATTACCTTGGCCCCCTTTTCTTGTTTATCTTTTTCGCAAGCCGTTCTATCGCCATTCTTTTCTGAGGGAAAAGGCCGGACAATAACTCTTCCAATAACTCGTACGCATCGCATATATCATCTTGAGTTATGCTTTCGGTATCATGGCTACCTGCGTTGCCAAGCCATTTGATGGCATAAAACAAATCCCGAACATGATTGAACTTATGAGGAAGCAGGTCAATTCGTTGATGTAAGGCAATCCTATGCAGCTTTCCCGACCGGCGGTTGAACCGTTTTATTTTTAAGTGAGTCAGGAGGTGTTCTAAAGCTATCCGTATATGGATGGCTGCGGCTGATGGGTCAGAAAAAAAGTGAGAAAAAGAAATAATAATTTCGTTGCGGACAGGTTCAGGTGCGGAGATAGCGACCTGAAACATCTGTAAGGGTGGGTTAAAATATTTTGGTGAGAATACGGGGTCATAAATTTCAACAGGGAAACCTTTTTCATCATAACCACAACCCCGACACAACTCACCATTGCCGGTACTTGAAACAATCTCCGCACATGCACTGTTAGAACATTTTAAAAAACAGCTGTAGATATAGCTGATCCACTCAGGCTCCCATGCCTCATGACCATGTAATGATTTTGACAAAGAGGTTTCCTCGTAGTGAAACCTATCCTTAACAACCTGAAGCTGCCCCTTATTGCAGATGGGACACGGATAAGGTGAGCTACCCGTTTTTTGTAATGATTGTTTAAAAATCTCTCGATTCATAGCGCCTCCCATCTGGCTTTTATTAATCCAGAAAAACACCCAAACTGCTGAAATATCATCCCCGCGGCAGTAACTTCGAAAAAATAAATGAAATCAGACCGCCAAGCATGACATACCCGGTAATTACCTCCAACGTCACATAGAATGCTGCCAGCCCGGTTGCTGGGGTAATGTCACCAAAACCCAGGGTCGTAAACGTCACAATGCTGTAGTAAAGCGCACTACCAAAATTGAACGGCAGTGATGTATTGAGTGCAAAAGCACCCACCCCAAGTCCCAGATAGATTCCTGCGTAGTACAAGCAGAAAATGATAGACCACCCCATCCACGCCCACGGAGAACGACCACAATCAGCCAAAACAAACCACACTCCAACGAGAAACCTATTCCACTCGTTAGATTGCTCCAGCTCCTCGATAAACGCCTGATGCGTAGCATAACGTTTAAAACGCTCTCCTCCATAACTCCCCGCCAACCTAATCCCTTTAAACCGTCCCTTTCTTAAAGAAAATCGAACGTCAGAAATATCAGCTCTCTCGAGGTTTGCATTTGAGAGTATCGCATCTTTTAGGTTCGCATTTGCTAAAATAGATTTTTTCATATTTGCATTGGACAAGTCTGCACAACACAGGTTGCTTTCAAATAAATTACAATCATCTAAACTGGCATTACAAAGGTTCGCATTTCCCAACTGAACTCTAACGAGATTAGCCCCACTTAATTTTGCACTATTAAGACAGGCTCCGGTTAGGACCGAACCTGCTAAAATCGCATCAGAAAAGTTTGAACCTTCAAGATTAGCCCCAGCAAGATTAGCATACAAAAGCTGGGCTTCAAAAAGTTCAGAACACTCTAGCGTTGCTCTTTCTAAAGAAGAGTGTGTCAAGTCGACCTTTTCTAAATCACAATAAGACAAATCTATACCATTCAGATTTAACCCACTCAAATCAGCCCCAGAAAGATCGGCTTCTAGCGAATATATATCTGTTGTGAGTCGCCATTGATTCCACACATCGATGCCTTTTTTCAGAATCTCTACATGTTCAGGATTTGCCATGATATCTCCTGTTCGATTATCCGCATGGAACCATTTTGCTGGAAAGGAACGAAATCAAACAGCCGAGAATGATGTACCCGAGAACAACCTCCATGCTGACTAAAATCATTGCCGGATATGTCAGAGGGGTCACATCTCCAAACCCAAGCGTGGTAAGCGTCACAATGCTGTAATAGAGCATTGTCCATATAGTTTCCGGCAGCGGCTTAATATCAAACGACTCCGACCAGCATGTTTGTAACAAAAAAAATAGTTCTGCGAATAGTAGCCAAATTACAAACACCCACTTCATTAACTTCCACGGAGACCGACCGCAATCAACAAACGTACTCCAAACCCAGTACACCACCTTATTCATACCCCGCGCCGACTCTCTAAATTCCTCAATAAACGCCTGATGCAAGGCCTGTCTGCGAAATCTCTCACACCCATAGCACCCTTCAAGATGTATTCCGCGGTACTCACCCGTTGAAGTATCGAAATGTAGCATGGACAGATCTGCGTCCTTAAAGTTGGCTCCTCGCATATTAACATCGATCACACTGGCTCCCTGCACAAACGCACGCTGCAAATCGGCACCATTTAAGTTCGCGCCGGTCAAATTCGCACCCTGCAAATATGCGTCTTGTAAGTTTGCACACGAAAGACTGGCGGAATGAAGCCCAGACTCCATTAAACACACTCCCGAGAGATCGGCCCGATCCAAGTTCGCACATTTTAAATCTGCCTTGATTAACCCCGCCTCCGAAAGGTCAGCACGCCTTAAATTTGCATGCGCCAAGCATGCACCATCAAGCGAGGCCTTGCTTAGGTTGGCCCGTATGAGGTTCGCGTTTTTTAAATTAACAACATCCATAAAGGAGCCTTGCAAATTGGCTCGCTGCAAATTAATACCGGAAAGGTCTAAATATGACGTAAAGCACTCGGCCTCCGTATCCCATAACGGAGCCCCGTTTTTCCATGTAGAAAGATTCCGAGGCACAGCCTGATTTAAATCGACACCACTCAGGTCTGGACATATTAGATCGTTTTGATCGCGCCATTGATTCCAAGCCTCAACGCCCTGATTCAGTATTTCTAAATGCTCTGGATTTGCCATATGCGCTCCGGGTCAATTCGTCGGCAGTGTACGGAAATTCCCCAAAAGCGGATACCAGAAAAGATGATTCTTTCCTATCAGCTTTAAGATAACTGTCGGCTCTGATTGCCAGTTGCCCAGAAGAAACGGCCAACCCATTAATCGCGAAAACCAGTTAAGCCAGGTATTCCGCCAGCTGTTTGGAATAAGAATCCAGCGAGAAACTACAAAAGAAGATAAACGTCAAACCGCACCTGAAATTTCCGTTCCCTGATTCATTACGGCCACATATTCCGAATAGGCAAAAAGCCGGTTTCGTTTCTGGCCAGTCACCTCTCGGACTATTTCCAACTGTTCCAAGTGCTGCAAACATGTGTTGATCGTGGCAGCTGAAAGATGGGTTTGCTCCTGTAACCATTTCGGAGAAGCAATAGGACGCTCCAGCAATGCCCGGTGTACCAAGTGCGTAGAAGCTGCGCTTCGTTCCAGCCCATGGATTGTTTCCGTATCTTTTGCAGCCAGCCGCATAAGCCGCTGGGCGGTATCTACAGCCTGTGTAGCGGTATCGGTCACTGCATCCGCAAAAAATTCAAGCCATGCTTCCCAGTCGCCGGTATCGCGCACTTCATTCAATAACCGATAGTAGCTGTCCCGGTGGGTTTTGAAGTAAAGACTCAAGTACAGCATTGGAGCCTTCAGCACTTTTTCAGAACAGAGCAACAGCGTAATCATCAAACGGCCCAACCGACCGTTTCCGTCAAGAAATGGATGGATGGTTTCAAACTGGACATGAGCCAGAGCCGCCTTCAGGAGTACCGGGGTATGCTCCGGCTGATCATGAAGAAAAAGCTCCATCGCCCCCATGCAATCCTGAACATCTTCAGGCGGAGGAGGAACAAAAAACGCATTACCCGGACGGGTTCCACCGATCCAGTTTTGACTGCGTCGAAATTCTCCCGGTGATTTATCACTGCCCCTTCCCTTTGACAAAAGCTCTGTATGAATTTCGCGCAGTAACCGTAATGACAGCGGAAAGCCCTCCCCCAGTCGTTTCAAGCCATAATTCAGGGCAGCAACATAGTTGCTTACCTCTTGAACATCATCCAGAGGAACCCCCGGCTGATGTTCCTGCTCAAACAAAAGAAGATCCGAAAGGGAAGATTGCGTTCCCTCAATCTGAGAAGACAGGACAGCCTCTTTCCGAACATATGCATACAGGAAAAGAGAGGTATCCGGTAACAACAGAGATACACTGTCCAAACGACCTAAAGCCAACAATGCCTGATCAAACTTTTCCCGCAGATCCGCAGACCAATCCACCGGCGGCACAGGCGGCAACGGTGCAGGAACAAAGGCCTCCGCCTTTTCCCCAACCGTCGAAATAGTGACATATCTTCCCTGTAGATCTCTTTTCATACCGCTTATTTTAATCTCTGAATTACAGAATTCTTTATTTCAACAAACCGCTACTTACTAAAATAAGACACTGATGCTGGAATGCAAGCTTCATCTACCCTCACTCACTATTGCGGGTCGGAATTTTTCAATACATCCAAAAGAACATCTTTCACAATATTCCCCAACAACTGGGGATCATCAGGGGTATCCCAAGGACTGAAAATTTCCAATTCCGAGCTTTGTTTTTTTGGTTCCGGATTTGTTTCCATGCCAGCATCTTCACAAAAACAAAATTTCTCTGTCCGGCTACCGTCGGATCGGTCGGAACAAATATCTGAATCAGCTTTTTGATTTTTCATGCTGGAATTTTCGCCGACATCAGAGATCGCCGTCTGACTACAGTACGATCCATACGATGAAATTTCCTCTTTTACCCTAATCAATTTTTCCAAATTCATTTTGAGACCTCCTACCCGTTGCTCGGACTATATACGCAACGCAAGCACCCTAATTTTTTCGAGACAGGCCAAAACACCCGAACCGGTTCGGTTTTCCTAAACGGCTTCTGCACATGCAGGGTTATCAACCGGATCACGCTATATACGCACCGGGATCTTCCTCTCTGTAAATTTGCCGCCTAGATGAAATTTCCGCCCAAAAAGTGCGATTTTTCTTTTAGAAGAGGAAAAGCAGCGATAATCTGCCGAGGAAGGGCCGGTTGAAATGGATAAAAGAGCTCCTTCTCTCAAACGCAAAAAACACCACAAAAGTCCACACCCCTACCCTTCGCCACCCTCCCTTTCTTCAAAAAGATCCGGAAATTCTCTCTTAAGAATATTCCCAAGCCATTCCGGATTCCGGCGCTCCCCAGCACAAGATTGAACGGGAAATTCCCGCTTTGGATCCAAAATGCCCGGCCTCAACTTCTTAATCTCGACTTCTCGGCTCTTTTTCATGCAACAATCTTCGCAAAAATCAGCTACCGAGATCCGGGTGCCGTTTGCAGTGTGTGCATTAATTTCCGATTGAATTTTTTGTTTTCCAACGGTCATTTTCTTTTTCATGTGAGGATTTTTGCAGGACATGACAGCTTCCGTATGGTTACCGTTTGATCCATTGGAATAAATTTCCGGATCAGCTTTTTTGTTTTTCACGCCGGAATTTCCCCAAAAACTAACAGCTGCTGTCTGACTACGGTTCCGGTGGTTCCATGAAGAAATTTTCCAATAAATCGCATTTTCCATCGGGACCGAACCGGTTCAATTTGTCTGAATGCATTTTGATGCCTCTCGTATATGCCGGGGTGTCAACTAAATCGCGTGTCACCCCTATATACGCATCCGGATCACTCGAACCTTGGGAGCTGAACTCAGAACTTATGAGGATTGGAAAAATTCACGGGAAATTTTGATGAGTCCGGCTTTTTCCATACAAAGAACCTGCCGCCCGGGAGAAAAAGCCAGCTTGGCCGGCATTACAGCCAGTCAGCCGGCGCTGATCACCAGTTGCCCTGAGGCAACGGCCAGCCCGTCGATCGCGAAAACCAGTTGAGCCAGGTATTCCGCCAGCTATCCGGAATGAAAAACCAGTGGAACAGATCCCGCGCAGCCGGAAAAAGCCACGCCTGTAGGAAAAATCCGCAAATGCGGCCGCGGTAGAAATTTCCGTCTACATGCCCGGAGGCGCAGTAGGTTCCATCTGCGCTGCAGCTACATTCCAGCCCTTTTCCACTTTGATTCCAGATTCTGGAAATAACTGAAAAAGCGGAATGACCGGAAATTCCATGCCATAAGGCATTTTCCGTATCCAACACCCACAGCCCCAGAAGAAACCCCGATTCTTCCCACCATTAAACACTGGAATTTCCATTAAATGGCAAATTTTTCCGCCCCCCGCCCAGAAAGTTCGGGAAATTCCGAAAAACCAGAATTTCCCACCATTCCAGTGATTCATTCCACGTACAGTTCCATGAGTCATTCCATGATTCCGCCGCTGTTTCCACCGGGAACACGCCGCTTCCACAAATGATTCCATGCATCATTGACTCATGACGCAACCGGAACCAGTTTCGATTCAGTGATTCAACAGGATCATGACTGCATCAAAATGATTCCACATCCGCTTCCACCGTTGATTCCATCTGATTCCAAGATTCATTCCGGTTATTGACTGTTGAAGAGATCTATTATGATCGTTGAAGAAACTGTTGTTGCTGTTCAACAACCTAACAAGGAGTGCTCATTAAGGGATACAGCGGATTCACTGCAATCGTTGAAGGCCTGTTGTTGCTGCCCAACAATCCAATAAGAGATGCTCAAGGGATATGGCGACCATTGAACAGACTGTTGCTCCTGTACAATTGTCCAACAAGGAGCGCTTAAATACAATTACTCAGGGATACTCAACGGATTTGCCGACTGTTGAAGGCTTGTTATTGCCGTTCAACAACCCAACAAGAGGTGTTCAACTGATTCGTTGTCGTTGTCGTTGTCGTTGTCGTTGTCGTTGTCGTTGTCGTTGTCGTTGTCGTTGTCGTTGTCGTTGTCGTTGTCGTTGTCGTTGTCGTTGTCGTTTAACAGATCAACAAGGGGCAAAAGATGTTCAAGACATTTATTATGACCATTGAACAGACTGTTGTTCCCGTACAACAGTCACATAACAAAAAGAAAAGCCCCGCTGATTCGTTCCTCATTAATCAGCGGGGCCGTAGTTTGCATCAGGTGACGTCATGCAGCCTCTCGTTTTTCAGACTCGCTTTCCGGATCACCTTCCGGGGCATCACTCCCCGGCGGTGTATAGCGGCAATCTATAGGCTTGGGAGCCAGCACAAACCGCCCCTCGCCGTCTGTCGGCCGCACATAAGTATTAAACTCATCCATAATCAGATCGTAGAGCTCCTGCATTCTCTGTTTGATCACTGCCCCATGGGTGAGACAGCCCTCATCTTCAAGAGTGCCCACGGCATCAGCAACCGATACCAACGTATGCTCTGCCTGCATCAGCAACCCTTCCCGACGCTCCGCGGGATCATCACTGAAGGCATAGCGGCCATCAAAGATTCCAACATTTGGATCCCGCTTAGGAATGTTTTTGCTTTTCAGATCTACACTATCCGGAACCTTTTTCATGCTGCCACCTCCTCTTTTGCTTCGTTCCGTTTGAGGTGAGCTTTTACCTCTTCATCCTCACTGTATTTCAGCGCGTCCGGTTTGGGTGAAATGCGATAATCAGGGCAACCATGCAGGCCAGTTCCCAGCGATTCCGCATAGTAATCGAACTCCACCATAAAGGCGTCGTAGAAGTCCTGAAATTTCCGCTTCAGTTCAGCTTCATTCTGAAGAAAACCCTCGCACTCGAACGCACTCATACAGCTGCCAAAACCAAGGAGATGGTGTTCGGCCACCGTCAACATGCCTTCGCGGTGTTCTGTGATATCTCCACTCATTGTGAGAACGCCGTCACTGATCCAGACGACTGTGTCTTTTTTTGTTGGTTGGGTCATTGTCCTATTCCTTTCTGTTGGTTGGTGAGGAACGATTTAACAAGGCCGGAAAATTCATCGCACGGGAACGGACCACCATTTTGTAAAATGCCGAGACCGCTCATTGTAACGGCAGCAAAAAACTCTCGCACCTGCCGGTCTGATTTCATCTCAAGCCCAACGCGGCGCATACATGGCTCAAGACGCGCCAAGTCGGTAATTTCAATTTGACAGGTAATTTTCATGCGAGAAGGTCTCTGATTTGGGGAGTCTGCTTCTCAACCCGTTTTTTAATTGATTGCGGAGCCAGCCGGGCAACCTCGCTTTGCATAAACTCAATAGCTGTTTCTTCATCCTGAATCGGAACACCTTTGTGTTCAGCTGCAGTCAACAAAACACCAATCCCCTGCTTATCCAGCTGATCAATATTTATGTCCTCTTTCGGGATCTCAAAAATCTGTTCATCCCGAAGCCCACCTAAAGCTTCAATGAATTTTTTGCGGATCAAAACCCACCGGCCATCCTCTTTTAAATGTGACTGGTTCTTTTTTTCCCGGTTCACTGTCTGCGCCGCAAAGCGAGTCCATTCGGTCATGAGGATTTCAACGATCTGAGCCCGACGACTCATAAACGAAGCCAGCGTCTTAACCCCATATTTTTTCAACCGCTTCCCACCCAGCTGAAATTCTACTCGAAGCGCCGCAGAGGGTTCTCTCCCGTTCCATCGCGCGTGAACCAACGCCGCATAAGTTGTAGGATTGTAAGTCACCTTTGCCTCTTTAAGCTTATCGTAAATGCGCAAACGCAAAGGAGACTTACCAAAATACAGCGTGGTCATTTCCGGATGGTGAAACTTTGCCCGTGTAATATACCGATCATTTTTATATGCCCGGTTGAAATAGTTGAATTGCCAGCTCGGCAGGTCGAGACAAAGATCTACCCGGCTGATTTGCTCCCGGTCGAGAGACCCTCCAAGCCTATCAATCACCTCTCTTGCCAAGGTGTATCCGGTAAGTGCGCCCTTAATGAGACAGTAATCTCCGCGACAGGTCATCATGACGTTTGGGGAGGTGTGATAGGTCGGAGAATTTACCATTAAAAATTCCACATCATCGACCGTGAAACGCCAACTGAAAAATCCCTGCCCTTTTTTTCCCATCGGTGCTCCGGTAGGAAATATTTCGATTTCCAGATCGTTATATTTAAATCGTACACTATCCCGATTCTCTTTTGCTTTTGCCTGCCAGTGATTCAGTTCATCGGAGAGTTTCACAAATGAATTCCAACTCACATACAGACTCATAGTGAGCCAGTCGATGCCTGCAAAAACAGGTCTGTTTTTTAAGGCACCCGTAGGAGTAGTGTTACTACTCTGAGGGGGCCTGTTAGTTAATAGGCCCCCAGAGGCCGAAAATTTGCGATTTTCCGAAGAAATTTCGCGTTTTACTGTGGGGGTCAAAGTAGTAGTCGATTTAGCCATTTTGTACCCCCAAAACGGCTGAAAAATGCTGTGTAAGACGCTGCACCGTATTGAAGGATGCTGCACCACAGTTTGTCCGCTGATAGACACGCCAAGCATGCCGATGGACAAACAAGTTCACTCGCGAATTCTGAGAATAGGACAACGCCGCAAAATCATCTTTCCAGACAATCGACGGCCATTCGATTAAATCAATCTGCTGGCCGATCTGCGCCTCAATGATGGATACCGGACGTGTAGTTGCTATGCGCAACGCCTCGGAATAAATCGTGTACAGGATTTGCTCAAACTCCCTGTCTCTCTGCTGTTGGACTTCTCTGCCTTTTTCTCGTGCAGCAAAAACAATGTGCGCCGGGCTTTTTTCCGCCCGGTCCGGCACATCCTTTGCATTCATCAAACTAAAAGTCACGTGTGCCCCTGCCTTTCTGGGTAGTTTCGCAGTTCAAGGGAAAGGGACGATGAAAAGGGATCGCACCCGCCGGGGGCGGATGCGCAAGGGACGGGAAAGTGTCCGCCTAGGCGGCGGACAGGATTTTTCGCATTGCGCGGAAAGGATGTATGAAGGTGGGGAGCACCCGAGCGTATGGATAGATTTCCCAACCAACAGGAAATAGGAGCCGGGGCCGCGCCATCCTCACCGCCGTGCCGGGCGCTCAGGTTGCGTCCCCGCAGAGCCTTACCCTCCCGACACGAATGTTTAACGCTGACCCCGGCAAAAATCATTTGAAGCCCTCCTTGGGCTTGAAACAGTCACAGGTTCTACGAAGAGCCGAGAACACATGAGCGTCCCCTTTGAATGACTGCTTTTTGCATCGGTAGATATCCCGACCATGCGGCCGAAAATATGAAACACATTCCGCACACATACCGGTTGTCCGAAAATTATTTTTATCGGACTCCGGATCTTTGCTGCCGGTCTTTGGCGGAATCGCTGTTTTCCCCGGCGAAAAGTATTTACGGAAAAGAGAACCTAAACCGGTCCGGCCAGTGTGATGAGCCCCGGCAGACACAGAGCGCTTTTTGAACAAAGATCTGTCTTCAGCAAAAATCATAATTCCTCCAAAAGAAGGTTACGAATTTTCCCGCAGATATCTTCAACACTATCCGGATGCCGCTCCCGGGCCTTATCCACTTTGTTTTTAACGGACTCCAAAAGCTGCTCCCGGTCTGCGCCCGGAAACTCGCGCCAGTACAGCAGATCAAACAACACACTAACTTCATCACTGGTTAAATGAACAATCATGCCACTACCCCTTCTGAAAGATAGCGGTCCAGTTCGATCTTAGAAAACTGCATCGGATTACGGCACCCGCGCAGACGGTGGATATGCCCTTCATCATAAAGACGGCGGAACTGCTTAACCGGAATGGTCAAGTACTCCGCCGCCTCACTGGTTGTCATAATTCTTTTCGCCTGCTTCATATTGAACTCCGTCATGCGGCACGGCGGCCATTAAGGAAACGATCTATCTCCCGACAAGAAAAACGATACGGATGATTAAAGCCCTTGATCGGACGCAGTTTTTTGCTGCCGACCAAACGCCGAACGGTTGCCTCGCTAACTCTGAATCGCTTAGCAACCTCTGCCGTTGTGTAGATCTCTTTTTTACGTGCCATAACAGTCTCCCTCGTTCATGTGCGTGCAATATAAGACATCCGCTTACATTGCATCAAGAAAAAATCCTGTACTTTTCCTTTATGGGGCACGAGGAAGAGCTATCTTCCTTTAAAAACAGCAATTCAACTGAAGCAAAATATGACACGAGATAGCGAAAAAACTGAAAGTTTCACTTTCAGATTATCAAAAGGAGTGAAGGATAATCTGAACGTCGTTTCTAAGAAATTCGGAACCTCTGCAGGCCAACTTACCGCGTTGCTGGTAGAAAAATTTATTGAGGAATGGCAGAAAAACGGAAAAGTTGCATGGCCTCCTGAGTTTAAAAGCGACAAAGCATTTGTCCGAATTAAGGTACGTGTAGGGTATAGCATCCACGTTTCATTTGAGGACGATGACCCATACGAAGAATCTTCTCCATTTGTTGAATGGTTCCTTATAGACCAACTGGGAACACCTGCTGATAAGATTTCCGATACAAACTATTGGGTTGCCTTGTATTACCAGCTGAACGAACAAATTGAGTGGCTTACCGAAAATGAATTTGATGAGCGACCTTTGGAAGTGACCCTTAAAGTGTGGAATTTTCGAGCATGGGATCAGAAAAAGAAAAGATGGATTGACCTCACTAATGATGCGGCAATAAAAAGCGAGACTGCTTTAGAAGATTTGGCGAAAAGTGTCGATGAGGGGAAACCTCCCTCTCAGCCTGTAAGGCGGTATGGTAATGAGCAGCGGGGATCTCGTACAAACAACAGAGAATCATGAACCCGATCATCACAACTGCACTTTTTAGCGGCATTGCTGGGGCTGTTATTGCTTCCGTAATTTCCGGTCTAATTCAACATAAACATTTCAAAGGAGCATTGGCTGAAAAATGGGCCTGTGACCTCCGCAATGAAATTGCAGAGTTTATGGGTTTGACCGAGAGCCTTCGAGGATACTGCTTTAGGCAAAGCGAATTTTATATTCAAGACCGGGATCAAGAAATTGTGGACTTAACGCATAGGCTGGTTTCAAAACAACAAAAAATACACATGCTTCTAAATGATGATGATGATCAGCAAAAAATCTTTGAGTTGGTTTCAGAACTAATGGACAGAGCATATAAAATAAAAGCAAACAGCAATGAAGCCAAAGAAAACTGCGCAGGGTATTCGGCCTGTGAAACCCAGTTAGTGAAATGCGCCCGCCAACTACTACTCCCCCACCAGCCCACAAAAGAGCGCATCAAAATCAGCAACCAAAACGTCTGAACAATCACTTTAACCAATAAAAACAGGCGAAGAAAAAGAACCCTCCTCCTCCGCCATAACATCGGATTTGTAATGGGTATCTACGACAGAGATTACATGAAGTCGGGAAAGTCCCGCCCGAAAAGTCCCAAACAACCGTCACTCTGGCAGAAAATCCGTTTCAGAATCTGGCTTCTGTTCCACGGCAGAAAATAGCCTGCTGTTCAACATCCTGATGCTGTTGCAGAAAATCGGATAACGATGTACGGGGATGGTGATAGCGCCTGATCCATGATGACCAGCCGTACTGAACGGCATTCTGAGGACACCAATGAAAACAGGCAAAACACTGCTCACAGTGTCCAAGCCAAATCGGCTGACCATTACGGATTTCAATATTCTGGACGGGGCAGAGTTTCTCACAAATACCGCAACTGTTGCAGCTTTGGTCGGCTCTGAAAGGGCGATCTGCTCCGTGTTTCTCGAAAAAACGGAAAGACGGATAAATCAGCAGGCCGGCCAGCCGCCAGAAAAGCCCGCTCTTTTCAATCACAGCGGTTCGCGACAGCAATGCCTGCGCAATAAGAGCGATCTTTTCATCCGCTTTTGCATGAGTACGCTCCTGTGATTTCAACCCGGGCGTCCCACCAAGGGGCGGATAGTTTTCAGGCTGCCGGACAGTCCATGCAGCGTTGAGTCTGATCCCCCTTTTGCGCAATGCCCTGCGGATAAAATGCAGCGTACTCCCGGCAGTTACAGCGCAAGTGCTGACCGAAAAAACGTAACTATCCGGTTTCACCTGCAGTTTGTTAATAAACGTTTCGACCAACGCAGGCGGGCCGAACGCATACACAGGAAAAACAAGGCCGATCAGGTCCGCCGCTTCCGGCGGACGATGAACGGCCTGAGCAATCGGAATCAGTTCAGCGTCCGGCAGTTTTTCAGCCAGCATCCGAGCGGTTGCCAGAGAGTTCCCCGAGCCGGAAAACCAGTAGATTTTCGTACTCATCAGATCCTCCCCGGAACTGCCGGCATTCAACAGATTATGCGTTGGCCGCTTCGAATTCCTTCATGAATTCAATCAGCGCATCAACGCCTGCTGCCGGGAATGCGTTATAAATGGATGCACGAATACCACCGACAGAACGGTGTCCTTTAAGGCTGGTCATTCCCTTGGCCGCAGCTTCTTTAACGAACTGAGCTTCGAGGTCTTCGGTCGGCAGGCGGAAGGTTACGTTCATCGGGGAACGGAATTCCGGAACCGCTGTTCCGTTATAGAAGTCCGATGCATCAATCGCTGCGTAAAGCTTGGCCGCTTTTTCTTCGTTCATCTTCTGCACACCTTCGAGCCCGCCCTTTTCGAGCAGCCAGCGGGTCACCAGCATGATCATGTAAACCGGGAAGGTCGGGATCGTGTTGGAGAGCGAATCATTTTCCATGAAATGTTTGTACTGGAAAAGTTCCGGCAGCGTGTCAGGAGATTTTTCAGCGAGATCGTTGCGAATGATCACCAGTGTAACACCGGCAGGAGCCAGGTTTTTCTGGGCGCCGGCGTAGATCATACCGAACTGAGAAACATCAAGCGGACGAGACAGAATGTCGGAGGACATATCAGCGATCAGCGGCGCGTCCGTTTTCGGGAACTCTTTCACCTGAGCACCGCTAATCGTTTCGTTGGAGCAGATATGCACGTACGCCGCACCGGGAGTAAACTCAAGATCGTTACCCGGAACGCGGGTCGGAACATCTTTAGCCGTATTGGCGAGTTCGTTCACGCTTATACCGAGCTTTTTAGCCGCCTTGATCGCCTTGGAGCTCCATGCGCCGGCAGTGATGTAATCAGCGGTCTGACCTTCGCCCAGCAGATTCATCGGAATCAGCGAGAACTGAGTGCTCGCACCACCAGTCATAAACAGCACGCTGTAATTATCCGGAATATTCAGCAGCTTTTTGAGGTTGTCTTTGGCTTCCTGATGCACAGCGGAGTAGTCCTTTCCGCGATGACTCATCTCCATAATAGACATGCCGGTTCCATTAAAATCGAGCAGCTCCGCCTGAGCCTGTTTGAGGACTTCCTCCGGCAGGATTGCCGGTCCAGCACTGAAGTTATATGCACGCGCCATAAAAATATACCTTTCTACTTAATTTCAAATCGGCCCCAATCTACTCCTTCCGATTGTGCCGGGCAATCATGAAACCTCTCCTAGGAGGCCTTTTCATCGCGCTTAACCGCCTGCCAAACAGCCTCCAGCTCATCGATGGAACAATCTTCCAGTTCGCGTTCCTCCGCATGAAGACGGTTTTCCAAACCTTGGAAACGCCGCATAAACTTGGTAATATTTTCGTTCAAAAGCTCTTCGGACTCATGGCCCAGATAGCGGTTAAGGTTGACGGTTGAAAACAGCAGGTCGCCCAGCTCTTCGCGGATGGCCCCGGCATCTTTCTGGGCCATCGCTTCTTTGACTTCTGCCAGCTCTTCCTCAAGCTTATCAACGACGCCGCTGATTTCATCCCACTCGAAGCCGACCTTGGCGACACGCTTCTGCACCAGGTGTGCTTTGGAAAGTGCCGGCAGGTGCCTGGGAATCCCGTCGACCAGCGAGCGCGGCTTCTCGCCGCCCTTTTCCGTTTTTTTGATTTTTTCCCAGTTCTTAAGCACCTGATCCGACGTATCGGCCTGAACATCACCAAACACGTGGGGATGACGGCGCACGAGTTTGTCGGCAATGCCTTTGGCAACATCGTCAAAATTAAAAGCGCCTTCTTCGTCGGCAATCTGCGCCTGAAACACCACCTGCAGAAGCAGGTCGCCCAGTTCTTCGCACAGCGCCGTGCGATCGCCGCTGTCCATGGCGTCAACAACCTCATAGGTTTCTTCAATCAGACAGCTGCGCATCGACTCGATGGTCTGCTCCCGGTCCCACGGGCATCCATCCGGGGCCCTCAGGCGGTGTACAACTTCCAGCAGGTTTTTAATTTGGGTTTTTTCCATGCGGCGTACGTTACTCGAAGAACAGTCCGCAACGCAATGTATAGCTGTCATCAGACTGCAGCTCGCTGACCATTCCGTCGACTTCCTGCTCGAAGTCTTCAAGCCGCACATACGCAACTCCGCCGAAAATCCCCCAGCGCTCGCCCAGTTTATACTGCAGGTCAGCGGAGACATATGCGCCGAAGAGCCAGTCTTCGTCCCAATCCGACCCGCTGCTGTACGCTCCCTGCTCATACGAAAAGTCGCTCTGAATCCAGGCAACCGTTCCACCGGCAGATGCAGTGAAGCTCAGCTTTTCGGCCAGATCAAAAGAAAGAGTCGGACCCAGGTCAAAACCGAAGATATCGGCCTTAATTTCTCTGAAGACCACCAAACTTTCTCCGACGGTATAGGACACCGTTTCGGTTGTCGGGGTGTCGCCAATCACGGGATATCCCGGAGTTGGTGTCGGATAGCCGTCATAACTGCCCGTGAGCAATGCACCGGAAGAATACAGATAGGTATGGTTCTCCGTCCGGGTGGTTGTGGTGCTGACCGAGGCGCTGTCCAGTTCGATGCGCTGCCAGCGAAATGCCGCACGCAGACCGATGTTGAGTCTGTCGTTATCGGTGAGGTTTTCCTTCCAGTAAATTTCGATGGAAGGCTGGCCTTCGGACTGTTCTCCGGACGCTTCCTGCGCATCGATAATCGTCTGGGAGCTGTGCAGCGTAAGCTCACCGGGAACACTGATATCCGCACCATCGGCGGTGTCATAACCGTAGTACCGGGTCTGGTCAGGATATCCAGGGATATTATCGGAGCGGACATACCCGTCGTCATACGTGCGGTTGCCGGCAGTATCCGGACTGCTGAGACTGCCCTGCGTCCGGGCGGCATTTCGAAAGTCAGCTTTAAAGTTAAACGAAGCACCGGCACTCACGCCGACTTCGGCGCGGGCGCTCACTGCGGAACATAAAACGAATAGTGCGATTGCCTGTTTCATCTCAAATCTCCCTTAGTCGGCTTTGATAACCCGATAAACCCGTGAGCTGCCTGCCGGTTCGGTCACCGGCGGGCCGGAATCTACCCACTGAACCTGTTCGGTCAGAGCAGTAATCGGCGGATACGCCGTTTTCCACGGACCGGCCGGAGTCTCCGCATATTGCACATAATAGGTGGCGCCGATTTCGGCATTAAATGCGATCACAAAGGTGGAACCGCTCTCTACGGTTCCAATGAGTGTAATTTCGTTGGCCTCATCGAGTACAACATCCGGATGTTCGAGGCTGAGCGACACCGAAACCGTTCCGGTGGGAGTCACGCCCATCGCCGCCGTGTAGTACTGGAGAGTGAAGTCCATCGCAACCCCTCCCGCAAGCGTGCCGACCCAGTGGATTTCTGCGTTGCCGTCGGAATCGGTTCCGGTGGCATTGTAAAGGGTCGCCCCGTCCGTAATATTCGAGACCGTCAGCGTCACCGATTGCGCCGTATTGCCTGAGGTATTCGTTACGCTGACCACCTGCTCAAACAGGCCGTTACCCAGATTAAACGTAACCGCGCCCGCACTCCAGGCCGGTTGATCATCAGTGACCACCAGCTGAATCGTATTGTCCACATAGAACCCTGTATAGTCGGTCTCGGTCCATTCGCGAATAGTAATCAGAGCCGTCCCCGACATTCCCGCAGTATAGACAAAAGTCAGCGTGCCGGAATTTTCATCCAGCGCCGCCGAGACCAGAGCCGGATTGCTGTTGGAAATGATCTGATAGCTCTTGTCCGTTCCATGGAACAGATCGCTCAGCTCCAGCTCATCGCCCGAGCCGGCACTGACCAGACCGTTGGTGATTTCCTGTTTCACATACGGAGTATTGGTGCTCACCGGGACTTCAATCAGGTTGGAGTCAAAACTCGACCCATAGAGATTGGCCGCGCGAACGCGGTACCAGTAGGTCACGCCATCCACCAGGCCGGTCACCAGACAGGCCGTGTTGCCGCCGGCATTCCAGTTCGTATAGATTCCTGTCATGGCCGTGAAATTGGTCGACTCTGCCACATCCACAAAATAGTGCGTTGCGGTTTCGTCGTTGCTCTTCCAGCGGGCGACAAACTGTGAGTCCGTAATGTCGACCGCAGAGCGGGCGGTGGGCGGCAGCGGCACCGGCCGATAGGTGTAACCGTTGGTCAGCACGACCGATCCAAACCCCGACTCAACCACCACATTGCCGTTGGTCTGAACCGGCGGCGCCACACTGGACGAAACCGTTACGCTGTGAACGGACTGCGAAACAATCGCGGCCGAAATTCCGCACAAGGTTACATTTGTAATGTCGCTTCCATTTCCAAGCCACAGCCCGTCAATGACAACTTCGGTTCCTCCGAATACCGTTCCGCTATCCGGTGCGACATTCGTAATCACACCAAGCACATCAAATGTATTCGTGATGGCCGCAGCGTTCCAGTTTCCGTCACCGCTCTGGCTTGCCCGCAAACTGACCGTTCCGGCCGAGGAAAAGCTGAGGTTGGTGCCGCTGCTGATCGATGCCGGTCCCGAAATCACCGCAAAGTTCACACCCAGGCCCGATGTCGCCGTGGCAGCCAAACCAATTTGATTGGTCACAGCCTGAGTTCCAAGGCTTGGAAAACTAATCGTCTGATCAGCTTTCACAACGGTGAGTGTGTCCGTCGCGGTTCCGCTGTTCCCGGATGAGGAGGTAAGCGATCCGCTGGTATTGATAAAGCTGCCGACAGCAGTCGCGGTGACATCCACCTGAACGATCCCACTGGTACCGGCGGCCACAGAGCCTCCGGTGTAGCTGATGGATCCGGAGCCCTGAACAGCCGTGAGGGTTCCACCGGTCAGTGTGGTGGACGCATTGGCCGGAGAGGCAACCACCAGCCCGGCCGGGAGGTTGTCGGTGAAATCAAGTCCTATGGCATCCAGAACACTGGCCGTATTATCGATCGTGAAGGTCAGCGTGCTGGTTTCCCCGTAGGCCACGGAGTCGGGGGAAAAGGTCTTAGAGAAGGTCGGCGGCGGTTCAATCACCAGATTCGCGGTCGCGGGATCCGAACGAGTCAAACCATTCGCCGTAAGATCACTGGTCGAAGCAAAATAGGTGCCCGCAGCCGCATTGGCCGGCACCTGGACTTCGACATCGAAAGTGACATTTTCGCCGGGCGACAGCTCGCCGCCGGTCAATGTCAGGAAAGATGTACCGGACATAACAGATCCTTCTCCCAGAGGACTCTCCGGAAGAGTGACCGCAACCAGCCCTGTCATGATGCTGTCGAGATCTTCTGAAAAACGCAGAGCTGACACCGTATTGGTCCAGGGATTTGAAAGGCTGAACGTCAGCGTTGCCGACCCTCCGGCAACGGTGGGGCCATCGAATGACTGGCTGAACGGCAGAAGCTGAAGCACTTCCAAAGTATCACCGGCCGCACTTCCGCGTACATCCAGCCCATCGATCGAACCGGTCAGGATGCTGCTGGTGAACGAATAGTTTCCGTTCGCCGTATTCGCCGGAACGGTTGCAATAAGCCGTACGTTCGCTGATGCGCCGGCGGCAAGAGATGCCCCGGAAACAGTCATCAGCGATGCCCCCCCTACGGATAGGCCTCCCTGGATTTCGTTGAAGAGGATTTGCCCGAAGGTCATCCCCGATATGACGTGATCCAGATCGACCGAAAACCCAATATTGGATGCCGTGCGGGAGGCGTCCAGATTTTTGAGGGTCAATTCAAAAACGGTTTCATCACCGGGCTTCACCAGATCGTCTCTTATGTTCAGAGTGAGCAGAAGACGCGAGGAGTTCACCTCTAAAACATCCGTCGCCGGGCCCGCAGTGACCGAAGCACCGGCCTGCGTCGCGGACAGCAATCCGGATACGCTGCGATAGGCACCATCGCCCGCGCCAACCGGCACGGCGACCGGCACGTCAATCACGGCGGTCTGCCCATGAGGCACGTTTCCACCGATGTAGGTTAAGGTGGTCGTCCCGCTGAGAGTCCCGCCGCAGCTGTCCTGTGTGACCGCACCGGCCACCGCGAGCCCGCTCAGCGCAGAACTCAGGTCGTCCGAGAACGAGTTAATCGCGGCATCTTCCGCGGGATGGACATTCTGAATGACGTACCGAAGGGTCCCGGTTTCCCCGGCAATCAGCGGATCATCCAGAAACTCTTTTGTAAAAATCAGCGAGGAAATCGTGAGGTCGTCACTGGCAGTGGAAGCTGTCGTGGCCATCCCGGCAATATTGGCAGCTACCAGACTGGTACTGCTGACAAAACTTCCGGCAGATGCACCGGCAGGAATGTTCAGCGTCACTTGAAAGGTGCGGCTTTCGCCCGGCGACAATGTTCCGTTGTTCAGAGTCAGAAGCGTATTGCCGGCGCTTCCGGATAAGGAAGATCCCGCACCGCAAGGCGGATCCGGGATGACGGGCAGGTTTGCCGCGAGTCCCGCCAGGGCCGTGTTCAGATCATCCGTAAAGGTGATCTCCGTGGCAGGCGCGGTCGCCTCTTCCGGATAAGACAGCGTGTATTGCAGCGTCACAGTGCCGCCCGGAGCCACCGGATCACCAATAAATTCCTTGGTCAGCATCGGGGCCGATATCACCACAAGAGCATCAGACGCTGCCGCGCCGTTTTCAGGAGAAGCGGTAAGCTCACTCGTTGTGCTGATGTATTCTCCGGAAGGAAGTCCCGATGGAATATCCAGCACCACATCGAAACTGCAGGAATCGCCCGGCTGCCCGGCAGGCGCCAGACTGCCGCCGGAAAACATCAGCAGGGTCGGATCAGGAGGAAGGTTGGGATACGGCGGCGACGGCAGGCTATCATTCGGGTCTGTAATGGTCAGCATGGACCCAGGACCGCAAATGTCGGTGAGCGGGGCCGGGCTCAGTCCATCCTCAGCCACTAACGATTTCGCGGCCATTCCGGGAATGGCACCTTCGCGATTGATCATATTTCCACCAATATCATCGGTAAATGCAATATTGGTCACACTGGCGGAAGGATCCTGATTCGTGAGGGTATACCGCAAGGTTACAGTCCCGCCACCCGTGGTCGGATCATCAATAAATTCTTTGGTGAAAACCGGGGCGGAGGAAATAAACAGGGAGTCTCTTGCCGCTGTACCACTGACCTTCACGCCGTCCATCCATCCGGTAACCGGACTCGTCGCATTTGTGTAGGCTCTGGAAGTCGCCGAAACCGGAACCTGCAACGGCACACGGAAGCTGCGGGTTTCCCCGGAGCCCAGCGTTCCGCCGCTAAGCACAATCTGCGACCCCACGTCCAGTGTGGAGCCGGGCCCGCAAATATCGGTCAACATAGAACCGGAAGCAATCAGACCGGACAGTGTTACATTCAGATCATTCGTAAAAGAAATCTGCGTGGCCGTGGCGCTCCGGCTGCGGTTAATGATCGTAAATTCAAGCGAAGCATTCGTACTTCCCGGTGACACTGGATCATTCAGGAAGGATTCTTTGAGAATAAGCTGGTCTTCAGCAACATTCAGTGTGGTTCCGGCCAAGCCAACCGACGAGTAGTCCGCCAGCATTTCCGGCCCGGAACTAACCAAGGAACCGATCGATTCCGGAACCACATCCACCGTAACCGTGCGAACGGCTCCGGCCGGCAGGACTTCGAACCCAGCAAATGTATTACCCAAAGCCGCCAATGAAATCATATCTGTTCCTGGAACTGCTGTTATCGTTGTATTAGGAGAAGTGGTATTAACACAATCTGTCCAGGCATTAGCCGGATCTGCAATCACCATCCCGTTCGGAAGATGATCTGAAAACGTAACAGTCCCAACCACCGAAGCATTCAATGTATTATCGATCGTATAGGTTAAAGTGATTCTTCCTCCATAACCGACTGATGCCGGCGAAAAGCTCTTAGAAAATCCCGGCCGGGAAGTTGAAACCGTCAGGTCATCCGAGGCCGTTCCGCTACTGCCCTGCGACGACGTCAGCACTCCGGACACACTGGAATGGGTTCCCGGGGTCGAACTGGTCACATTGACGGAGATCGTACAGGAACTGAAGGCAGACACTTTTCCATCCGAAAAAACAATGGCACTTCCTCCGTCCGGAGCACTCAGCGTTCCCTCGCCGCCATCAATCAAAGCGTTGGCCGGACTGGCAATGATGACCCCGGGAGGAAGAATGTCTGTAAATGCCAGCTCCCTTGCCGGAACCGACGACCCATTACCGATTGTAAAGGTCAATGTGCTGTGATTATCAGGCCCGATGGTATCAGGCGAAAATACTTTGGAAAAAGCTGCCTGAGCGTTCGCGCTGGAAATTGCCCCGAACAGGCAGGCGCATAGAGTGGATAATAGAGAAGAATATTTCATGAAAACCTCGCCCGGGATTACGGATTAACCTTAATGCGATAAAAACCATGTGGATCGAGTGGTTCTTCAACAGAAACCGACGTAGAAACAGCGGCGCCATCCAATCCGGATTCGGTTGTGGCAAACCCTGCTCCGACTTCCAGCAGATTGGTTGAATACTGGAGTTCATAGGTCCGGCCATTGACGCTGCTCCACGTGAGATATACCTCACCGGTGGCTGGATGATTGCGGATGTACTCCGTGATTTTCAACAGGGAGTTCGAGTCCAGGGGATCCGTCATTGCATGATACTCATTCCAGTTGGATGCCCCGTCGCCATCCGAATCGCCATAATCCTCGGAGTGGTCGCTCGGCAGTCCCTTAGACGCCAGCCACTCTACCGGAATGTGAGCCATTGGCTCCGCTTGGCTTGGATCCAAAAAGTCAGCCACGCCATTTGTATTGGCATCGAAGCTGCCCTCCCCGCGGTCCGTAATTCCGTCGCCGTCTGTATCACCAAACCCGGTCGCCAAGTTGACATCGGAGATCGAGGAAATTTCTTTTGGGATCGACAGAGAAGATGGCTTCACAAAATCACTTTTGTTAATCCAATACCGGCTTACACTCAGCGTACCGGTTGCAGCCAAACTGGACATCGAGTCCAACTGAAAATCCTGACAGGAAACCGATGCGTTATCGATCACCATCACGGCGCCGTCTGTTACGGTGATCTTCCCGGACTCGACCATCAAATCATCCTGACAGACCAGAGCACCTCCGGACTGAATCACCAGGTCGGAAGCCCGGCCCGGAAACGTCACTACGGCCAGCAAACTTAATATGGACAGTACCCGAATTTTCATGGCGTTTACTCCCCACGGTTCTGCTGTTCAAGCAGTTCCAGACGTGTCGACAGCGATTCAATGAGAGCGCTTTGTGCCTCGACCTGTGCGGTCAGTTCAGCCTCCCGGCGCCCCTGCTCCTGAACCACCCGGGTCAACAGTGCGGAAAAATCCATGGGCGACAGCCCATTGCGCCCGTTGCTTGCCACAATTTCGGGAACATCCTCCGCAATAAACCCTAGCTGGGTTTCATCATCACCAATGTAGTTGTAATAAACCGGCTCGAGCTGCGCAAATGCGGCCATGGCCTCGTCGGTGGAAATGGGGTCAATATTTTCCTTTAGCGCCCGGCTGCTGGCGATCGTCAGTGTGCCGCCGATATAGGCAGACCCTGCTACATGCAGTGTATTCGAGGCGATCGTTCCGGAGGGGCCGATAATCAAACCGACCGCGTTATTTGTAGCCTCTACGTGGAGCATGGCATTCGGAGATAACAGGCCAACACCAACCTTCCCGTCTCTCAACACCAGATTATTCTCCGTCCCCCCCGGAAAAACCCGGAACGGAAGAGCACCGCCCCCTGTAACATCCCGAATAAAAAAGTTGGCTTCATTACCCGCAACATCCCAAAGATATCTGGACCAACCGGCGCTCCCGTCCTGATCCAGCCGGATCGTCGGGGTATCTCCAGCAGCAATGTGCAGGTCTTCAGCCGGATTATCCGTCCCCAAACCTATCTGCCCGGAGTCTTCCACGTAGAGAGAGCTCGACGGAGCGTTGGCTTCTACACGAAAAACCTGCCGACCGGCATCTGAATCCTCAATCGCAAAGTAATTGGCACCCCCATTTCCCGAATCATTAATGATAATCCGCCAGTCCCGCGTAGGAAACGAACCTGAGGTACTGGTGTCCTGGAAGTGAATGCGCAGGTTGTTTTCCTTCAGTCGGACGGTATCAAACCCAAAGTTTTCACCGTTCACCGCATCCGTTCCGATCGCAAGCGACGACCCGACAACCAGATCATCATTTATGAGCTGATCGGCGCCAACAAGCCCTGCTCCAACCAAAACCGCCCAACCTGATACTGCAATTTGTTTACGCATGACTGATCCCTCTTATCTTTTTCTTATCAAAAAATCTTCACTATTTGGGTTAAGTGGTTCGCACCATAAAACGAAACCTGAAGCCTGCGCAAACAAAAACACCATCATTCAACTCACATTTACAAAGACGCCACAATGTATCCTCAAATAAACCAATAAAAAAAGCTGAGCGGAAATCCGCTCAGCTTTCTCAATCAGTATCCTGCCGAAACGACAACTCAGTGCCGGCAGACCATATCCAGGATTTCTGCCGGAGTCATTTCGTCCAGCGAATCCATAATAATTTTGGCTCCGGAGAAATCTTCGAAGGAGGTGTACTCATCCGGAATCGCCACACAGGTGGCTCCGGCAGTCATGGCTCCGCGGCAGGCTCCGGCAGAAGTCACCAGCGCAATCACCGGAATTGTATCCTGCTCACGCTGTTTAAGGAAACGCAACCAGTGGTCCGCACGCGGAAAAACCGCTTCCTGACAATCCTGAGCAACCAAATCGACTCCCAGTTCGTCCAGGCCCAGCTTCTTCATCAACGTACCGGCCAATTCCTCTCCCCACGGAGAAAGCGCAACCACTTCGATGTTCTTTTCCTGAGCTGCTTTGATCAGCGGAGGAAGAGCCGGGTTTAATTCGAGGTCACTCTCAAAAAACTTCTTCATTTCAGACTCCGCCTGTTCGGCAAGCTGATCACCAGTCGTCAGGTTGCGACCGGAGTTGTCAATCATCGCCTGAATCGCGGCTGCCGGACGAGCCGTCAGCCCGCACTTGGCAAACAGAGCCTTGGTCACATCCATATCTTTGGACTTCATGACCTTTTGAAGAGTCTCAAACATAGCTTTGCGACCGGTTATCGCCAACGTTTCCAGCTCGAAAAACAGGACTTCGCGCACTTTTTTGCCCGCGGATTTGGCAGCTTCAACATCACTCATTAAAAATACTCCTCGCTGGGGACTGAACCCCGGTTATCGGTTATTTGGTTATCAGCTAACCGGCTCTGCGACAACACACGGAAGTTCATTCTCGTCGCAAACCAATAACCTTTAACTGATAACCGCATTCGGAACTCCGGTTCCGAGTGCACTTTTCTCAAAAACAGGGGCACAGTGTATGCATCCGCCCCCTTCCCGTCAAGCTCTGTAAAAATATCACCAAGTCGGGGGGCGAAAAGGGTTGCAAGCCTCCCTTCGGATTGTGATGATGTGCGGAATTTTGGCGGAAATCAGAACAATTATTTGGACACGGTTAACATGAAAAAAGCGATTATCGCACTTGAAGACGGCACCTGTTTTGAAGGCCGGGCGTTTGCCGGAAGCGGTGAATTCTATGGCGAGCTGGTGTTCAACACCTCGATGACCGGCTATCAGGAGATTCTCACCGATCCTTCCTATAATGGTCAGATCGTCACCATGACCTATCCCCTGATCGGCAACTACGGGGTGAACCCGGAAGATGCGGAATCACGCGCCGTATTCGCCAAGGGGCTTGTCATCGGCGAATGCAGCCGCATCGCCAGCAACTGGCGCTCCACCATGCCGCTTCCGGAATACCTCGAACAGGCCGGCATCGTGGGAGTCGATCAGGTCGACACCCGCGCCATCACCCTGCACATCCGCGACAAGGGAGCCATGAAGTGCATCATCTCCACTGAAGATCCCGACAAGGACAGTCTGGTCGCCAAAGCCAAAGCCTCTGAAGGCCTCGTTGGTCGTGACCTCTCTACAGAGGTCAGCATCACCGAGCCCTACACCTATCCGGAAGGCGGCAAACCGGACGCCAAGTTCCGCGTGGCCGTCATCGACTGCGGCATTAAACTCAACCAACTGCGTATTTTTGATGAGCTCGGCTGCGAATGCCGCGTTTTTCCGAACGGAGCCTCCTCCGCAGCAATCCTCGCCTGCAAACCGGACGGCCTCTTTGTCTCCAACGGCCCGGGCGACCCGGCCGGCGTACCGCAGATTGTCAAAACCGTGATGGAACTGGTTGAAGCGCGCCTTCCAACCTTTGGAATCTGCTTCGGTCACCAGATGCTCGGTCTCGCACTCGGCGGAACAACCTATAAGCTGAAATTCGGCCACCGCGGCGGAAACCAGCCGATTCAGGACACCCGCAGCAAAAAGGTCGAAATTGCTTCGCACAACCACGGGTTCTGCATCGACGCCGACTCCATCAATCCCGAAGTCGCGGAAATCAGCCACATCAATCTGAACGATAATACTGTTGCCGGACTGCGGCATAAAACTCTGCCGCTCTTCTGCGTGCAGTATCACCCCGAGGCCTGCCCCGGCCCGCACGACCCCTTCTACCTCTTTGAAGAATTCATGGAGCTGATGGAAAAGGAAAAACGCTCATGAAACATACTGAATGGATTGCCATCCTGGATTACGGCTCACAAGTCACTCAGCTGATCGCCCGCCGGATCCGCGAACAAAAAGTTTACTGCGAGATTATCCGCTTTGATACGCCGGCGGAAGAGCTCAAGACCCGCGCACCGAAAGGTATTATCCTTTCCGGCGGACCGTGCAGCGTTCCGGATGCAGACTCGCCGAAATGCGACCCGGCCATTTTTGAGCTCGGCATTCCGGTCCTCGGAATCTGCTACGGCATGCAGCTCACCGCCCACACGCTCGACGGTTCCGTTCATCCCGGCCAGAAACGTGAATACGGCAAAGCCATGATGAAAATCACCGGCGACTCTCCCCTTTTCCAAGGGTTGGAACCCGATCTGCAGGTCTGGATGAGCCACGGCGACAAAGTTGAACAAATGCCCGCCGGATTCGAAGTTGTCGCCGAGTCCGACAACTGTCCCTTTGCTGCGATGCAGCACCCCGAAAAAAATATCTTCGGCGTGCAGTTCCACCCCGAAGTCGTCCATACCCCGCAGGGCAAAGAAATGCTCTGGAACTTCGCCTTCCGTATCTGCAAATGCGCCGGCGACTGGGAAATGAGCAAATTTATTGAAGCCAACGTGGCCGCCATCCGCGAAAAAGTCGGCGACGACCACGTCCTGCTCGGCCTCTCCGGCGGCGTTGACTCCTCCGTCGTGGCGGCCCTGCTCCACAAAGCCATCGGCGACCAGCTGCACTGCGTCTACGTCGACAACGGCCTCATGCGCTACCGCGAAACCGAAGAAATCGAAAAACTCTTCGGTGATGCTTTCGGCATCGACCTGCACGTCGCCCGCGCCGGCGACCTGTTCCTCAGCAAACTCGAAGGCGTCTCCGATCCCGAGCAAAAGCGCAAAATCATCGGAACCACCTTTATTGACGTGTTTGCTGAAAAAGCGCGCACGCTCAGCGACAAAGTCAAATATCTCGGACAGGGAACGCTCTATCCCGACGTCATCGAATCGGTTTCCCCGATCGGCGGCCCGTCGGCCACCATCAAGAGCCACCACAATGTGGGCGGGCTGCCCGACGACCTGCAGTTCGACCTCATCGAACCGCTACGTGAACTCTTTAAGGATGAAGTTCGTGCCGTCGGGCGCGAGCTCGGCCTGCCGAGCTATGTCGTCGACCGCCAGCCCTTCCCCGGCCCCGGCCTCGCCGTGCGCATCATCGGCGACATCACGCCCGAGCGCATCGACGTGCTCCAGCAGGCCGACCTGCGCGTGCGCGAAGAAATCATGAAAATGGACAACCACCTCGACGTCTGGCAGTACTTCGCCGTGCTGCTGCCGATCCAGTCCGTCGGCGTAATGGGCGATGACCGCACCTACGAAAACGTCGTCGCTGTTCGCGCGGTCGAAAGCCGCGACGGCATGACCGCCGACTGGTACAAACTTCCTTATGATGTGATGGATTCCATTTCCAACCGGATCATCAATGAAGTCAAAGGCGTCAACCGGGTCTGCTACGACATCAGCTCCAAGCCGCCGTCCACCATCGAGTGGGAATAAGATTCAGGCTGCATGATCATCTGCTGGACCGGACACGGTAAAAAGCATTGTTCGTATTGACGGGAATGCTCCAGATCACCGTGTCGCCCGCATTGGTCCATGTGATGAGATCCTCGGATTTTTCAAGCTGGAGCGCAAGCCAGGCGGTTCCGCCGCTTACTGCGAATGCCGCCTGCCCGATGCTGAGGTCCAGCACGGCATTCGATGAATACAGGTCGTAATCGGCTCCGTTGTCCCGGATATAATCAATGCGCCAAAGGTCGCTAACCAGGGGGTCCCCGCCGTTGATCACTTCCAGGCCGTCATTAAAGCTGTCGCCGTCGGTGTCGCTCAGGGCCGGATTGGTTCCGGCGCCGAACTCCGCGGCGTTGTCCAGCCCGTCCCCGTCCGGATCGGCATCCGGATCGGCGGCCTCCAAACTGGGAAAGTGAGCAAGCTCCCAATCGTCTGGAAGCTGGTCGTAATCGCTGTCGGCAAAGACGGTAATGTGTTCAAAGAAGTCACCGCGGGCCCATCCGACATACGAGATCTCTACGTTATCGGCATCGGGCGCAGTGAAGCTGGTCGCGGTATCGGCGCCAACGGTGCTCGACACCAGTCCCCACCATTCACTGGGATACGGCTCCCATCCGGCATCGGAGGTTTCATTGACTGCATATACCGTCGATGCATTCGTTGGAGTCCCTTGGTAAACGTGAAAGGCGAGCCCGATATCGGCGGCATCCATTGGCGTTATATCAGCTGTGGCGTCGGCATTGGTATCAATGCTTACATCCTGCCAGAAATCATGAAACAGCTGGTTGGTTGGATACATATGCAGATACAGCTTTTTCACCTGCCATGGCTGAAGGCCATCCACATAGTTGGTATCGGCTGCGAGTTGCACAGCATTGGTGGCTGTAATGGCGGTCGCTATGTGGTCGGAGTGACCATATTCCCCCTCCAGATCATGCGTTACTACGACGTCCGGCTGATACCGCCGAATCCAGTAGGTCAGCGTTTCCGCGGCCAATGCCTGCCCTTCAGTGATGTCGTCTCCATCGAGCACACCATCGGCCCAGGTATCCCAGGTCTCATCGAGGGATGCGTTCCATACATTATTATAGAAACGAGCGAATACAGGCTGGTTACGCAGTCCGTAGGCCCAGCAGGCAGAGCGAAATTCGGCTTCGTGTATTTCCGTTTCACTGACAAGTCCGCTGGTCATGGAAATGACTATTGTGGGTAGCTGCCGAACCTGCGTGTAATATGGAATCGCACCGCCAAAGAAAATTGCTTCATCGTCCGGGTGGGCATTAATCACCATCAACCGGGCCTTTTCGGGACGAGACTTCCATTCGTCGACCAGCGGATCGCTGCCCAGGGAATACTCCTGATGGTTTTGAAGTCCATCATCGTCAGGATCCCCAAGGTCTCCGTCATCGAAGTTGAAGGTCCCGCCATCATTCGGGTTGAGCCCATAATCGAATTCCCACCGATCCGGCAATCCATCGCCATCGGAGTCACTTTGCAGGATCGTCAAAGAGACAGTATCAAATCCGCCCCAGCTTCCGGAGGTTCCGGTGCGGCCGACCCGAACAGCAACGTTGGCGAAAACAGCCAGCTCATTCGTAAACACCAGGGTTTCATAGGAACCGTTGATCGTCGGCGTAATTTCCCCTGCGGTCCCGCCCGTAAACGTCTTGTTGGTCAGTTCGTGCCATTCGCTATCGTAATATCCGATCGCGATGGCGAAGACCGTCCCGCTCCCCGGGTTGGAACTCCAGTTCCCGGCCCGCACAGCCAGTCCATACACCGCATTGGTCTGAAGGACATCGCTCGAAACATACTCAGCCGTCCAGAGACTGTTGCTGCCGGCTGCTGAGATCATACCAACAGCCCCATAACCGTTGGTGACAGATTGAACGGATCCTGTAACGACGAACCAGTCCTCGATCTCGTCCATGGTGCTGCTGCCGGCCATCCCATCCAGTCCATCGACCGGATCACTATGACATATCGCAGCCAGCAACATGCTCAGTAGTATGCCTTTTTTGACCATCGGCTTGCTTTCAGTCAACTCACTTAATGCGTACCGTACTGTCCGGCAGGCCAGCTTGACTTAAAAAGTAAAAAAAAAATTCACATTAAGCCGTGCCGCCCGCTCATGGAGAACATTCTCATGCTACCGCCTCTGGTCAATCAATAAAAGCCGCTTAATAAAAACTGATCATCAGGCGAAAAGAAGATGCGCTTCTAAAATTCCAGGCAAAGAAAGGGCATCAGGCAAAATTTTCATAGGAAATCATTGTTTTGATCTACCTAATAGCCGGATCCTTCGGCTTGTCCACCCGCGCAAATTGCGGCGCTGGACGACCAGTTAACCCCGAGGCGGTGCACACCCATATCGATAAACATCTGGGCGCGTTCCGCGTCGCGGATGCCGCCGGACGCCTTCACCTTGATGCGTCCGTCCGCTATTTCGAGCATCAGCTTCACATCCTCTTCCTGTGCACCCGCGCCGTTGAAACCGGTCGAGGTTTTCACAAAATCGGCTCCGGCTTCGATACAAACCTCGGTCAGTTTTCGGATTTTATCTGCATTCAGACAGGACGTTTCAAAAATCACTTTCAGCGGTGTTCCAGCTGACTTCGTAACCGCGGACACCGCAGCAATATCCGCTCTCACCTCGTCCCACATACCAGATCGAACCCAGCCGTAGTTGGCAACCATATCGATTTCATGCACGCCCATTTCCACATAGCGTTTTGCTTCGTCGACTTTGGATGCAGAAAGCTGAACGCCGTGCGGAAAACCGAGCACAACACAAACTTTGGTATTGCTGCCGGCGCAGATCTGCTGAGCCAATTCGATGTCACAAGGGCGAACACATGCACTGTATGCATGAATCGCAACGCAGGTTTTTATCGCATTCCCGGCTTCCTCACGGGACATTTCCGGAACAAGCACAGCGGCATCAAAAGTTCGGCAGATCGGTCGACTCATTTTTTCCTCCAAGGTTCTTCCAAATCAGCTTCGGATTTTTTCCAATCATTGGAAAGTTCATTCTTTGAACCGAGTTAAAGCGAGTATAAGCGTTGCTTTTCCGAAACCGGATTTCTTATGGTTGCCGGCATGCACGTGCTGAACAGTCTCATCCCGGTCTTTCTGATCATCGCCTTGGGCAAGGCGCTGACCCGGGCGTCTTTTTTCAGTGCCGATCTGGGACGCAACCTCAACCGCCTTACCTACTGGATCGCCCTGCCGGCCCTGCTGCTGAACAAGATCACCAATGCAACCTTCAGCGCAAACGAAGTTTCGCGCATCTCGTTTCTACTGATTACCTCCACCATCTGCTCCGCGATCGTCGGCATCGTGATGGCCAAACTGCTGGGACTCAACCGCCGGCAGTCCGGTGCGTTTGTTCAGGGAAGCTCGCGCGCCAACAATGCCTTTGTCGGCCTGCCGGTTATTCTTTATTCGATGAGCGAAACCGCCCCGCGCATCGAAGCCTTGGCCACCATCGCTCTCGCCCCGGCGATTGTATTCTACAACATTTTTTCGATCACCGTTCTGCTGGCATACGGCAGCCGGGAAAAACGCCGTCCTGTGGCCACAGCCGCCCTGTTCTGTAAACAGCTTCTAACCAATCCGCTGCTCGTCTCGTGCGCCGCAGCAATTCTGTTGAACATGGTGGGTTTTCATTTTCCTTCGGCCATCGGACGTTCTCTCGCAACGCTGGGCAATTCTGCACTCGCACTGGCGCTGCTGAGTATCGGCACCTCTCTCTCCTTTAAAGGACTGAACCGGGGACTGCCGCTGTCTTTCCTTTCATCCGCCATCAAAGTATTCATCCAGCCGCTGATCGGGTTCGGGCTCGCGCGTCTGCTCGGCCTGTCGCCCCTCAACCGTCAGATTCTGCTGATCTATCTCGCCTGCCCCACTGCCGTAGCCAGCTTTGTGATGGCCGACATTTTCGACAGCGACCGCGACCTCGCCGGACACATTATCGTGGTCAGCACTTTGCTTTCCGCTATTTCATTAAGTATTATTATCGCTTTAGGAAGTTAACCATGTCTGTACCAACACGCCGATTCGGAAAAACCGAACTGCAAATGCCCGTCATCACCTGCGGCGGAATGCGCTACCAGCAGAGCTGGAACGATGAAACAAAAGACCGCGACTCCGTCACCGAGGACAACCAGAAAAACCTCGAAGCCTGCATTCGCTACGCGCTCGACCTCGGCGTCAGTCACATCGAAACCGCCCGCGGCTACGGCACCTCCGAATACCAGCTCGGCAAACTCCTGCCGACACTCCCGCGCGACGAAATGATCATCCAGACCAAGGTCGGCCCCAAGGATTCGCCCGCGGAATTCCTGGAAGCATTCGAAACGTCCATGAGCGCATTGAAGCTCGAATATGTCGATTTACTTTCCATTCACGGAATCAACAACGACGAAACACTCGAAAAAGCACTCAAAAGCATGCCCGCGCTTCAGCAGCTCAAAAAAGAAGGCCGCTGCCGGCACATCGGCTTTTCCACCCACGGGCCGCCGGACACCGTCGTCAAAGCCATCGAAACCGGCCTCTTCGAATACGTTAACCTGCACTGGTACTTCGTCTATCACCCCGTCAACTGGGCACCGGTCGAAGCCGCAACCAGACAGGACATGGGCGTCTTCATCATCAGCCCGGTCGACAAAGGCGGCATGCTCTACCAACCGCCCGTGAAGCTGATCGAAGCCTGCCAGCCGCTTACACCGATCCAGTTCAACGACCTCTACTGCCTGCGCCGCCCTGAGGTTCACACGCTATCCATCGGCCCGTCACGCCCGTCCGACTTCGTCGAGCACGTCGCCGCCGTCCAGGATTTGGAAGAAAAACTTCCAATGGTTGAAAAAATCGAACAGCAGCTTGTCCAATGTTTGGAAAAAACACTCGGCGCCGACTGGGTCCACCACTGGCACAAAGGCCTGCCGCGCCAGATCGACACGCCCGGCGATATCAACATTCCCGAAATTCTGCGGCTGTGGACATTCGCCAAAGGACTCGACATGGTCGATTTCGGAAAAATGCGCTACAACCTGCTCGGCAACGCCGAACACTGGTTCCCGGGGCAAAAGGCTGCAAACGTGGATGATGAGGCATTGAAGCCCTTTTTGGAGAACAGCCCGTTTGCTAAGGAAATCCCCGGCATCCTGCGCGAGGCCCACGCCCTGCTCAACGCCGAAGAACAAAAGCGACTGAGCGAATCATAGCGGAAGCATCAGTCGCCGAGGTGCTGCTGAATCCATTCAAGGAAAATTGGACAGGCAGCAATTTCCTGTCCCCCGCTGTGGCCGAGCCCTTCAAGTTCATAGATGGTCACATCGGGATGCCCAACGATCTTGAGCGTTTTGGCCATTAGCTGGTTTTCTTCCATGCGACCCGGCCAATCCTTATTTCGATCGCCAGTGATAAACAAAACCGGCGGCGCATCTTTCGTGCAGTGCTGAATCGGCGCGAACTCATCAATCACCGGAATTTTGGATGTATCGCCGCGCTCCGAGCGAACGGTGAAGTGAGTGGACATCATGCCGCTAATCGGAGCAATTCCAGCGAGCTGCGTGGTCCGGATGCCATGCGCTCCCAGCCATTGAGGATCGATCCCCACCATCGCCGTCAGGTAACCGCCCGCTGAAAACCCAGATACAAAAATTTTCTCCGGGTCGCCGCCATACTGTTCAATATTTTTGAACGTCCACGCCACCGCAGCGGCAGCATCCTGGATGTAAACCGGGCATTTCACTTTTGGGGACAAACGATAATTGACCGCAACAATGATTACGTTTTTCCCCTGCAAACCATTTGGAAAATATTTATCACCGGTTTTCATTCCGCCGCCATGAAACCAGACCACAACAGGAAGAGCCTCGGCGCCTTCCGGAACATACACATCCAGCCGACACCGTTCAGTCTGCAAAGTATCCGCCTGTTCCACTGAAATATTCGGATAAAAAATATTTTTCTCGATCCGCGGCGCAGCTCCCGTGACCAAAGAAAATCCAAACACTCCCAACAGTACAATTCTGATCCAACAACCTATCGTCTTCATTTTAATGACATCTCCAGTTTTCCATAGGCTACAAATCTGTTCCGACTGAAGCAATCTGAATGCGGCACCTCTTGTGAAATCGCTTTGACAATCCATTCGGGAAAACGGAGGTTTTCACGAACCCAGGAGCAAACATGTCCGAATTAAAAAACGTAACCGTCATCAAAAAAGCCAACGTCTACTTTGATGGCAAAGTCACCAGCCGAGCCGTCCTGTTTGAAGACGGCACTAAAAAAACGCTCGGCGTGATGCTGGCAGGCGACTATGAGTTCAACACCGACGCCGCAGAAATCATGGAAATGCTCGGAGGTGAAATGACCGTGCTCATCGCCGGCGAAACCGAGTGGAAAACCTATCAGGAAGGAACATCCTTCAAAGTCCCAGCAAACAGCTCATTCAGACTGAAAGTTCCTGTGTTGGCTGATTACTGCTGTTCGTACGTAAAATAATACCATAACAACCGTCGCTGTTTTTCAAAGTGATTCAACGGCATCGCCGCGACTTACAGTCGTAGGGTGCCGTTGTGTTGTTTTAGCAAAAGAAGCCTCACTCTAAGTACGCAGAAACGTCTCCTCCAATCGAACAAAAAAGGGCGGCAAAAAACTTCTCGAAAAAGAGAGATTTTTTTATTTATTTTTTTGCTTTCAAAGATTAAGGTTACACATTATTGTCCATCGCTTTTCATTAATAAGTTTGTGCAATGTCGTATCAGATCTCACATTCATATCAAGATGACGTGCTGCATATCACTGTCAGCGGGATACTGAACAATCCGGATACTCTGCTGGTCTGGCATCAGGTTGTTGAGATTTCGCACGGACACCGGCCTCGCGCCATTCTTCTTGAGTGTTCGCTCAATGCGGACCGGATTTCCATGGATCATTGTTTTGAACTCATCGATCGCCTGCCTCTCCTCTGCCGACTGCTGAATTGCAGGATCGCCATTTTCGGACGAAAAATCGAAGACGAAACACGAGATCTGCTCAAGTTTGTGGAAACCGCAACCCGGGACCGCGGAGCAAAAGTTAAACTGTTCGGCGCAATCGAAAACGCAAGATTCTGGCTGAAAAAATAGACGGAGATCTCATTCTCAATCAGCCAAGCTCTGAAATCCGTCCGGGCAGAATAAAATCGCTGTGAATCTGCAAAAGCCCCTGCCTGGCCATCGCCGATCGATAAAGCCTGGAAGAATGGTCCGGTCCAAACAAAATGTAAGCCGCCTCCTTAATCACGCTGTTCATCGACTCCGCCGGAAGCTTCCCCAACGCTGATCCCTCACCTTTGGCCAATCGATAAGGAACAAACACATTCAGCTCAATCGCCTGTAATCGCCCTTTTCCGATCAGCTCTGTCTTCTTTTCCTTGCCGGTCCATCCAATGCGCTGATTCCAGAAGCTTTTTTCCAAGGCTTGGAAAGCCGTTTCAGAACAAACGCTCTTTTCTTCCAAACATTGGAAAAAACCACCGGACACCCATTGCGCCAAAACACACAAACGGCGAACCGGGTGATTGAGCGGGCGCACCCCGGAAAAGTTCCAGTCGCTGCGATTCATGCGGATAACATCTTCCCAGCAATGCTCTTCATGCCACCAGCAATCCCATAATGACCGAAAATACGCTTTGGATTCCGTGCTCCACTTTGCACCCGGCTGCTTCGGAAGCAGGCCGGAAATCCCAAGCAATACCGCATACACCGTCTCCCAATCATCACCATAGCGAGCCAAAGCCGACAACGGCATCGTCTGGGCCAATTTTCGAAACGATACCTTATTGTTCTTGTAGCCCAGCGCTGCCGCAGTTTCTTCATAGACCGCCTGCGCCTCGCCGCGCTCCTGCATCAGCCATGCAAGACGCAGCGCCTTCTGTCTCATCCTCTCCATTCCGGCATTTTCCAGGGTTTGGGAAATCTCATCCGGTCTTTTTCCAGACATTGGAAAGTGCGAACTCGCCCGCGGCTCGCCGTAGGGATACGCCGTCACATCGATGCTGTCCAGGTTGATGGCGCATTGATCACTCAGCGAGATATGCACTGTTCCGGGAGGAAACTGAGAAGGGTTGACCGGCCCGGCAAACCAGGTGATGTGAAACCGAACGTCATCATAACGCGAATCGGTATGATGCCCGTGGTTTTTCCAATCACTGGAAAAAATGTGAATCTCTGCGTCGCCCGCGACACGTCGCCGCTCACGGCCAACCAGCAGGACAGCACCTCGAAAATCAGGTCCTGCTTCCAGATTCCAGCGACCGGGGCTCTCCACAGCCACCGGTTCGCCAAGGGAGGTTTTCAATGCCGAGGGGCGCAGGGAGTCATCAAACCACAGTGCCTGCACATGCCGTTCACTGTATGGAAAATAATACCCCGGCCCTTCCCGCAGTTCATTCGACCGGCAGATACGCCGATAGCCTGCTGCACCGGGAAACAACTCCTCTTTCACCTCGGAAGACCGATAAAACATGAGCTGTTTCTATCAGAGATTAATTTTCTTTCAAACACAGCAGTGTCAGATTTTTATCCCGTACATTTAAATGCATGGGACTGTTAACTTAAACAAACACCCGATCTATCGATATAAAACGGCCAAGAATCAGAGTTAACCACCCAGTCCCGCATTCGGGAAATCAAATTCGGTTTCAAACAGTTCCCTGAACTGATCGGCCACCTGCTCTTCATCCGGGCCCTCAACCTGGATATTGACCAGCGTACCCTGCGAAAGGCCGAGCATCATCAGATCGAGAGCCGATCCAAGCTGACAGGTTCCACCGGGAGAGAGAATCATGATCACAGCATCGACCTTCGCGGCCTCTTGTGTAATTACGGCTGTGGGACGACAATGAATACCGGCTTCATTTTTAATAACCGCTTTGCGCTCTACCATTCCCTGTCCCTTCTTGCTTGTGCCAAACGGGTCGCGTCGGGTATACAACCTCGCTCGACTTAAACGGAAAAGATAGCCAAGAATAACGGAGCTTTGCAATTATGAAATTCCCGCTCAGCTGGCTGAAAGAGCTGGTAGATTTTGAAGATACAATTGAGGGACTGTCCGACAAACTGACCTTTGCCGGGCTGGAAGTCGAAAATATTGAGACCATCGGCGGCACCTTTGAAGGCGTCGTGGTTGGAGAAATCAAAGCGATTGAACCTCACCCAAACGCCGACAAACTGCGGCTCTGCACCGTCGAATACGGCGCAGATGAAACAATGCGCGTGGTCTGCGGCGCACCGAATGTCGAAGTCGACGGAAAATATCCGTTCGCCCCGGTCGGCACCACCCTGCCCGGCGGGTTTACGCTCAAAAAAGCCAAAATCCGCGGCGAAGTCTCCATGGGCATGCTCTGCGCCAAGGACGAACTCGGCCTTGGCAATGACCACGCCGGCCTGATGGTTCTTAATGCGGACCTCGCACCCGGCACACCGTTTGCAAACCTGATGCCGCCGCCGGAAACCGTTTTCGAACTCGAAATCACCCCGAATCGTCCGGACTGCCTGAGCATCATCGGCATCGCCCGCGAAGTCGCTGCCATCTATGGCGCTGAACTCAGAATGCCGTCCATCGAACTCAAAGAAAGCACCGAAACGGCTGAGTCTCTCATCTCTGTGGATATTCAGGACGCCGAGCGCTGTCCCCGTTATACCGCCCGCGTGCTTAAAAACGCAAAAGTCGGTCCGTCGCCCGACTGGATGGTCGCGCGCCTCGAAGCCTGCGGTATCCGCGCCATCAGCAACCTCGTCGACATCACCAACTATGTGATGCTCGAAACCGGCCACCCACTGCATGCGTTTGATTACCATCTGGTCAAAGACGGTAAAATTATCGTCCGCCGTGCCGAGGCCGGCGAAACGTTCACCACGCTCGACGATGAAGAGCGCGAACTGACGGATGAAATGCTCGTTATCGCCGACCCTGAAAAAGCGGTTGCGCTCGCCGGCGTTATGGGCGGCGCAAACACGGAAATCAAAGACGACACCTCAACCGTCCTGCTTGAAGCAGCCACGTTTGAGCAGTCCGGCATTCGCCACACCGCCAAAGCGCTCGGACACTTCACCGACAGCTCCTACCGCTTCCAGAGAGGCGTCAACGCCGATACCGTCGAATGGGCCAGCCGCCGCGCCGCCGCGCTGATGGCCGAGCTGGCCGAAGCCGACCTCTGCGCAGGCGTCGTTGATGCCTACCCGGCACCGAAAACCAAAAACCAGGTTTCTGTCAAATGGGCCAACATCTGCAAGCTGATCGGCCTCGACGTACCCGTCGATGAAATGAAGAAAATCTTCCAGACATTGGAAATGGTCATTCTCTCCAGCGACGACGAAGGCGCAACGCTTGAAATCCCGACTTTCCGTGACGATCTTGTCCGCGAAGTCGACATGATCGAGGAAGTCGCCCGCATGTACGGCGTCGATAAAATTCCTGAAAAGCTGCCGACCGCGCAGGTCGTGGCCGGCGCACACGACGATCGCGTCCGTGCCATCACCGCCTGCCGCAAAAACCTGGCCGGACTCGGCGCACGCGAAATTATGAATTACACCCTGGTCAACCATCCGCTGCTCGACCTGTTCGGCAAAAGCGATGACCGCGAAGAGCTGCCGCATCCGATCAGCGCCGAACAGTCTGTGCTGCGCACCTCTCTGATCCCGCAAATGGTTGAAAGCCTCGGGCGCAACAAATCGCGCCAGATCAACAACGCCGTCTTTTTTGAAATCGGACGGACCTTCAGCAAAGGTGCGCAACAAACCGAAAAGGTCTGCCTCGGCGTAATGGGAACGCCCGGCCGCGCTGCGCTCGACTCGATGCGCGCCGTCAGCGAAGAAGAAATTTTCCTGTGGCTCAAAGGACTGACGGAACAGCTGCTGATCGCCCAGAAGGTCACCAAAGTGAAATTCCAGCCCCTGGAAAAACACGGCGCCTTTGAAGAGGGCCGTGCGCTGAAAGTAATGAACGGCAAAACCGAAATCGGCGTGATCGGGCTGATTAATTCCAACGCCCGAAAAGAATGGCGCCTGAATGATCCGGTTGCCGCAGCCGAACTCAATCTCGACCCGCTGATTTCCAATATCTGGAAAACCGGAACCGTCCAGGATATTCCGCTCTATCCGGCGACCGAACGCGACTTCGCCTTCATTGTCGACGAAGCCGTCCGGCACGAAGAAATCATCAAAGCGATCAACGGCGGTGCACCCGCCGAGCTGGAAAAAGTTGAACTGTTCGACATCTTCCGCGGCAAGTCGCTTGAGAAAGGTAAGAAGAGCATGGCATACAGCTTTGTTTATCGCTCGCCAAAGGGAACGCTGACCGACGACAAGGTCAACAAGTTCCATGAAGCGGCCGGGCAACGCGTCTGCAAGGCGACCGGTGCCGCGATCCGCGAAAGCTGACCTTGACCGGGTATTCTGTCAGGAGTACTATACTTTCAGAGGAGCGAAAGGAGCTCCACGACTGTTCTTTTAAAAATTTGCCCACCCGGATTATGAAGCTATATTTTCTGATCCGTTAAGCATTAAATAAAGGGAGCTTGGGACGGTTCGGCCGAATGTTCGACCGTTCAAGAGGGCACCCACCTAGTATTACTGGGTTCAGAAATGCGCTTCACCGGGTTTGGGCTCTTTTTACAGCCATTCCGAAATTTCGGAATGGCTTTTTTTATGGAATGGAATAGGACCGCAGTGTCCGGGACCCATACCCCAGCTGTCCAATCTGGGGATCATCAAACGTTACTGTACTTGTGTGTTTTATCTCTCCAACATCCTTGGCATACCACGCTTTGCTTTCGATCGTAAAAGAATACCCTAAATATGAGCCTGTCGCGGTTTCATCGAAACGAACCGTAACAGGAAACGATCCCGCAGGGACAGTCACTGCAGAATAATCAATATAAGCCGTTGATACCACAGACAACGTGCTGAACCCTGACTCAGGGGCCGGCAGAGTTTGCGGAGCACTTTGAACCCCTGGAGTGAAACTGTTAATCGGTGATGGATCAGGTTCGCTATAAAACACCTCCCCTTCAACCTCATTTTTATACCCAACACCAAAAACCCCGTCCGCTTCATGAAGAAGATACTCCGTTTCAACCCAATGCGTTGAATTGCTGTAAAGAGCCAGCTCCGCCACGCTATAGCCGTTTTTGGACGAAATTCGGTCTACCCGCTCCAGTTCCTGATAACTGCTGACATTGCCGTCGGCAATTTTCATACACGTCGTATAACCACTGGTTTCCGATCTGAAAAATCGTATTTTCAAACGAAACCGTGAATTCTGATGAGCGCATGGCGCGATAGAACTGACAAGACAGCCTTTCCACCCTATTTGTACAAACAATCTCGGCCCCCGCTCCAAAAATTTCTTTCTCCACGGGAGTCCAGTTTCTCAGATCTTCCGAACACTCAATGGTGTACTGCCAATCCTTTATGGACGGAATAGAGATTTCTGCATGACCCGAAGTAACATTTAAGGATACAGTATCATCAGAAAAACCGAGCGCACCCCATTGTAAAACAACACCCAGCAGATAAATTATCTTTTTCATATTTCGCAACCATTTCACATCGAACACACACAAACACGTACAGCATAATACTTTTTATAAAATGAACTTGTTTAAAGAAAGCGACAATTCAAACAAACCAAAGCCAGGCGCCGGCACTGCTCCACTGGCGGCGCGAATGCGTCCGCGATCGCTGGATGACATTATCGGACAGGACCATATTCTCGGCCGCGGCAAACTGCTGCGCCGCGCGATCGAAGCCGACCGCATTTCGAGCATCATTCTTTACGGCCCGCCCGGCTGCGGCAAAACCTCGCTGGCGGAAGTTATCGCACTGGCAACCGACCGCCGCTTTGAGCGCACCAGCGGCGTACTGGCCAATGTAGCGATTCTGCGCAAAATCCTGCAGGCGGCCGAAACGTGGAAAAAAATCCACAAACAGGACACGATCCTGTTCATCGACGAAATCCACCGCTTCAACAAATCCCAGCAGGACGTGCTGCTTCCCTACGTCGAAAACGGCGACATCATTCTGATCGGCGCAACGACGCACAACCCGTTCTTTTTCATCAACACGCCGCTCAACTCACGCTCGCAGATTTTCCAGCTCAACCCGCTGAGTCAGGAGTCGATCAAAGAGGTGCTGAGACGGGCACTGGAACATCCGGCAGGGCTGAATGAACTGGTCACCGTCGACGAAGAAGCGCTCGACCACCTGGCAAATGTCTGCGAAGGCGATGCGCGCCGTTCGCTCAACGCGCTGGAGATCGCGGCGTTGACCACGCCGCCCGACGAGGACGGAATCGTCCGGCTCACCAAACATGAGATCGAAGAATCGGTACAGAAAAAGGCCGTTTCGTACGACCATGACGAGGACGAGCACTACGACACGATTTCAGCCTTCATCAAAAGCGTGCGCGGCTCCGATCCGGACGCGGCAGTCTACTGGCTGGCCAAAATGATTTATGCCGGCGAAGACCCGCGTTTTATTGCCCGCCGACTGGTGATTCTGGCTTCGGAAGACATCGGCAATGCCGACCCGCGCGGACTGACGCTGGCAACCTCGGCCATGCAGGCGGTCGAATTTGTCGGCATGCCGGAGGGACGCATTATTCTGGCGCAGGCAACGACCTATCTGGCCTGCGCTCCAAAAAGCAACGCGAGCTATCTGGCGATAGACACCGCGCTCGCTGACGTTGAAAACGGACGCACCCTGCCCGTTCCAAAGCATCTGCGCGACGGGCACTACAAAGGGGCCAAAGAGCTGGGACACTCCGGATATCAGTATGCCCACAACGGCAAAGGGCACTTTGTCGATCAGGAATATGTTCCGACTGACAAGGTCTACTACACGCCAACCGATCAGGGATACGAAGAAACGATCGGCAAACGGCTGGCCTTCTGGAAGTCATTGAGGAAAAAGCGAACATGACAAAGGACCAAATCCGCGCGCAAATCGCCGCGCGCAAAAAAAGTTTCCAAACATTGGAAAAACCGAGCGGCGCGGCGCTTAAAAATGTCCAGTCTCTGGAGATTTTCCAGCAGACAAAAACAATCGGAACCTATATGCCACTGCCGGACGAAGTCGACGTCACACCCCTTTTTCAAGACCCGGACCATCAGTTTTTTATTCCGGCGTTCGATGAGACGATCGCAACGTACCGGATGGCCCAATACATGCCGGAGCTCAAAAAGGGAAAGTTCGGCATTCCGGAGCCGGAACATCCAGTCTGGGCCGGACCGGATGAGATCGACCTGATTCTGGTCCCCGGCATCGCCTTTGACTGCAGCGGAAACCGGCTGGGCCGCGGCGGCGGATTCTACGACCGGCTGTTGCCACAGTACCGCGCCATTCGCGTTGCGGTCTGCTTTTCTTTCCAAATATTGAAAAAAATCCCGGCCGAGCCGCACGACTGCCGAATGGACTTTCTGGTTACAGACTCGGAAATTCTTAAATTTGCGATGAACGGTTAGACATGAGCCTTTGTCGGAGCTATGTTAAAGACACGAAAATAAAAACTTTGAAACGAAGGAATTCAAATGGACAGCATGCAAATCTGGTGGAGTGAAATTCAGAGCCTTCTTCTCAGCATCGGCTTTATGGTGCTCGGCTTCTTTTTTCACGCCTTCATCACCCGTACCAATGCCATGGCAGCCAGCCAGCGAGGAAAAATCATTCTCGATGAGGCTGAAAAGAAGGCAAAAGCTATTGAGCACGAAGCCGAAGTGAAGGCCCGCGAAGAAGTGCTGGCTGCACGGGAAAAGGCCGAACACAGCCTCGACAAAAAGCGGCAGAGCATTATTGAGCTCGAAGATCGCGTGGTTGCCCGGGAAAAGGATATTTCCCGCAAACTCGAACTGCTGGAAACCAAAGACCGTACGCTGAGCGAGAAGCTGGACAAAGCGGAAGAACAGCAGGAAACGATCATTGAGCAGAAGAAAGTGCTCGACGAACGGATTGCGCAAGAAAATCAGCGGATTCAGGAAATCGCCGATTTTTCAAAGGATGACGCCCGAAAAATCATTATGGAGCAGATGGAGACCGAGCTGGAAGGGGAAATCAGCGGATTGATCCGTCACCAGCAGAAAACCGCTCATGAACAGGCCCGCGCTCAGGCCCGAGAAATCGTCTGCTCGGCGATTGAACGCTACGCCGGCGAACATGTATCCAATATCACGACAACGCAGGTGCAACTGCCATCCGACGATATGAAAGGTCGCATCATCGGCAAAGAAGGACGAAACATCCGCTCTTTTGAAACCGAGTCGGGCGTCAACCTGATTATTGACGAAACCCCCGGCGTGGTTCTGCTTTCAAGCTACGATCCGGTTCGTCGCGAAGTGGCCCGCGTGGCCCTTGAACGGCTGCTGGAAGACGGCCGGATCCATCCGGCCAGCATTGAACAGACGCTTGAAAAAGTCCGTTCTGAAATCAATGAGCTGATTCGACAGGCCGGCGAAGACGCTTTGTATAACCTGGGAATTTCCGGCGTAGATCCGGAACTGGTCAAGATTCTCGGCCGCCTGAAATACCGCACAAGCTACAAACAGAATGTACTCGAACATTCTGTTGAAATGGCCTCACTGATGGCCATGATGGCCGCGGACCTTGATCTGGATGTTTCAACCGCCAAACGGGTCGGAGTATTCCACGACCTCGGGAAAGCTGTTGACCATGAAGTGGAAGGTTCTCACGCAGTTATCGGCGCCAACCTGCTTCGGAAATACGGCGAAGAACCCATCGTCTACAATGCCGTTGCGGCGCATCACGATGATGTTGAAAAGAACAGCGTGTATGCTGTGCTCGCCGCGGCTGCGGATGCCATTACAGCAGCACGCCCCGGGGCCCGCCTTGACTCGACCGACCTCTACCTCGAACGCCTCGACAAAATGGAGAAAATTGCAAAATCCTTCAAAGGCGTCGACAAGAGCTATGCCATTCAGGCCGGTCGCGAATTGCGCGTCATTGTTGAAGGCAAACAGGTCGACGACAACCGTGCGCTGGTCCTGGCCCGGGAAATTGCAAATACCGTCCAGAACGAGGTGAGGTATCCAGGACAGGTCAAAGTCACCGTTATCCGGGAAACCCGAGCCATCGAATACGCCAAATAAGGAGCCGCCATGGGAACAGTCACTGAGCTCAATCATCCGCTGGTTCAGCATCACCTGACTCACCTGCGCGACAGTCGGACTTCGCCGCATATCTTCCGCGCGCAGGTCCGGCGGCTGGCGATACTGCTGGCGGAACAGGTCTGCCGGGATCTGCCGCTGAAAACCAAACAGATCGAAACCCCGCTTGAACCGATGGACGGGAAAGTGCTTTCCAGCCGCATCGGCCTGGTTCCGATCCTGCGGGCCGGACTGGGAATGACCGATGCCCTGCTCGACCTGCTGCCAACCGCCGAGGTCTGGCATCTGGGATTTTATCGCGACGAAGAAACCCTTCAGCCGGTGGAATACTACCAGAAATTTTCAAGCAGTCCGCCGGATGTTGTGTTCGTACTCGACCCCATGCTGGCAACCGGGGGTTCCGCCTCCGAAAGCATCAATATGATCAAGAAATGGGGTGCCAGCGATATCCGGATGCTGTCCATTATTGCGGCACCGGAAGGCATCGCCCGCGTCCGGAAAAAGCATCCGGACGTGCCGATCTTTGTCTGCGGAATCGATCGGGGGCTCAATAACGCTGCTTATATCCTGCCGGGCCTCGGTGATGCCGGAGACCGGATTTTCAACACGCTCAGCTGATCAGGACATCGAATGATGCTCCGCCGGCAGAAACGGCCGACGAAAGGCGTCCTCAAAATCGTAGCCGTTGGCAAAATCCTCGCGGCTGTCTTCATCCGTTTTCCCAAGCAGTCCGGTTTCCACCATATTGAAGACAATCTCGCCGACATCCTCAGTACAGGTGATTCCCCATCCTGCCAAGACGGTTTTACTCATTGGACCGAACTCTTTCAGTGCAAACTCACGAATACCGTCCAGCAGCTCCCGTCCGTCCACATGACGCGGCTTATCGAGCCGCCGAACCGTAAAATCCAGTCCCGCGCGGATAAATGCGTACGCTTCCTCCGCATATCGCAAATCGCGATTCAGGATATCCTTCAGAATTTCAGATGGATCCGTTTGGTTCATTCAGAGAGCCCTTTTCGAATTTTTTCCGCCAATTGCTCCATTTCTTCCGGATTATCGTAGCATTTGGCATTCCAGTTCCAGTGGTGGCCATCGTTTTCGAAGCGCGGAATCACATGGAAATGAAGATGCGGCACTTCCTGCCCGGCAGTCTTTCCGTTGTTCTGGATAATATTGACACCATCGGCCCCCAAAACGTTCATCTGCGCCGAAGCGACCTGCTTTGCCACCCGGATCAGCTTACACAGAACCTCATCGGGCGTTTCCGTGATCGGATCATAGCAGGTTTTTGGAATCACCAGCACATGGCCTTTAATAATCGGGCCGATATCCATAAATGCCAGCGTATCCTGATCTTCATAAACAATGGTCGCCGGAATCTCGCGATTCACAATTTTCTCAAAAATATTCATGCATGTATTCTAAACGGAACCGGTTGGGTTTTCCAAACACTGGAAAACAGAAAAGCACAAAAAAACCACTCCGATCACTCGAAGTGGCTGTCAAAAAAGTTGGTGACCCCTACGGGAATCGAACCCGTGTTGCCAGGATGAAAACCTGGAGTCCTAACCGCTGAACGAAGGGGCCTCCGTCAAAAGCGAGGGAGCAAGATAGCAGACTCGGCTCACGGCGCAACAAAAAATATTTATTTTTTTTACCTATTCATTTTCGGCCCCTGCTGGCATGCTCTTTCTCCGTTCCCGGGGTGCCGGTTACCACATGGTAAACGCGCTGAGATAATACCCGCAGAACCTGATCCGGCTAGTACCGGCGAAAGGGAGTGACATGTCGATACAACTCCCGTCGCGATGCGCCGGGAGTTTTTTGCGTTCCAGGAGGAACGCGGTAGAATGGAATATTGAATATTTGGATTCCTGGACTGGAGAAGCAAAACTTCCCATTCATCCGGCAATCCAACATTCCAGCATTCCATTCATAGAAATGGAGATTTTTATGAATCTGACAATTAACGGCAAAAGCCACGAACACACCGGTAACGGATCGGTAATCGCCCTGCTGGGCGAACTGGGCGCGACGCCAGAACACTCGGCCGTCACCGTCAACAGTAACATCATTTTTTCCAGGGATTGGAAAACGTTCAAACTCAACAACGGCGACGCCGTTGAAGTACTCACATTTGTAGGAGGCGGATAATGCTCAAACTCGGAAATATTGAATTCAACTCTCACCTGATTCTCGGAACCGGAAAATTTTCGGACACCGAAACCATGATCCGCGCCATTGAAGCGTCCGGCACCGAACTGGTGACCGTAGCCCTGCGCCGCTTTAACCAGGACAAGCCGGATGATGACCTGTGCGCGCCGCTTGCTCAGCTTAAAAACGTCAAACTGATGCCCAACACCTCAGGTGCCATGAACGCCAAGGAAGCCGTGCGTGCCGCGCAGCTCGGTCGCGAACTGAGCGGAAGCCCGTTCGTAAAGGTGGAGATCCATCCCAATCCGCACCATTTGATGCCCGACCCGATCGAGACCTACGCAGCCGCCAAGGAGCTGGCCGCCGACGGCTTCATCGTTCTGCCCTACATTCCGGCCGATCCCGTCCTCGCCAAAAGACTCGAAGACGCCGGCTGCGCGGCCGTCATGCCGCTTGGCGCAGCGATCGGCTCCGGCGGAGGCCTCTCCACCGCGGACATGATCAAACTGATCATCCGCGACAGCAACATTCCCGTGATTGTCGATGCCGGTCTCCGCGCACCATCCGAAGCCGCACGCGCCATGGAAATGGGCTGCGATGCCTGCCTCGTCAATTCCGCCATTGCCGCGGCCAAAGATCCCGCCGGAATGGCAAAAGCATTCGCCATGGGCGTCGAAACCGGCCGCACGGCCCGCAACGCCGGCCTCATGCCGAAATCCGATATTGCCATCGCCACCAGCCCTCTCACCTCCTTCCTCGGTTAAACAATGAATACTGTCATCGACACCCCCTACCCCACCACCGCCACCCTGCCAGACTGGCTCGATCCCACGCCATGGCTCGAACAATCTCACACTGCCGCCGATGTCCGCCATGCGCTCGGAACCGAAAGCCCGAACGAAGAAACCCTCGCCGCCCTGCTCTCGCCGGCTGCGGCTGAATTTCTCGAACCGATGGCCGCACGCGCCCAGGCGCTGACCCGCCGCCACTTCGGCCGCACTGTTCAGCTCTACGTTCCGCTCTACCTGTCGAGCTGGTGTTCCGGAGGATGCGCCTACTGCGGCTTTGCTTCCGACCGGCAAACCGAGCGCCACGCGCTGGATTACACCTCTGTTGCCAAGGAGCTCGACGCCATCAAAGCGATGGGGTTTGAGGAAGTGTTGCTGCTGACCGGCGAACGTTGCCCCAAGGCCGACGTGGATTACCTGCGCGACTGCGTCCGGATTGCAGCTCAGAAATTCCATAACGTCGCCATCGAGGTCTTCCCGATGGCCGAAGAGGAATACCGGATTCTGGCGGAGGCCGGCGCAACCAGCGTCACGATGTATCAGGAAACCTATCATCCTGAAACCTACGACCTCATGCACCGCTGGGGCCCAAAAAAAGACATGCTCAACCGCCTCGAAGCTCCGGCGCGCGCGCTGTCCGGCGGACTGCGCTTCGCCGGGCTCGGCGCGCTGCTCGGCCTCTCCGACCCGCAGTACGACATGCTCGCGCTCTACCGCCACGCCCGCCACCTGCAGAAAACCTACTGGCAGGCAGGCCTCACCATCTCCTTCCCGCGCATCCGCAACGAAGTCGGCGGATTTGATGCCCCCTACCCGGTCGATGAGAAAATGCTCGCGCAGATCATCTTCGCGTTCCGCATCTGCCTGCCGGATGTCCCGCTCGTGCTCTCCACCCGCGAAGGCGCCGCCTTCCGCGACGGCATGGCCGGGCTCGGCATTTCCAAAATGAGCATCGCCAGCAAAACCACTGTCGGCGGCTACGGCGACGCAGGCTCCGAAGAAGGCCAGTTCGACGTCAGCGATGCCCGCGGCCTGCACGAATTCTGCGACATGCTCCGTTCCAAAGACCTGGAACCGGTCTTCAAAAACTGGGATTCAACGTATCGTTAAGCATGCATCCCGAAATAAACAGTCTGTTTGCAAAAATCCCGCCCGCGCGGGCGATGGGCATCACCGTTTCCAAACATTGGAAAAACGGGATTGAGCTCAGCGCTCCGTTTGAGCGCAACTGCAACGACAAAGGAACCGCCTTTGCCGGCAGCATCGCTTCGTTGCTGACACTTGCGGGATGGAGCCTTTTAACCGTACAGCTCCGAAAGTGCGAACTCGAGCCGGACATCATGGTCGTTGCGAGCGAAATCAAATACGCCCGCCCCGCCAAACAGGACCTGCGCGCATCCGTCGAACTCAGAAAACCGGAACTCGAGCGCATTCAAAACGACCTTCAGACCAGACAACGCAGCCGCGCCCGCCTAAGCATCACCCTGCATTCCGGCAAAACCGAATGCGCCACCGCCACAGCCGACTACGCACTCATTCAACTCTAGATTACTCATCGGAAAAAACTGCCCGTACAACACGGAAACCGGCAGTATCTTCTTCTGGATGACCTTTTGAACGAGTGGACACACGGCATTCTTCCTCCGAACTATTCCAACCTCCACCTCGGATAACGCGCAACTGCTCTTTTCTCTTCCTTGGCATCTCACACCCTACAGGATTGGGCTGCGGCCTACGGGGATAATCTCCGTACCAGTCATTACACCATTCTGGAGCATTTCCACTCATATCATATAAACCCAGCTCATTTGGACGTTTGTCACCAACATTATGAGTGTGGTTTGGCTCTGCGTGATGAGCCCTCTGAGGCTCCACACCTTCCTCACAATTTCCCTCATACCACCCGACTTCATCCAGATTATCACTCCCTGAATAATCCTTAAAATGGCCGGAGGCTCCTCCCCTAGCCGCATATTCCCATTCAGCCTCTGTGGGCAAGCGATATCCATTCGCTGAAAAATCGCAAACCCACTCTTTACCATCTTTTGTATAGCACGGCGTCAATCCTTCTTCCTTTGACTTCGCGTTACAGTAATAAACCGCGCCATACCACGTGCTTTTAATCACAGGGAGGTACTTTGCACCGAGCGACTTTTCAATTTTATCTCTATTTTCTGCATAAAACACTCCGTTCCATAAGGGGGCAGACTCTGAAGTCCTCCGAATCAGACCATCCCCGCCATGAGACAAAGAAACCCAAAAGTCTCCCCGCATGCCGCCCTCCCCGTCTATTTCCCGAGCCTCCAACCCGTTATTGTAAACCTTAACAATTTCACTTTGGGTTACTTCATGACTGCCAATCCAAAATGAGTCCAAGGTGATCTCATTTCTCTCCCTTAACAACTTTCCACCGGGAACCATCACCATTCCCGAAGCTGCCTTGAGTTCTTTCTGCTTTACCTTTTCAGCAACAGCCTTTAGATCCTCCGGCTCCTGAAAGAGTATAAAACTGGACGTCTCTAGAGCATCTGGAGGATTGCCTTTTTCAAGCTCTCTCGACACCTCCGCCCCATTTCGATCTGTGCGACGAATAACAAACAGCACCCCCCTCAATTCATCCTGAAGGTAAACAGTTTTTTCCCCATAATAGATAGTGTCTTCCGTCCTGTAATCAGGATTTACAATTTTCAAATCACGTAATTTGACCCTCTTGCTTCTGAACACCTTATCCTTCTCAGGCAAAACATCCAGAGCTCCACCCAACACGATTTTTCGCTTTTCTTCCCGATCACCTTCCGTTGCCTCGTAAAAAACCTGACATTCAACTTGGACGTTATCAATTGCTACGAATCCTCTATTCTCCAAACGCACGATATAAGAAATCCGTTGGACTTCCCCATAAGTATGAGTACCCATTCCGCGAGAATCCGGCTTAAATTCCTGATGCCATACATCTTCATCGACCTCAATACGTAGCGTAGATGAAGATAAAAAATTCTCATCAGCCACCCATGCCATGATTTCCTTCCGGGCGGTCTTAGGAAACGAATCAAGGGATCGGGAAATATATTCGGTGCCGATTTTCACTTTCACGGTTTTCTTCTTACCGTTATAGGATTGGATCTCGACCTTTTCAGCTAGGCCGAATTCTTCATCCAGAATCAGATTTTCTGCCAGTGCACTGCTCGCCAGCAGAAGAACCGCAAGCCCGATTATTTTAATCTGTTTCATGTTTCCTCCAAATACGAAAAAAAGTTCTGCATTATTGACTATTCTTCGCAAGCGAGTCAAGCGGTGCCATATTTCCGAAGCAGGCTGGAAGCCTGCGGTACGTATCGCAGGCTTCCAGCCTACCTCGTCCACTTTTGCGCATTTGAACCATTCACTATGTTCATTATTTGCATTCGAAAATTATCTATCGCTTCGCTTTCGGGCGCTTTTCACGGCCAATAAAATCTGTATGCTCTCCAACATGAAAATTTCTTATGGACTCTACATGGTGATGACCAATCCGGTCGTCGGATACGAAGAATGCGCGCGGGCCGGTGTACGCTGCGGTGTGCCGTTTATTCAGCTGCGGATGAAGAACGCGACGCGCGATGAGATTGTTTCCGAAGCCTGGAAAGTCCGCGAAGTGACGCGCGGCACAGACAGCCTGTTCATCGTCAATGATGACGTCACGATCGCCAAAGAGGTCGACGCCGACGGCGTGCATCTCGGCCAGGGCGACATGTCGCTGGCCGAGGCCCGTAAAATCTGGAACGTGCCCGGAAAGATTTTCGGCCTTTCGACGCACAGCGAAAAGCAGGCCGAAACCGCAATTGATCAGAAACCGGACTATATCGGCATCGGCCCCATCTTCCCGACGCCGACCAAAGCCATCGCCGACCCCGATCTCGGCGTAGAACGTGCCGGCGCCATCGCCAAATCAACACCGCTTCCACACGTCGTGCTCGGCGGAATTGACGGAACCAATCTGGCAGAGATTCTTCAGGCGGGCGCAGTTAACTACTGCGCTGTGCGCGCGATTATGCAGAGTCCTGAGCCGGAAGTGGAAATCCGCAAACTCCAGAACATCTGGGCTGAATATATTCTCTGAGACATCCTGTTCAACCTGGATATACCCAAACAGATGAACTTCCTGTAAGTTCGATCAAAACCTCCGCACTTTGGAAAACTATCGGTCACCGGAACTTCCGGCTTCCAAACATTGCAACTTTTCCGATAGGCTGTTTGAGCATCTTTTGCAGGAGAAACAGCATGAAGTTGAAGATTTTCTTTGCCGTATTGATCAGCAGCCTTGGACTGCAGGCCGCTGAACCACTGACCAATGCCTACGAAGCCATCGCCCTTTTCACAAAAGTTCTCGAGGAAGTGCACCGCAGCTATGTGGACACGGAGGAGGCGGGCTATGACACACTCATCCACCACGCGCTCTCCGGCATGCTTCAGGAACTGGACCCCTACAGCGTTTTCCTCGACGAAGAAAGCTATACGGACCTAAAGGACGATACCTCCGGAAGCTTCGGCGGCATCGGCATTGTGATCAGCATGAAAGACGGACTGCTGACCGTTGTTTCTCCAATGGAGGATACCCCCGGCTTTCGAGCCGGCATTCTTTCCGGCGATATCATCATTGAAATCAACGGCAAAGAAACCCGCGAGCTCTCCCTTTCCGAGTCTGTCAAGCTGATGCGCGGCGAACCGGGCACTGAAGTTAAAATCAAAACCCTGCGCCCCTCGAACCATAAAACAGACGAAATCACGATCGTGCGCGAAGAAATTGACGTCGCCAGCGTGAAAGACGCTGCAATGATCGAAGACTGGATCGGCTACATCCGCATCACTCAATTCAACGAACCAACCGGCCTGCATCTCAAAGAACAGCTCGAAAAGCTGAGCTCCGAAGGCATGACCGGCCTCGTACTGGACCTGCGCGGCAATCCCGGCGGACTGCTCAGCGCCGCCGCAGAAGTCACCGAACTGTTTCTGCCGCGCGGCGAGCTGATTGTATTCACCAAAGGCCGCAATAGCTCTCAGGACGGACAGCGGTATGAATCCTCCGGACTCACTCACTACACCGCCAAAGACTTTCCGATGGTTATTCTCGTGAACGGCGGAAGCGCCAGCGCCGCGGAAATCGTGTCGGGAGCCTTGCAGGATCACAAACGCGCAATGCTCGTCGGCGAAAAAACATTCGGCAAAGGATCGGTCCAAAGCATCCTGCCTCTCGAAGACGGCTCCGCCATAAAGCTGACCACCGCCAAATATTACACCCCCAGCGAACGGGTAATCCACGAACACGGCATTGAGCCGGACTACATCGTTAAAATGTCTCCGGAAGACCTGTTCCTGCTGCGCACACAAAAAGAACGGAAAAACGAAGAAGATGAATTCCTGCCGGAAGAACCCGAAATCCGGGACGTACAGCTCGACGCCGCCATCGGCGCGCTCAAAGGAATGATCATCTCGCAGGAATGGACGAAATAACCGAACAATATATTATCGCTCGCCCGCTCGTTTCTCGCTCTCGTCGCCAGGACACAAAGAGAAACGGCTTAGGCGTAATAACACCTTGCGAGCAACGGAACCACAAACAATGATTATTCTAGGCATCGAAAGCTCATGTGACGAAACCGCCGCTGCCGTTGTGATAGACGGCGCGGTGAAGGCCAACGCCATTTATTCGCAGATTGCCAAGCACGCGCCCTACGGCGGCGTTGTGCCGGAGATCGCCTCGCGCGATCACGTCAAAAAAATGCCGGGCATCATCGAACAGGCGCTTACAGAAGCCGGCTGCACCTTCGATGACCTCGATGGCATCGCGGTCACTTATGGCCCCGGACTCGCCAGCTCCCTGCTGATCGGCTACTCCGCCGCGCGGGCACTCAGCCAAAGCCTCGATCTGCCGCTGATGGGGATGAACCACCACGAAGGCCACATCTACTCTGTCTTCCTCGGCGACGAACCGCCGGTGCTCGATGGATGCTTCCCCATGCTCACCCTCATGGTTTCCGGCGGCGACACCCGCCTCGTCTACATCAAAGAACCGGGACATTACGAAGTCATCGGCCAGACCATCGACGACGCAGCCGGCGAAGCGCTCGACAAGGGCTCCACCCTGCTCGGACTCGGCTATCCCGGCGGCCCCGCCGTCCAGAAATTCGCCGAAGGCGGCAACCCGAACGCCGTGCGCTTCCCGCGCGGGCTCGACAACGCCGGCGGCGACTGGCCCTTCTCCTTCGACCGCAAGCTCTGCTTCAGTTTCAGCGGACTCAAAACCGCCCTGCTCTATCATCTTCAAAAACATCCCTCTGCTCTGGAAGACGAGGATGAAAAACGCGATGTCACCGCCAGCTATCAGGAAGCGGTTGCCGATGCGCTGACCAAGCGCATGGAACGCGCACTCAAAAAATATAATTGCGCCTCCTTCGCGTGCGCCGGCGGTGTATCGCTCAACCGCCCGCTGCGCGAAAAGCTCGCCGCACTCTCTGAAAAAACCGGCATTCCGCTTAAACTGTCGTCACCCAGACTCTGCACCGATAACGCCGCCATGATCGCCGGAGCCGCCGCCATTAAGCTGCAGGCAGGCCTTCCTTTCAACTCACCGGACGACGTTAACCCCAACCTCTCCCTCACCAACTGGTCTATTGCATAGGCGCGCAGTTTTTCTGGAGGAAACTTATGTAGCAACGTTTACCCGACCAACGGGAGGGAAGCGTTCCGGCCAGAACATCGCTTCCCTATCGGGTAAGCGATACTACATTCGAATTGCCTCCGGCGTTACCAAAAAACAAATACAGTGCGGGTTCATCGTCAGAAACGAGTTCCCAGCCGCGGGCAATGCGATAGCCGGGCAGCCAGATGATCTCACCGCCGCACTCAACGACGGGCCAATTGGCGCGCTGCGCGAGCGGGATTTTCAGATCAGTAAAAATATCCTGAAGCTTTTTGGAACCGTCCATGCCGTACGGATTCATCCGGTCGCCGGGACGCGGCGTGCGCACGGTCACTTCGCGGCCGGCAATTTGTTCAAGCGAAACCGACGCCTCCCATTTGCCACGCAGAATTCCAACGCCCTCTTCCATTCTGATTTTTCCAAGGGTTGAAAAATCCTCTGTACTGACACGCAGTGTCCCATATTCGTTAATCAAACGAACCCCTTCGAGATCAAGAAACGAGGTCCCGTCGGTCTTCTGAGAAAACTCAATGAACTGCTCAACGGCATCAAAGGTCGGGTTCACACCGAATTCGATGAGTCGATCGCGCGCGGCGCGGCGCACAGCGGCAGTTTCCGGATGATCCTCTTCATCGCGCAGGATCTCCATCGTGCGCAGAATATTTTCCGCGGCGCGCGCATTGATTTTTCCAAGGGTCGGAAGAATCTGATGCCGCACCAGATTGCGCGGAATCGTTTCGTCGCTGTTGCTCGCGTCTTCCCGCCATTCGAACTCCTCGTTTTCCAACCATTGAAAGCAGGCTGAGCCTGCACCCTTATTTGTCTCTAACCATTGGAAAATCTCATTCTTACGAATTCCAAGCATTGGACGAATCAGCATTAATTGAATTGTAGGACGCGCTTCCTGAAGGGAGCGTATGTTCTGCGGCTGTTTATCCGACAAACACAAGCTCTCTGAATACAGAGAAGCTTGTCCTACAACATGACACGACGTGGACGCGGCATCTGTGTTTTCCAAACATTGGAAACTTCTCATGCCACCCAAACCGGTCAGGCCGGTTCCACGCGCAGCGCGCAGAAAGAAAGTTTCGAGCTGATCATCAGCGTGATGTGCCAAAGCCACCACGCCCTTCGACTTTTGACCTTCGACCTGTGACCTGAAAAACTCATGCCGTGCTTCGCGGGCGGCCATTTCGAGCGAGATGCCTTTTTCCTGGGCGAGCGCGGGAACATCGATTTTCTGCGTAATGCATTCGACATTAAGCTTTGCGCAGAGGTCTTTAACGAACTGCTCGTCAGCATCGGCCTCCGACCCGCGAATGCCGTGATTGAGATGCGCGGCAATGATGTTGAATCCGAGCCGATGAAGGATGTGCAGCAGCGCGACGGAATCCGCCCCGCCGGACACGCCGACAATTACGCGAGTCCCTTCGGGAATCAGATTCTCCCGTTCAATTGCCGCTTTAACTTTTTCGATCAGATTCACTGGTTTATTTAACCACGAATGGACACGAATTCGCACGAATCAAAAGTAGTAGATTACCCGCATTCGATGTAGCAACGCTGAACCCCGCAGGGGACAGCGTTCGGGGTTAGTGAGGCACAGTCGCAATCAAAAATTTCACCAGCAAATGGATAAAATTTACGAATGAACAGATTTCCGGAATCCTGATTCGTAGATTTCATGATTCGCTGGTCGTCCAAATCGCCTTTGGAAAAATTCACCACAGAGCCCTCTGAGGCACTGAGTCTTTAGTAGAAGAGGCATCCTGCCTCTGGCCAGCGGCTGGAAGCCGCCTCTACAATCCAGAACTGCCAACCGGCACCACCAAAACTTAAAAAGCACAACTCAAGGTATTTTTCATTTCCAAGAACCGCAATTCCGACTACACTAATATTTCGAAAATGCGAATTTCGTCCATTAAGTTGGCAGAGCAAATGAAAAAGACAGATCATAGTATCCGGAATAGTGTCGTTGCTACACTCATCGCAACCCTTATCATTGCTATAGTAAAACCTATGCGCAATATGGCTATCGTGGTTTTCAAATGGTTATGGCAAATCATTCTCGCATTCAAAGCCCATCTAGGGTCGACAGCTTCCGTTCCATGGTGGCTTGTCTATGCAGTGCTCGCCATCATCATTCTTCTGCTCTCGCGAGCCATAAGACAGGCTTTACAGTCTTTGGCAACTGATGTAGCCAAAGCCTCACCGCTCAGTTACACAACCGACCATTTTCACGGTCTTGTCTGGCGGTGGCGAATGGATTCTGATTTCCAACCTTACCGTATTTCAACATTCTGCCCACACTGCGATATGCAGTTGCGTCCCTGCTCTTCAGGATATGGATATTCAACACAATTTCATTGTGATAAGTGCGGCTTCTCTAGTAGCAATATCGAGATGGAAACTGGGCAACTTGAGGAATGGATCAGCCGAGAAATCCAACGTAAACTCCGCACCAATGAATGGAAACAAGAGCTACCGAACCAATGAATGCTCAAATATTTATCATCCCGCGCGCGAAATGGAAAAACTGTGACTCAGATCGTTCAATATAAAAGCCTCGAGTCCAAACGTTGGAACCGGGGCTTTTCTTTTTGACTCTGCGCCTTGTGCTGTAGGGCGGGAATGGCCAACGGCCTTCCCGCCGCCCATGACGGGAAACGGCTGGAAGGTTTTCAACCGTTCCAGCCCTACAAACTTTACCCTAATTTTTCGAGGCCGCCCATGTAGGGGCGGAGGGCTTCGGGGACGGTGACGGTTCCGTCGGCGTTCTGGTTGTTTTCGATGATGGCGACGACGAGGCGCGGAAGAGCAACACCGGATCCGTTCAGGGTGTGAACGAACTGCGGTTTGCCGTTTTCGTAGCGGCAGCGGATGCGCGCGCGGCGGGCCTGGTAGTCGCTGAAGTTACTGACGGACGAAACTTCGAGCCAGCGTTCGACGCCGGGGGCCCAGAGCTCGATATCGTAGCATTTGGCGGCGGAGAAGCCGAGATCGGCGGTGCAGAGTTCGATGACGCGGTAGTGCAGTCCGAGTTTCTGGAGAACTTTTTCCGCTTCGCCGACGAGGATTTCGTGCTGGGCGGCCGACTGTTCCGGTTTTACGAAGTTGACCATTTCGACTTTGTCGAACTGGTGCAGGCGAAGCAGTCCGCGGTTGGTGGAACCGGCAGCGCCGGCTTCGCGGCGGAAGCACGGAGTGTAGGCAGTCAGTTTAACCGGCTCTTCCACGTCGATGATCTCTTCGCGATAGAGATTGGTGACCGGCACTTCGGCAGTCGGAACCGGATAGAGTTCGTCGGTGCTGATGTAGTACATGTCTTCCGCAAACTTCGGCAGCTGTCCGGTGCCGGTCATGGAGGCGGCATTGCAGACAAACGGAGGTTCCACTTCGGTATATCCGTGTTCCGTGGTGTGCAGGTCGAGCATAAACTGAATGAGCGCGCGCTGCAGTCTGGCGCCCTGCCCGGTGTAGACGGGGAAGCCGGAACCGGTGATTTTTGAACCGCGCTCAAAATCGACCAGTTTGAGTTCTTCGCAGATGTCCCAGTGCGGCTTGACTTCAAAATCGAATTCTTTGATCTCGCCGAAACTGCGCAGAACCGGATTGTCCTCTTCAGACGCGCCGACCGGAGTTGTTTCCGAGGGCATATTGGGAATGAACAAAACAATGTTCGCGATTTTTTCATCCAGCTCACGCACCTGCTCATCGAGGACGGAAATGCGGTCGCCGATTTTACGAACCTCTTCCTTGGCGGCTTCGGCTTCGTCCTTCTTCCCGTCTTTCATCAGGCCGCCGATGGCTTTCGATGCCGCATTGCGTTCCGTTTTGAGCTCTTCGGCTTCGGTAATGGCGGCGCGGCGCAACTGATCGAGTTCAAGCAGTCCGTCCACATCGGCTTCGGCCTTGCGGTTGACAAGCGCCTGTTTTACGGCGTCCGGATTTTCGCGAATGAATTTAATATCGAGCATGAGCGTTCCTTTCAAATTACAAAATCAGCAGCTGAGCGCGGCGATGGCCGCACCGACAATCGGGGCGTCGTCGACATGCACACAGAAATAGTCGACTTCCGCCTCGCTGAGAAGTTTTTTCAGTTCGACTTCAACCTGAGGGCGCAGGCCGAAGGTTTTAAAATAGGTGGAGCCGTCGAGATTGATGCAGACGGGCGACGTGCCGTTGCGAATGGCGGCGGCCGCCAGGTTCACAGCACTTAAATGCGCCGCGCGCGTCACAACGGCCGCGAACAGCTTGCGGATCATCTCTTCGTCTTCCTCCGAAAAACGCTCATCGGCCAGCGGCCCGATGTCGCGCCCGTTTTGCGCGGCGAAATTATCAATCTGAATCAGATGCAGATCGTGCATCTCTTCGAGAGCCTGCCGGCCGCTTTCAGAAAGCGGAACTTTTTTGAGGGCAGCGAGCGTGAGCGGGCCGAGGTAGGTCCCGGAAATCATTTTTTCAAGAATCTGCTGGCCGCAATTGCTGGAGGCCTCATCCACTTCACGGTCGATATCGGCAACCGGCAGCTTATCAAACCCGCCGGACTCGACATTAATCACCTCGCCTTTTTCAAGCGTTGCGGTGTTGGTTCCGGTTCCGAGAATGAAGCCGACATAGCCTTTCGCGCCGCGCGCCGCCCCTTCGGACACACCTGCCAGCAGCGTGGCGACGGTATCGTTGAGCAGTACAATCTTTTTACGCGCGATGCCGCGCGCTTCAAACACGCGGTTAAGCTCTTCGCCGATCATGCAGCCGACCACTTCCGGTGCATCAACACCCTTGGTCCAGTGCAGCAGCAGCCCGTCACGATTCGGCTGAATTTCGCAGGCATACGAAAAGCAGAACCCAATGCTGTCGGACTCGTTAACCACCGGCATAATCCGGTCAGCAAGTGTCTCAAAAAACTCCGACTTCGATACCCGCCCCGAGAGGCCGATCATTCCGCTTTTTTCAAAATTCTCAATCTGAAGCGAGCCGGCATCGTCAAACATCGCGGTTCCGACGCGCAAATTCGTTCCGCCGGCATCGACAACAATGACTTTCCGGTTTTTTGCAATTTCCTTGCTGACGCTCAGATAGGCATGGAGCATTGCCAACGAGCTCTCTTCGTTGGCCAGACCTTTGTCCATCTCAGAAAAAAACGACTGCATCAGTGATGCGGTGTCATACTGATGTGCACTCAAACCCAATCCGTCAATAAAGTCTCTCACAACCAAACCCTTTCAAAATCAAATTCATGAATGGACCGCTCAGGGGAAGCGAATCCGCTCGTTTTCCAAAGGCTGGGAAACCTACTGCATCCGGTTTCCAATGTCTGGAAAAAATTCAGGCAATTTTTGGGATTATTCCCAATCCACGGGAAACCAGAGCGTCACGCAAAGGTCGCCGACTCCTGCAGTTTTTTAATATCGCGTGCAGGCGGAGCGCCGAACAGGCGGCTGTATTCCCGACTGAACTGGGAGGGACTTTCGTAGCCAACCTGAAACCCGGCATTGGCGGCGTCCATCTGCTCCATAAGCATCAGTCGACGGGCTTCGCGCAACCGCAGCTGTTTCTGGTATTGAAGCGGACTGAGCGCCGTCGTTTCACGGAAGTGATGATGGAAGGTTGAGGTGCTCATTCCGGCGCGTTGTGCCAGATCATCAATCCGCAACGGTTCCATGTAGCTTTGCTGCAGCCATTCGACGGCCCGGGAAATCTGATGGCTTTGGCTTCCCGCAGACGCCATCTGACGAAGACGGGCGCCCTGGTCGCCGGTGAGCAGACGATAGATAATTTCGCGCTGAATGTTCGGCGCGAGAATCGGAATATCCTCTTTATTCTCCAGCAGGCGAACCAGCCGCTGGAACGCATCCGTCAGCGGAAGCGTCATTTTGCCGACAGCCATGCCGCGGCCGGACTGCTGCGTGCGCGGAGCCGGAAGGCTGCTGTCGACCAGCATCTGTGCCACTTCGCGCAGGTCGAGGTCCAGCCGCAGGCCCAGATAAGGTTTTTCGGGATTTGCCTCGATCACCTGAAAAGTGGTCGGCAGGTGAACCGAGGAAAGCAGAAAGTGATAGGCGTCATAAATGTAGGTCTCTTTGCCGAGCACAACGCGCTTGGCCCCCTGCGCCACCACACAAATACTGGGCTCATACATGCCACTGAGCGGCTCGGTCTTCGTTTCGCTCCGAAACAGAGAAAGGCCGGGAACCGCAGTCTCGTTTTTCTCGCCCCGCTCGGTTGATCGGGCAATCGCCGCAACAAGTTCACCCAGAGCCGGTTCAAGATCAGCCCCTGATTTTTTAACCATATTTCTCATAACCAAACCGTCTGAAGCTTGTTTTGGACATAAAATACACCACCCAACAAATATTCACAAATTTTACTGCCAATAGTTTTAGGCAATTTTTTGACAGGATCGTTCTACCACTTTTCCAGGTCGGTTCAGTAAAGTAAACGGCGTCAATCAAAGCAGGCGATCATGCAACCGGACAATGCCTGAAGAAAAAGAAAGGACACATTATGAGGTTCGACTATTACAATCCCACTCAGCTTACTTTCGGTGCAGGCAGCATTTCCCGACTGGGCGAAGTGACAGCAAAATACGGCAAGCGCGCCCTGCTGGTTACCGGCGGCGGCAGCGTTAAACGCAGCGGAACATTCGACCGGGCTGTTAAAAGCCTTGAGGCCGCCGGACTCTCCGTTTTCGAATGCGCCGGCGTTGAGCCCAACCCGAAAATCACATCCGTAAAACGCGGCGCAACCATTGCCCGCGAAAATGACTGCGATGTCGTCGTCGCGCTGGGCGGCGGAAGCACCATGGATGCATCCAAAGTGATTGCGGCATCCGTTTTATACGACGGCGATCCGTGGGACATGATTTTCCACGGTCAGGAAAACGTACACGTTCCGACCGAAGCGCTGCCGCTCATCACCATCCCGACCCTCGCGGCCACCGGTTCCGAGGCGAACAACGGCGCAGTGATTTCCAACGAGGACACGCAGGAAAAATCGTTCGTCAAGGCCGACTGTCTGTATCCCAAAGCCGCCCTGCTGGATCCGGAACTGACCCTGAGCGTTCCGAAAAACCAGACATCATACGGCGTCTGCGACCTGATCACACACGTAACCGAAGGCTATCTGAACAGCACGGACACCACGCCGATTCAGGACCGCTTTGCCGAAGGTGTGATTCTGACCGCGATGGAGTACGGCCCGAAAGCCATTGCCGACGGTTCCGATCTCGAAGCCCGCGAACAGGTGCAGTGGGCGGCCACGCTGGCGCTCAACGGATGGGTGCAGGCCGGAGGCGGAAGCACGGGATATCCCGTGCACATGATGGAGCACACCGTGTCGGCATATCACGACATCACGCATGCCGCCGGACTGGCAATCATCAATCCGGCATGGATGCGCTTTGCCGCAAAAACAAATACCGCCAAATTCGTACAGTTTTCTGAACGGATCTTCGGACTGAAATCCAACGGTCCGGATGATCTGGACTGCGCGCTGGCCGGCATCGACCGCTTCGAAACATTCCTGAAATCAATCGGCTGCCCGACACGGTTTTCTGAACTGGGCATCGACGACAAACTCATCGAAACCTACGCCAAAGAAACCCTGCGCATCATCAACGACGGAAACGGCAACCTGCCCGGTGTTCCGCTCATGAGCGAGCAGGACATCATCGACGTACTCAAAGCCGCTCTGTAATAAAGGAGAAGCAACCATGAGAATCAACCGCACACTGATCCATGCAGGCATGCTGTCCACACTCATGATCACTCTCTGCTCATGCAGCAATCTGAAAGGAGAACACACAATGAACAACAAAGCTGTCTTCGCCAAAGGCGACCCAGGACCCAAAGAATTCTTCAGCAATACGGCGTGGGTCAACATGCTGCACACAGATGAAGACCAAGCCTTCGATACGCAGGTGTACAACGTCACCTTTGAGCCCTCCGCCCGAACCTATTGGCACTCTCATCCCGGCGGCCAGATCCTGCTCTGCACGGAAGGCCGGGGCTGCTACCAGGAAAAAGGACACCCGGCACGACAGCTCGGGAAAGGCGACGTTGTCGCAATTCCACCGAATGTCAACCACTGGCATGGAGCCGCCCCGGACAGCGAATTCGTTCACATCGGCATGAGCACCCAGGTACATCTGGGCCCCGCCGAGTGGTTTGGGCCGGTTACAGATGAAGAGTACAACGGCGCAACAGCGGACCGATCAATCATAAACAACCGTCTGTAAAGGGAGTTGCCTGTCAACCACCGGTGAGCAAAAGCAGAACAACGGTCACCGCATTGAAACAGGCATGCATCCCGATCGGCACCAGCAGGGAACGGGTTCGGGCATAGACAACACTGAAGAATGCCGAAAGCAGAAACAGCGGTAAAAAAGACGGCAGGTGGAAATGCATTCCGGAAAAAATCAGCGAAGTCACGATAATGCCCGGCCAGAAACCGGCGCGGCGGACCGCCCACGGCAGCAGGATGCCGCGGAACAGAAATTCTTCAAAGAGCGGTGCTAGAATGATGGCGGTGCAAAACATCGCTGCGCGCACGAGCGGCGTTGCGGGCGCCAGGAAAATCTGTGCGACATCCTGCAGGTAGAAATCGTATCCGAGCTGATAGAGAAACACCTGGTAAAGCATGCTGTAGAACCAGAGGAGCGGGATGGCCGCCAGATAGAACAGGACAGAAAGCCCGATCATGGCCGGAGTACGCCGCCAACTGACCGCATCCTGCTCGCGACGCGAAATCCGGCGGTGAATAAAAATTCCGGCAATGATGATTGCCGCGGGCAGGTTGAAAAACAGGCCCTGGAAAATAAGGGTTACCGGTTCCGGCTCGTAAACAGAAGGGAAAAGAGCGCTGTACGACAGAGAACAGGCTACATACATTGCGATCAGCGTCAGCACAAGAATCAGGATCAGCTTGCCCGGCATGGCGCGCTTTCGGAGTGTTTCGCTCCAGTCCTTCAAACGGGGCGGCCGTTTCATGAAATAGACGACCAATCCGAAATCCAGCACAACCCCGATGGTCAGGATCAGCAGAAAAAACAGTCCCGCAAGAACCGCACCATGAGGGGGCCGACTGTAGTCCCAGAACATGCCGCCCTGCGGAGCCATCTCAGCTAAAAAGGGAAATATCTTAAACATTCGGATCACAATAGCGGCTTGTGTTTCATTTTTAAATCAAATACCGTTCCCGCCTTTTGAAAATCTTTCCGGAGGGAAATGAAATGATGACAGTTGGATTTATTGGATGGCGAGGCATGGTGGGTTCCGTTCTGATGGAACGCATGCGGGCAGAAAATGATTTTGAACATATCAACCCGGTATTCTTCACCACCTCACAGGCCGGCCAGGCCGCACCGAACGTCGGAAAAGGCGAATCGGTACTGCTGGATGCATTTAATGTGGACGAACTCAGCAGGATGGATGCAATCGTCACCTGCCAGGGCGGCGACTACACCACCGAAGTGCACGGCAAGCTGCGCGACAGCGGCTGGAACGGCTACTGGATCGACGCAGCCTCCACCCTGCGCATGGCCGAACAGGCAGTCATCGTGCTCGACCCGGTCAACAGCCCGGTCATCGAAAAAGCACTGGCCGACGGCAAAAAAGATTTTATCGGCGGGAACTGCACCGTCAGCCTGATGCTGATGGCTATCGGCGGTCTGTTTAAAGCAGGCCTTGTCGAATGGGTTTCCTCCATGACCTATCAGGCGGCCTCCGGCGCGGGTGCACAGAATATGCGCGAGCTGCTTTGCCAGATGGGCTCACTCAACGGCTGCGTGGCCAATGAGCTGGCGACCCCCTCCTCCGCTATTCTCGAAATCGACCGCAAAGTAACCGCTCAGTTCAGTGCCGAGGACTTCCCAACCGAACGCTTCGGCGCACCGCTGGCCGGCTCGCTGATTCCGTGGATCGACAAAGCCGTCGACGACGGTCAGACCAAGGAAGAATGGAAGGGCTGCGTTGAGACCAACAAGATTCTGAAAAACGATCCGGCGGTTCCGATCGACGGAATCTGCGTACGCATCGGCGCAATGCGTTCCCACTCCCAGGCGCTGACCATCAAACTGACCAAAGATGTCGCCGTGGAAGAAATCATGGACATCCTGCGCAACGACAACGAATGGGTCGATGTGGTTGACAACAATAAAGAGGATTCGCTCGCGCGCCTGACTCCGGCTGCCATTTCCGGAACACTGACCGTTCCGGTCGGACGCATCCGCAAAATGAAAATGGGCCCGGAATATTTGAGCGCCTTCACGGTCGGCGACCAGCTGCTGTGGGGCGCGGCCGAACCACTGCGCCGAATGCTGCGCATTCTGCAAGGTTAGGCGGAAGGCACGAGGCAACAGATCTTTACTGCCTCGTGCCTCTCATCCTCATCCCTTACTCATATCCGCTCATACCGGGAATACCGACGGAACCTTCCCACGTGGCCGGAGTACTCCACGGCATATCAGAATATTCACGAGGCGTACCGTCTTCATATGTAGGCGTTGAACACCCGCCCATGAGCATTGCCGTCAAAATCAGTAGAAGTGCTGTAACTTTCATCCCGCCATTTATCCTCTTTTTTCCAGTTTTTACCAGTTATTGCTTTTGAAAAAAACAGGCTCTGGCATGGCCGAAGTATCGACGAATCGTTCCCGGCGGCTTTTCGGCCAAATTTGACAATAAAATATTTACCGGGTAGATTTTTCCGATTCAAACAAGGGCTTATATCAGCTTACGGAAAATCGATGATAAAGACATTTGACGTTATTGTGATCGCGACTCTGGCCTGTGCCTGGCACAGCCCGTGCGTTTTTTCCGGGACAGACCTGACCCGTGAAAACGAGGGAGACAGGCATGTTGTTCACTATGAGGATTTCGGGGCTCAGGGAGACGGCAAAACAGATGACATTGCGGCGATTGCTAAAGCACATGCATTTGCCAATCAGCACGGGGTACACGTCAAAGCGAACGATGACGCAACGTATTATATCGGGGGGCAGAACAACACGGTAATCATTCAGACCGACACCGACTTTGGTGCGGCCAAATTCATCATCGACGATACCAACGTTGAAAAGCGCTACGCTCATATCTTTGAGATCCGCTCCATGCTGGAGCCGGTCAACCTGCAGGGGGTCACTGCCCTCAAACGAGGGCAACGAAGGATCGAAGCGAGCCTGCCTCAAAACTGCTTCATTCATGTAACGGACTCCAGCGTCAAACAGTTCATCCGCCGGGGGCTGAACCAAAACAGCGGCAAATCGCAGACCGAAGTGTTTGCCGTCAACAAAAACGGTTATATCGATGCAAACACCCCGATTGCATGGGACTTTGATCAAATCTCCGATCTTTCTGCGTATCCGATGGATGCGGCGCCCTTGACAATCACCGGCGGCCGCTTCACCACCATCGCCAATCAAGCAGAGTCGAAATATACGTATTACTCCCGGGGAATCGCGATCCGGCGTTCCAATGTAGTTGTCGACGGCCTTGAGCACCGCATCATCGGCGAAAAAGATCATGGAGCCCCTTACGCCGGTTTCATCAACATCGGCAACTGCGCCAATGTGAAGATTCAGAATACGATACTGAGCGGGCACAAGACGTATCGGACCATCGGCAGCGCGGGCAAACCCGTGTCCATGGGAAGCTATGATATTCACGTCAATCGCGGCCTGAACGTGACGTTTGAGAACTGCAGCCAGTTCAATGATATTAAGGATCGCAAGTATTGGGGAATCATGGCATCGAACTACAGTAAAAACCTCCGGCTCGAGCACTGCAGCCTGTCGCGGTTCGATGCCCACATGGGTGTGGCCAATGCGACAATCCGGAATTCAACGCTGGGCCACATGGGCATCAACGCCATCGGCAGCGGAACATTCCTTGTGGAGAATACAACCGTTTACGGCAAAACATTCATCAACCTGCGCAGCGACTACGGAAGTACGTGGCAGGGAGACATCATCATTCGCGACTGCGTGTTTGTACCGGCAGGCGGCAGAGCCGTCAACGCCAGCCTGATCGGCGGCAGGAATGACGGGCAGCATAACTTCGGATACACCTGCTATATGCCGGAGCGAATCGTCATTGACACCCTGCACATTGATGATTCCCGTCACCCGAAGAAGTACGACGGCCCAACAATTTTTGCAGACTTCAATCCTCGCGTGAGCAAGACTGGAACCGAGGAAAAACATCCCTACATCAAAACACGCGAAGTCATCCTTAAAAACGTCACAACCGCAAGCGGTGAGCCGCTCCGCACCAGTAAAAATCCCGTACTTTTCAAAGACGTACATGTGAAAAACAGGTAAACGCGGGCACGCACCTTCACACCCGGGCCAACCGCGAATGTTCAGAATAAATCTCCTATGCATGGAGCTTCGCCGACGACAGGGAATGGGCGATTTTCCAATCCTTGAAAATCGCGACCGGGCGAAATATCTGGCCTACACCATCCCAAACGACGCGGAACCCCTACTGAAAATCCCGCCGATCTGAAGCAGCAATTTTACCGAATCCCTCTCACCGGCTAAGATCGAATCAAACACAAATACGTCTTTATGGCTGAATCAAATTTTTATATACTTCAGCTAATTGCGGGGGTGTTCATGAAAAAACTTTTCCTTACAGGATGGATAATCATTTTTCTTCTGTTTTTCTCGGCATCAGCATGGACGCCTCTGCCGGTTACTGACGACCCCGTCGTGCGGATGCCCGGCACCCAGCCCGGACAGGTCGTTGGTCTCGAATCCGACAAACAGTGCCTGAGCTGTCATGCGGGCGGACAATATGAAATGGAGCAATGGAAGGGCTCGATGATGGCACAGGCCTCTCGCGACCCCCTCTTCTGGGCCGGACTGACCGTTGCGGCACAGGACGCGGTCTATGCGCTGGGCACCCCCAACGCCGCCGATATCTGTGTGCGCTGCCACTTTCCGCAGGGCTGGCTGGACGGCCGGTCCGATCCGGTCAACTGCGCAGAGATGCGCGGCGAAGATTATGATGGAGTCAGCTGTAAAATCTGCCACTACCTCTACGATCCGTTTTATCAGTCCACTTATGGCGGAACGCGCGAAGGAAACGACTGGACCAACTACTGGGATGAAGCCATCGACCTCCAGAGCACCATCGATGCCACCCGAAGCGCAGACGCCGAAGCGGCGGCGGCCATCACCTTTTTCAACGGAACCGGTTTTTTCTCGAACAACATTCCGCTCGCCGGCGGCTACACTGAAAACGGCGGCGGCCACATGTTTCTGGTTACCCACACAACGGGAATTTCCGACGGAAAGCGCGCCCCGTTCGCAGATGCCAACGCCAAGCACGACATGCTCTACAGCCGATACCATAAAAGCAAATATATGTGCGGAACCTGCCACGACATTTCCAATCCGGCGCTGGTCAACTACGGAGCTGACACCAACGCGCCGCTGCCCTCAGAAACGCAACCAGCCTACAGCTATGCACATGTCGAACGCACGTTCTCCGAGTTTATGCTTTCAGGCTACGGACGTATCGGCGGCATGACCGGCACCGGACCGTACGCGCCGGATGTGTTCAGCACCTCGCACGCCGGCAACGAAATTGCCACCTGCCAGGACTGCCACTTTCGCGACATTGATGGAGCCGCCGCGGCAAAAGGAGGCGTTGTTCGCCCCGGCGAATCGGTCGCGCACCCTCTCAGCGGGGTTCCGCAGCATCGAATGATAGGCGGCAACCTTTGGGTTCCGTACATTCTGGCAAGCACGGTTCCCACCTCGCTCAATTACAGCCCCACCAATGAGGCACTGCTGGGTCAGGGGCCGGAAATCCTGACCCTCGATTTCTCGCAGGGCACACCGCTTGATCCGGTCATCCTGCTTGAAACCGTCAACCGTTCGGGACAAATGCTTCAGGAATCCATTTCCATGATTCACGAGACCTACTCGATTTCCAACCGGACGTTTACGCTGCGCCTCCAAAACCATACGGGGCACAAACTGATCTCCGGCTACCCGGAAGGCCGCCGCATGTTCCTGAACATCAAGGCCTATGTGGGCAATGATGTGATCTACGAAATCAACCCTTACGACTACACCGTCGGCACACTGAAAGGACTTGATGAGGGTTACTCTCCCAACAGCCCCGAGCTGAATCCGTGGGAAGAGTATCGCGACGAACTCGTCTACGAGGTTCATCAGGCGAGCACAATTCTGGGGGTCGATGAATCGTTCCATATGGCACTGGCCACTCACCGCTATAAAGACAATCGGATTCTGCCGCAGGGTTTCGACATCACAAACGCGGCGGCCCGACTCTGCGAGCCGGTCTGGCACGGCCGTTCCGATACCGGTTTCTATTCCGTCAGCAACTTCTATACTCAGGCAGAGTATGAAGGCGGATACGATGAAGTGTCCGTCGAACTGCCGTTCGGAACCGAACGCATCACGGCCGGGCTGTACTACCAGACCACCAGCCGCGAATTTATTGAATTCCTGCGCGACGAAATCAACGGAACCGGCGGTACACTCTCCGGCACGGGCGCCGGCGGAGATCCTGCCTACATTGCCCAGTCCGATCCCTGGTTCTCCGGCCTCGCCGCATGGGGAAACACCATCTGGCAGCTTTGGGACTATAACAAAAATGTCCCCGGAGCCGCGCCGGTCTTAATGACCAATACCTTTGTGCAGATGGATGTCTCCGACGACGACCTCGACGGCATTCCCGCCTACTGGGAAGAGCAGTACTTCGGCGGACCGACCAACGCCAACCCGCTGGCGGATGATGATGGTGACGGCAGCAGCAACTACGATGAATATATCGCTCTGACCAATCCCGACGATGAGGAATCCGTATTCCGGATTACAACACTGTATAACGGCGGAATGCCCGGGCTGAGTTTCCCGGCGTATTACGCCCGAACCTATACCCTGAGCTTTACCACCAATCTGGTTGACGGAATCTGGAGCAACCTGATCTATGAAATGACAGGCGAAGACGAAGAAATGGTTCTCTATGAAACCAATACAATCGATCAGGCATTCTTCAAAGTCAGGGTTGAGAAACCCTGATTCAAATCGAACGACGGAAACAGAAGAACCGGCAGCTTCCAGAAATTGGAAAACAGCCGGTTCTTTTTGTCCAGGGTCTGGAACTTTTTTCGGCTGATCAGATCTGCTGAAGAGCCTGATCAAAATCAGCGATGATATCGTCGATGTTTTCAATTCCAACGGTCACGCGAATGAGGTCCGGAGTAACGCCGGCGGCAATCTGTTCTTCGGCCGTCAGCTGGCGATGCGTCATGCTCGCCGGGTGCAGGACTCCGGTGCGCACATCGGCCACATGCACCACAATCGCAGCAAGCCTGAGCGAATTCATGACTTTCTCGCCTTCGGCGGCTCCGCCTTTGACCCCAAAGGTGAGTACACCGCTGCAACCGCCGTCGCGCAGATATTTCTGTGCCCGGTCATGATGCGGATGATCAGACAGACCCGGATAGTTGACCCAGCCGACTTTCGGATGGGCGCTCAGGAATTCAGCCAGCTTCTGCGCGTTTTCACAGTGGCGCGGCATGCGGACGTGAAGTGTTTCGAGACCGAGATTTGACAGGAACGCGTTCATAGGACTCATGTAGGAGCCGACATCGCGAATCCACTGGACCCGCGCTTTCACCGCATAGGCGGCGTCTCCGAACTGCTCGGTGTAAACCACGCCATGATAGCTCGGGTCGGGCTCGGTCATTTCAGGATATTTACCGTTGGCCCAGTCAAAATTTCCACCGTCGATGATGACGCCTCCAACACTGGTCGCGTGCCCGTCGATGTATTTGGTCGAAGAATGCACAACAATGTTTGCGCCCAGCTCCAGCGGACGGCACAGATATGGCGTAGCAAAGGTATTGTCGACGATAAGCGGGACGCCCATCTCTTTGGCCAGCGCAGAGAACTTATCGAAATCCAGAATATCCATTGCCGGATTGGCAATCGTCTCTGCAAAAATACCTTTAGTGTTGGGTTTAAAATACGTCTTGAGCTCCTCGAGCGGCAGCTCCTGGTTGACCAGTGTCACTTCGATGCCCATTTTTTTGAGCGTGTTCGTGAACAGAGCCACGGTGCCGCCATACAGTTTTCCGGCGGCAATAAAATGCTCGCCTGCGGAACAGATATTGGTAATGGAAATCATGGACGCGGTCTGTCCGGCGGAAGTTCCCACCGCAGCGACGCCGCCCTCGAGCGCCGCCATTTTTTTCTCGAAGGCCTCTACCGTCGGATTGCTGATTCGCGAATACATGTGCCCCTCTGCTTCGAGATCGAACAGCTGGGCCACTGCGTGGGCGGTGTCATATTTATAGGTTGTACTCTGATAAATCGGCAGAACGCGCGGCTCCCCGTTTTTGGGCTCCCAGCCTGCCTGTACGGCGTTTGTTTCCAGTTTCCAGTTTTTATCGCTCATCGTTTTTCTGATCCTACTATTCGGGTTTACTGCCCGCGCACACGGGAAAGGCAGGCGAACAGTTCCGGATAAAAAGCCGTCCGGGACTTATTCAGCAAATAAAGATGTATGCCCGGCGCACCGCCTTCAATCAATTCCGAAATCTGTTCAATTGCCCAGTACAGGCCGATCCGCTCCGCTTTGGCCGGCCGATCCTGCGCTGCGTCCAGGTCGTGTTTCAGCTTTTCCGGAACATGGAAATCACAGAATGCGCGCATCCGGTTGATCTGCTCCAGCGAAGTCACCGGAAGCAGGCCGGGCAGAATCGGAATGGTAATCCCTTCCGCCCGGCAGCGGGCGACAAAATCAAAATACACATCGTTGTCTAAAAAAAGCTGCGTGGTAATAAAATCGGCTCCGGCATCCACCTTTTCTTTCAGGTGACGAATATCTTCCTCAATGCTGGGCGCTTCCGGGTGCTTTTCCGGATAGCCGGCTACGCCAAGGCACAGGCCGGGATGCCGCTCCTTCAAAAAAGCAACCAGTTCCGACGCATACCGGAATCCATCCGCGGCCGGCGTAAAATGAGTCTGACCTTTCGGCGGATCCCCGCGCAGCGCCATAATGTGAGTAAGGCCCTGCGCAACAATGGCATCCGAGGTTTGTTCCAGGTCGGCCCGGGACATTCCAACACAGGTACAGTGCGGAACCACCGATTTGTAACCAAGTCCATCCAGCTGACGGCAGATATCCAGAGTCGGGCCCGCGGCAGAGCCCCCTGCTCCACAGGTCACTGAAACAAAATCCGGATTCAGGCCGGTCAGCTCCTGAGCGGCCAAATCAAACCCGGCCAGTCCTGTCCCGGTCTTCGGAGGAAAGAACTCCACAGAAATCAGCGGTCGAGCGGAGGCGTTGAGTTGTTGAGCAATATTCATAAATATCTGTCTATCCGGATATCCGGATTAATTCAACTGAAAAAAACAACCGTTTCCGAAGAAACGGTTGTTTTCACAGAAACGATTAGCCGAGAATCGCGTCTTTAGCGGCTTTAGCAATACGGAACTTGAGAACCGTTTTTGCAGGAATTTTGATCGTTTCGCCAGTAGCAGGATTGCGGCCCATGCGAGCTTTGCGTTTCACTTTAACCAGTTTACCAACACCCGGGATCGTAAAACCGTCTTTGGCACCTTTGTATGCCTGAGCGACGAGGGACTCGACCGCAGCTTTCGCCTGTACTTTGCTGATCTCTGCATCTTCAGCGATTTGAGCGATGATCTGTGACTTGGTTGCTGCTTTTGCCATAACTGGATTCTCCTATTGCAGTTGTTTCTAATTACTACGGCCTCTTCGAAAGGCCCCAATTCATGGGGTGATTGTTACTCCAATTAAAAAAGCAGCGCAAGGTGAAATGCGATAATAATTAAGTATAGCAGGCGATTCGTGAAATCGACCGGTGTTTTTTATCGGGTTTTTAATTGACCGATTCCGGCAGGGCATCAGAATGCATGGTTTCATTTTTAGGGGAGAGAACGTTCATGAACCTTAAAAAGGTACTAACCAAGGATTTAATTCTTCCGCATTTAAAAGCGGAGACCAAACCGGCTGTAATTGAAGAAATTATCGATCTTTTAGAACAATCCGGAAAAATAAAAGACCGAGAAACCGCTTTAAAAGCAGTGCTGACACGCGAACAGAAGATGTCCACCGGCATGCAGAACGGCATTGCCATCCCGCATGGCAAAACCGATTCCGTCGACCATCTGGAAGCCGTCATTGCAATCAAACCCGAAGGAATCGACTTTGATGCATTGGACGGACAGCCCAGCTCCATCTTTATCCTGACCCTGTCCCCAGCAAACCGCACCGGCCCGCATATCCAGTTCCTTGCAGAAATCAGCAAACTGCTCGGGGATCCGCAGTTGCGGGAACAACTGACAAAGGCCAGGACCGTTGATGAAATATTCAACATTCTGACTGCCTAGGAGCCTCACACCATGGACACCACCAACGTCGTACTGCACACCGTTCATCAGGCCGCAGAAGCCGTCGCTCACACCGCGGAGGGATCCGGTCAGGGCATCACACACATGATGATGCTCCTGATCATTCAGCTCGCCATCATTATTATCGTGGCCAAAGTCGGTGGCTATCTCTCCCAGCGTTTCCTGAAGATGCCCTCCGTACTCGGAGAGCTCGCCTCCGGCATGCTCATCGGCCCTTACGCTCTCGGTTCAAAAATCGTTCTGCCCGACTTTGGTCCGGTCTTCACCGAACACGCCGGTTTCGCCGCCTCCGCCGAACTCTACGGGATCGCCACCCTCGCTTCCATTATCCTGCTCTTTCTGGCCGGACTTGAAACCGACATCGCCGCCTTCCTGCGCTACTCCGTGGTCGGTTCCGTGGTCGGCCTTGGAGGACTGCTCACCGCCTTTGTCATTGGCGATCTCACCGCAGTCCTGTGGCCGGGTAACGGCATTCATAACTTCATGGATCCTGCCGCCCTCTTCCTCGGCGTCATTTCGGTCGCCACCTCCGTCGGCATCACCGCCCGAATCCTGGCTGAAAAGCGGAAAATGGCCTCACCGGAGGGCGTTACGATACTGGCTGGCGCAGTATTCGACGATGTCTTCGGCATTGTTGCGCTCGCCATTGTCATGGGAATGGCAAAAGTCAGCATGAGCGGCGGGTCCGTCAACTGGGGCGAGATCGGCATCATCGCCGCCAAAGCCATTGGGTTCTTTGTGCTCGTCACGGCCCTCGGACTGGCCTTTGCCCGGAAAATCACCGCCGCCATCAAGCAGTTTAAATCCAAGGAAATCATGGTGGCCATCTGTTTTGGTCTGGCCATGCTGCTGGCCGGCCTCGCCGAGATGGCCGGCCTCGCCATGATCATCGGCGCCTATATCATGGGCCTTGCGCTCTCCCGTACCGATCTGGCTCACGAAATCGAAGAACATCTCGAAGGCGTTAATAACATTCTCGTTCCCATCTTCTTCTGCGTCATGGGCATGATGGTCGACTTCGCGGCCATGAAGCCGGTTCTGCTGTTCGGAGCCGTCTACTCCCTGCTGGCGGTCGTCTCAAAAGTCGCCGGGTGCGGACTGCCCGCCTGGGCCATGCGTTTTAACATGCGCGGCGCTCTGCGCATCGGCCTCGGCATGCTGCCGCGCGGCGAAGTCGCCCTCATCGTCGCCGGGATCGGACTGGCTGCCGGAATCATCGATCAGGGAACTTTCGGCGTCGCCATCATGATGACCGTCGTCACCACCATGCTCGCCCCGCCGCTGCTCGTAAAATCCTTCAACGGAGAATCCGGCCTGCGCAAGGAAATGGCCGGCAGCTCAGAAGATGTCGATTCCATCGATCTCGAGTTTCCGACTCATGACATCACCGAATTTCTGCTCGGCCGCTTTGTACGCGCCCTGCGCAACGAAGAATTCTACGTCAACCGCCTGCATACCGAACAGCTCACCTATCAGGTCCGCAAAGACGACATCATGTTCGTGATGATTGAAGACGGCAACAAGCTGCACATCAATGCTGCGGAGGAACACCAGACACTCGTGCGCCTCATGCTCACCGAAGAACTGCTCTCTCTCTCCGACCTGCTCGATGCCACACAGAAAATGGAAGACCTCCAGACCATGGGCTCCGGATTGCTCGCCAACATGTTCTGCTGAACCGCTTCCGCAGCATGGGTTTTCCACACTCAGAGAAGAAATGTTTCCAAGATTTGGAAAAACCGCTAAACTTCCGGCATGAACCAGATTATCGACATCATGCTGTATTCATGGGTCGCCGGATTTGCTTCTTTTATCGGGGCGGTCATTGCCCGCGTTGAACGGATCCCGGAAGGCGTCCGAAAAAAAGAACTGTTTCGCGGCATTGTCGCCTTCGGCGGCGGCATCCTCGTGGCGGCGGTCGCCTTCGCACTGGTTCCGCACGGCATTGAAACGCTCTCTGCCCCCATGCTCGGCCTGCTGTTCGGACTCGGCGGAGCGGCCTTCTGCCTGCTGGATATTCTGCTCAGCCGCTCCGGAGGCTCCAAGGCTCAATTCACCGCCATGCTGTCGGACTTTATTCCCGAAGCCATCGCGCTCGGTGCCGTGTTCGCGCACGATCACCGGCTGGGTATTCTGCTGGCCCTGTTCATCGGCGCACAGAACCTTCCCGAAGGCTTCAACGCCTACCGCGAACTCAAGGAAAACACCGGTCGCACTGCCATGATCCTCTGGCAGATGTTTTTGATCAGCTTTCTCGGTCCCGCCGCCGCCCTGCTCGGCTACTTCTTTCTGCGGGAAAAACTGCCCGTCACCGCCGGCATCATGGTCTTTGCCGCAGGCGGTATTCTCTATCTCATCTTCCAGGACATCGCCCCGCAGGCCAAATACCGCCACCACTGGCTGCCGCCGCTCGGAGCCGTCCTAGGCTTCATCGTCGGCATGCTCGGCCAGAAACTGATTGGATGATTTTTTCCAATCTTTGGAAAATAACGGGATCTGTCAGCATCTGACATACAGGACGTTGCGTTCTTTCGCGGTTAACAGTTTTCCTGTAGTCTGCCGCGTATGGCTAAAAAACTTTTTCTTCTCGACGGGATGGCGCTGGTGTACCGCTCCTACTTCGCCTTCATGCGCAACCCGATGATCAACTCCAAAGGACGCAATGTTTCGGCGGTTTTTGGATTTCTGAATGCCCTGCTGGAAATCATCGAGAAACATGAACCAACTCATATCGCAGTGGCTTTCGACGTCTCCGGTCCAACCTTTCGCCACGACGAGTATCCGGAGTACAAAGCTCAGCGCGAAGAGACGCCGGAGGAAATCCGCGCCGCCGTCCCGGCAATCAGGGAATTTCTTGAAGCGTTCAATATCCCCGTACTGACCAAACAGGGTTATGAAGCTGACGACATCATCGGCACCCTCGCCCGCCGCGCCGAACAGGAAGGATTCGACACAACCATGGTCACGCCGGACAAGGACTACGCCCAGCTCGTCGACGACCACACGTTTATGATGAAGCCCGCCAAGAAAGGCGCTGATCCCGAAGTGCTCGGCGTGGAACAGGTGCTCGAGCAGTGGGGCATCGAAAAAGTCGATCAGGTCATCGATATTCTCGGCATGGCGGGCGACACCGCCGACAATATTCCCGGCATTCCCGGAATCGGCCCCAAAACGGCGCAAAAGCTGATCGCGCAGTACGGCTCACTGGAAAACCTGCTCGAACATACCGACGAGCTGAAGGGCAAGCAGAAGGAGAAGGTCGAAGAAAACAAAGAACGCGCCCGGCTCTGCAAACGGCTGGTCACCATTCACACCAACGTACCGATTGACGAAACGCCGGACAGCCTCGTCCGCAACGAATTGGATGAAGAAAAACTGACCGCCCTCTTCGCGGAATTTGAATTCACAGCCTTTTCCAAACGGCTGTTCGGCAAAACCCCGCCGCCCGCTCCGGGCGCGGGCTACGCCGCCCCCGCCGACACCGGTGGCCAGGGCGACCTGTTCGCCTTCGCGGCAGCCAACACGCCTGCCGCACCGGCAAAAGAGGAGCCGGTCTACAAAACCATCGACGATGTCAAACATCGCTACCATTTGGTCAGCACGGCCGAAGACCGGGCCGCGTTAGCAAAAAAAATGGGTGAAGCTTCAAGCTTCTGTTTTGATACGGAAACAACCGGACTCGATCCGCGTATGGACCGGCTGATTGGAATGTCGTTCGCCATCCAGCCTCACGAAGCGTGGTATGTGACGCTGCCGCCGGACGACGAAGAAACCCGCAAAGCGCTTGAGCCGTTCAAAGCGGTCTTTGGAAACGAGGAAATCGAAAAGACCGGGCACAATCTCAAATTCGACATCGCCATGCTGCGCGAAGCGGGTGTTGAGGTGAAAGGCCCGCTGTTCGACACCATGCTCGCGCACTACCTGCTCGATCCCGACCAGAGGCACGGGCTGGACCGCCTCGCCGGAAGTTTTCTGCAGTACGCCCCCGTGTCAATCACCACGTTGATCGGGGAGAAGAAAAAAGAACAGCTCCATATGACCGACGTGCCGCTCGACAAACTGAGCGACTACGCCTGCGAAGATGCAGACGTCACCCTGCAGCTGCGTTACGTTCTGGAACCGCTGCTCGAAAAACAGCATTTAAGGAAGTCCCTCGACACCATCGAGTGCCCGCTGATTCCGGTACTGGTCGAAATGGAAGCCAACGGCATCGCGCTCGACACCGCCGCGCTCGAAGAAATCTCCGGACGGCTGGCCGGAGAAATTGAAAACTGCGAAAAACACATCTATGAGCTGGCGGGGCACGAGTTCAACCTCAACTCTCCCAAGCAGCTCGGCGAAGTGCTGTTCGACGAAATGAACCTGGTTGAAAAACCGAAAAAGACAAAAACCGGGCAGTACAAAACCAACGAAGAGGAACTGCAGAAACTGGCCGGCGATCACGAAATTGTCTCGACCATCCTCGACTATCGCGCCGCCACCAAACTCAAGAGCACCTACGTCGACGCCCTGCCCGGATTCATCTGCGAAAAAACCGGCCGCATCCACACCTCGTTCAATCAGGCGGTCACCACCACCGGACGCCTTGCCTCGAGCGACCCCAATATTCAGAACATTCCCGTGCGCACCGAACAGGGACAGGAAATCCGCCGCGCCTTTGTCGCGGCCTCAAATGACTTCACGCTGCTGGCCGCCGACTACTCGCAGATTGAGCTGCGCATCATGGCGCACCTCAGCGGCGATGAACACATGAAGCAGGCCTTCATCGACGGCGCGGACATTCACACCGCCACCGCCGCGCGCGTCTTCGGCGTCGCGCCCGAAGAGGTCACCAAGGAGCAGCGCCGCCGCTCCAAAATGGTCAACTTCGGCATCATCTACGGCATCTCCGCCTTCGGTCTCTCGCAGCGCCTGCGCATCCCGCGCAAAGAAGCCGCTGAAATCATCGAAAACTATTTCGCGCAGTACCCGGCGGTTAAACAGTTCATGGACAGCCTCATCGACGGAGCCAGGGACAAAGGCTACGTCGAAACCATCACCGGACGCCGTCGCCACATCCGCGACATCAACTCAAACAACGGCACCGTGCGCTCCGCCGCCGAGCGCTACGCCATCAACGCCCCCATCCAGGGCTCCGCTGCCGACCTCATCAAAATCGCCATGATCCGCATTGAGAAAATGCTGCGCGGCAAAAGAAGCAAGCTTCTCTTACAAGTACATGACGAGCTGGTGTTTGATTTGCACAACGACGAACAGGATTTAATCCCCGAAATCCAGAAACTTATGCAGGAGGCCCTGCCCTTGAGCGTCCCCCTCATCGTCGACTGCGGAACCGGAGACAACTGGCTGCAGGCGCATTAGGGAGTTGAACCACGAATTCACACGAATTGACGCGAAGGAATAGAATTATGAAAAAAACCATTACAAGTCTTCTGCTTCTATTCAGCATCACCGTTTCTGCTGAAAATTTTAAGATTCAAATGTCTGAAGATGACACCTTCAAAATATCTGCCCCGCCTCGATGGAACATGAAGCAACTCAAATACGAGGAAAACAAAACAGCAACATTCAGTTACTCCCCAAAAGACAATAGCTTTGTACTAAAAGTGTTTTTTCAAAGGGACCAAATTGACGAGCACTCTGTCGAAAAGATGCTATTGCGACTGGATAAAGATATTACTCGCTATGCCGGGAAAAAAGAAATCACCTTGGAGCCTTTCGATTTTGGGACAGGAAAAGGATATGGGTTCTATGGAATCCTGATTGATGAGGAAACGACGAACAAACCAGATCCGGAACCAAATGAGTTTGTTTACATGACTCGTGGTATGCTTCGTGTGTCAGCAGATACTGTGGTGTCTTTTTTTATGCTCACCCATGAAAAAGAAGGCTCAATAAATGAAGAATTAAAACAATATCTGTGTGACTTCAGTAAGTTGTAGATTGCAGCTCGATGCACCTACAACCGGATTTTAATCAAAGGAATCCAAAAACTCATGCGAGATTCCTTACCGTTACAAGGACATCTAGATGAAACCCTTTTTGAATATATTTACCTTCACGGGAGAAGCATCCAGAAGCGAATGGTGGTGCGTTTATATTGGTGTTTGGGCTCTCTGGTTTGTTTTAGCACAAGTCGATACAGTATTAAATGGAGCAGAAGAAACGGGCTCATGGTTTGTTGTTGTTTATCTTGTATCCTTTTGGCCTCTCTGGACAACTCAGGTAAGACGATGGCATGATCGCGGAAAGTCTGGGCTTTGGTGCTTAATCAACTTTATTCCGGTCATTGGAAGTTTATGGGCATTTATTGAGTTGGGGTTCTTCCAAACAAAAGAAGATGACGACGCATGGATGAACTGATGTTTTTCCAAACGTCCTAGGGAAACCGGGTCAGATTAGAGTTGGCCACGAAAAACACAAAAAGGCACGAAAAGGCTGGTGCACGGATCTTTGTAGATTTTTGTGGCGATTGGTTTCCCTCTATTGACCCGTGAAGGGAGCGTCACCTAACTAATCTTTGAGCGGATCTTCGGAACCACTGAAGGGCGTGCTCATAAATGTGCTGCTTCGCTGCAGTTTTTGAAGAATAGTTGAAATTCGATCCACTTCCTGCGCGCTCTCCGCGATACGCTGAATCACTTCGTCGTCGGTTGCCTTTTGCATCAAGAGATGCATTTCCATCTGCAGAACCGTGGCCGGCTGACCGATGTGATGGCAAACCGCGGCCAGAGTTCGGATCATGCCCTGCAATTCTTTCTGCTGATCATCAATGGTTTTCCGCAGTTCATGTTCCACCTGAAGCTGCTCTTCTGTTTTTTCTATGCGGTGGCGCATTTCAGCCAGCATTCGGTTGAAGTTTTCTTCAATGTACCGGATGTCATCTGAGTCGCCGGCCTGAACCAACCGGATATTTTCCGGCGGTGTTTTCTGGGCAATTTCAGTAAAATAATTGCGGAGCTTTATGATGTTCTTTGGATATTTTCGCAGAATCAGGAATCCGGAGAAGGCAACTCCAAGGGTCAGGATAAAAATAAGAAAGATCATCCCGGGTGCAAGATGTCCGGGATTACTGATAACAGTCAGGACATAACAAATCGATAATGCGGGCATAATGGCCAGAAGTACGATTGCAATTTCAGCCTGTATTTCCGCATTAAGCGTCTTCAGTGAGACAGTTCTTTTTTGTTTCATGAACGGTTTCCCCTCGCTTGAAACAAGTTCCCTTCTAAAAGAGAACAGCATGACTATTTATTAAGCATTTTTTATTCCTGCCTGTGTCTTTTTAGCGCAGGGGTCAGCCAATGAATCTTAGAATCTGGCGCTCCTGAATGGTTTTGCCCTTCTCTTCTTCTGCTCGGTCCGGATCAGATTGTGGCAGAATCTCTCCCTTGAACAACGCGATGAGAACGTCGCGTTTACGTTTCCGAACGTTGGAATCTTTGCGTTCTCTGCACGCTTTTGCGGCTACCCATGCTCCCGCAGGAGCCGGTCTAACATGCCGCCGGGAGTGATGAGGGGCGTGTAGAGGCGGTCGGCGTTTTGAATGACGAAGCGGTTGCGGGCTTCGGCGGCAGCCAAATTTCCATCGCGGTTTTTCATTTCCAAAATGAGCAGGCGGTTTTCTTGCAGGGGCGACATGCATGTCGCCCGTATAGATCCCAAATCCCAAGCGGGGCAGATGATGATTTTGGCGCGGCGCTTCAGAAGCTCTTCGAGGATTTGCTTTTCGGGCGGGGAATGGAAGCCGCCGAGATAAACAGCAGCATCGGGAATGGGCGGCATGCGTGCCGCCCCGACGCGCGAACACAGGACGCCGAGTTTTTCGGCATTCCACAGGGCGGGGTTTCCCATGCCGCGCAGCCCGTTGCCAAAATTCTGAATGCATTTCCACGGGTTCATGCGGATGTACTGGCGAATGTTTTCGGCGGCTTCGGGCGTGCGGACGATCATTTCATAATAATTGCGGTGCCAGATGCGCACATTCGGGGCGGTGTCGGAAGAGAGGGCGACTTGCGAGTCGCCCCTACCGCGGATTCGCCGTGAAACTGCGGCTTTAAATGAACCGATGACATGTCCTAATTCGGACTGGCCGGGACGAATTTTGATCAATCCATGAAAATGATCGGGCATCACAACAAATTCACCGGGAAACACATCATCGCGCACCTCGCCGCACCGCATCCATTCTTCCGCAATAATTTCCCGTACGGGCGACATGCATGTCGCCCCCGCCGCTGCAATGAATTCGCGATGGGCACACAGCGTGATGAAATAGAGCCCGCCGCCCGAATAATCGTGGCCTTTCAACCGAATCGACCGCCGATGATGCTTTGCCGGATCAAAAGCCATTCAAAAAACTTACAACATCAGAAGAGCCTTTTCAAACATTGGAGCTTATACTTGCGACCGAAGGGAGGCAGATATGAAAATCGGCGTTCCGCGTGAGATCAAGAAGGACGAATATCGCACGGCGATGCTCCCGGTAGGGGTTCAGCTGCTGACACAGGACGGGCACACGGTTCTGATCGAAAAGGATACCGGGCTCGGAAGCGGTTTTACCAACAACGAATACCAGCAGGCCGGCGCACAGATTGTCGATACTGCCGCCGACATTTACGACCGGGCAGACATGGTCGTGAAAGTAAAGGAGCCGCAGCCCGAAGAAATCGCCCTGCTGCGCCGCAACCAAATCGTCTTCTGCTATTTCCACTTCGCCAGTTCGCGCGAGTTGACATTCCAATGCCTGGACCGCGGCATTTCCGCAGTCGCCTATGAAACGCTGACGGATGACCACGGCGGACTGCCGCTGCTGACGCCGATGAGCGAGGTGGCGGGAAAAATGTCAGTTCAGGAAGGAGCCAAGTGTCTGGAACGGCCGGTGATGGGGCGCGGCATCCTGCTCGGCGGGGTGGCCGGGGTGGCTCCGGCGAACGTGCTGGTCCTCGGCGGAGGTGTGGTCGGCAGCAACGCCGCGCATGTGGCGGCCGGCCTCGGAGCCAATGTGACGATTATGGACATCAACCTCGATCGACTGCGGCGACTCGACGAAATCATGCCGCCGAATGTAACAACCATTTACTGCGAACCGCATGCCATTGAACAGTACGCCCTTGAGGCTGACCTTATCATCGGGGCGGTTCTGATTCCCGGCGCCAAGGCGCCGTCGCTGGTTCCTCGTTCACTGGTAAAAAAAATGGAACGGGGCGCAGCCATTGTCGATGTCTGCATCGATCAGGGAGGATGCTGTGAAACCAGCAAACCGACCACACACAGCAAACCGGTCTACATTGTCGACAATGTGGTGCATTACTGCGTCACCAACATGCCCGGTGCCGTCGGCCGCACCAGCAGCCACGCGCTGTGCAACGCAACGCTCGCCTGGTGCCGGGAGCTGGCCGGACTCGGCCTCGACGGATTTCTGGCAAAGGGCCCCGGCCGTGCGGCGGCGCTCAATATGCGCGACGGGCGCATCACCTGTCCCGCAGTCGCCAATGCGTTTGACTGACGAAGGGGCTTTTGAATTCTGATTCAAAAGACATTGGAAACTCATTCGAAACAAAAAGGCATAGAAATGCTGTTGCGCCTCTGTTCCTCTGTCGACTCTCAGCCCCTCAGGCGGTTTCGTTTTCCGCTTCGAGTATTTTGGGATCCATAAACCATTCCAGGTCTCCGCTGCCGGCGACGACATCCACCCATTCGGGAACATCGAAGTTGATGACTGCCACGGAGGCGGCCGGCATGTCGCCATGATGACGATCCAGCAGCACCCGCAGGAACTCGCTGATGCCGGGGTTATGCCCGACCAGAAGGATGGTTTCCTGGAAATCCTCGGCGCCCTGCACGACATCCAGCAGATCCGGCACTCCGGCATCGTAGAGACGTTCGTCGAGTCCAACCGGAAGCACCGCCCAGTCGGCAAAACATTTCGCGGTGGTTTCTGCGCGCAGCGCCGGACTGCTGAGAACGGCATGAACCTGCACACCGAGTTCATGGAATTTTTCCGCCATCTGCTCAGAATCCGCCCGGCCCCGATGAGTAAGTGGACGGTCTATATCTTCGCCACCGTGACGGTGGGCAGCCTTGCCATGTCGAACTAAAACCAATGTTTTCATAGCTCTCCCTCCCCTCTATTGGGATTGTAATCCCGCCAGGGAACGGGTCAGCATAAAAATCACGTTATTTGACCGCCCCGCACCTGAATTCTGCACATAACAGACATTTCAAGACTGGACAAACCGGCCCCTCAGGAAGACAATTGTAACCGAAGGGGAGGTGAGGAAGCATGATCACCGCAAAACACTGCAAGGAGGTGTCCGTCCGCGTATTCAACGATATCGGCATTCTGGCGCAGCTCACCCGGATTGTTGCCGATAAAGGCGTGAATATTCGGGCGGCGGCAGCTTGGGTGGAGGACGGAAACAAGGGGGTTGTCCGGCTGGTAACCGATGATAATCTCCGGGCAGTCGATGCGCTGCGCGCGCATAACTATGCCCCGGAAGAAGTCAACTCTGTGGAAGTGTCCATGGAACACTCCCCAGGCATGTTGAGCAGGGTTTGCGAAAAGATCGGCAACGGCGGAGTGAACATTCAGTATCTCTACGCCAGCGCTCCGGTCTCGGACGAAACCTGTCTGGCCGTGCTCTCTACGGACGACAACGACCGCGCACTCGTTCTGCTCAACCAATAATCAGGGCTGCCCCGCTGATTGCGGGGCGCCTTCTTTTTTTTCAGCAGACAACGGTGAATTTCCAAACATTGGAACCCTGTACCCTACCGCTGGACATATTCTGAGCCATCAACCAGACAGCGATAGGCAAGCATGATTTCGGCAGCGATGTAAGCGGCATGGGGTTTATCGACAAAGTCCTGCCGGGTCACTTCGCGAATGAGGTTATCGGGGTCGCTGCCGCGGAATTCGATATTCATCTCGTGGTTTCCGTTGACCCAGCCCACACAGATCACCCCCTCGTAAAGGCGCACCAGAAAGTACCCGTCGCCCTCTTTCCAACCGCAGGGAAATTCCAGATCGTCGCAACAGACGATCTTCCGGTCGTCGTGAATGCGGATCGGAATTCCGAGACATTTGCCAATCGTTTCACTCATGATCTGATAAGGGGACAGCGCTTTCTGAATTCAGCTGGTACCGTTTCAATTATCGCCCACCAATCAGGTCGCCGACAACACCGAGCACGGAGCCTTCGCCCTGTCGCCGGCCGTTGTTCTGAACGGGAGCGTGCGCGAGAATGCGGTCGCACAGACGGGAGAACGGCAGGCTCTGCAGATAAACGGTTCCGGTTCCGCGCAGCGTGGCAAGGAACAGCCCTTCGCCACCGAAGAACATGGACTTCAGGCTGCCTGCGCGTTCGATGGAATAGTCGATGTTTCCGCTGAACCCGACAATGCAGCCGGTATCGACCTTGAGCGACTCTCCGGCCAGCTCTTTTCTGACGATCGTTCCACCGGCATGAACAAAGGCCATGCCGTCGCCTTCCAGTTTCTGGAGAATAAAGCCCTCGCCGCCGAAAAATCCCGCCCCCATGCGCTGGGTAAAGGCAATGCTGACGTTCGTTCCTTTGGCGGCACACAGGAACGCATCTTTCTGGCAGATAAACCGTCCTCCAATCTGTGACAGGTCCAGCGCCTGAATTTTGCCGGGATAGGGAGCCGAAAACGAAACCCGTTTTTTGCCGGAACCAATGTTGGTGAAGTGGGTCATAAAAATGGACTCGCCGGTCAGCGCCCGCTTGCCGACACTCATCAGCTTGCCCATGAATCCCTCATTCGGATTGGAGCCGTCACCCATTTTTGCTTCGAAGGCGATACCCTCTTCCATGTAGTTCATGGCTCCGGCTTCGGCAATCACCGTTTCGCCGGGATCCAGTTCCACCTCCACCACCTGAAGGTCGTCGCCCAGAATTTCGTAATCCACTTCATGACTGTTCATCGCATTCTCCCAATCCACGACCACCGATCGCGGATCAATTCCATTAATCCATCACGCCAGCATTCCAATCCTAAAACGGTGCGGCAGTACCGATTTTGGTGTTGAGGGCGGCTTCGGCGATAGAGCGGCCGTCGATCAGCTGCGGAGTGCGGCGTTCCCGCCAGACGCGACGTTTGGTTTTGGCGGCCATGTTGTGGCCGGGCAGGATACAGCCCATTGCTTTTTCGATTTTTGAAAACAGCCACATCAGCGGATAGACCACCGTGCCGAACGTGTACAGTTTGGTGTAGTGATAAAACTGCTCCGTGTCTGTGTCGACCGATGGCATATTGTAGGGACCGCCGGCCAGTTTATTGGCGGCGGCTTCGCAAAACAGTCCGAGGCCTTCCACACAGCAGGTGGAATAAGTGATGGTTTCCGGCACGTCAAATCCGTCCTTGAGCACATCAAAAAACTCACGCGTTGTGTAGCCGGGGCGGGCCATCCCTTTGCGCCGCCATGAAAGTCCCAGCAAGGCCCGGATCGGACAGCTTCCCAGGCAGAAATGCAGTTTGCGCTGTGCAGTAATCACCAGCCGTCCGTCGGGCCGCAGCACCCGGTGACATTCCCGAATCAGTGCACGATCAGCAAGCACCCGTTCCAAAGCATCGACAATCACCACCGCGTCAAAACTGTGATCGGGCAGATCAATGGTATTGTCCTCAAAGACGCTGATCGGGTGTTCTACAAAAAACTGCATGGCGTCCCGCGCAGCGGAGTCGGTGACCATGGTTTTCCAGTTCCCGCCGTCGAGGCGCAGCTGCTGAGAAATCACTCCGTCCCCGGCAGTGATTTCCAGACAGTCCTGATTCGCGGTTGTGCCGAGCAACTGCCGGAGTTTGCAAAGCCGGGTTTGACGCCGAAGCGAACGCCGGAACAGTTTTTCCTGCCAGCGAACGGCTTCATTCCTGAGGTTGACATCCAAGGCCTTCATAGTTGCGCAGTATAGATATAAGCCACAGCAGCGCAAAGAGAAAAGGTGCGGGTTTCACGCCCCGAAAAGGTCGTTAGAACCGATACTGAATACTGCTGATCAACTGTCGCTGCTTGAACGGGTCGGCGCCGTCCTCCACATTCGCATCCATCTCATATTTATACTCCAGCCTCAGCGACAAGTTTTTGATGAGACGATTATTCAGTCCGGCATTAAATTTGTAGTAATACTGGTCGGGATATCCCGTATAAGTAAATCCCTGAAAAAGAGTCAGGTCCTGACTCAGTTTTGAGGTCAGGTTCTGCTGGAATCCGGGAGAGACCCCCTCTGTCTGCTCGTCTGCCTGATCGCGGTAATAGTAATTGACTCCCGGCACAACATCCAGCGTCAGCAGCGGCTGCTTAACCGGACGCCAACCGAGCCCGCTGAACTGCTGCACTTCTTTGGAGAGAATTCGCAAATAGTTATGTTCGTATGAGGTTTCCGACTGCCCGAACCATTCGTCCGTCAGATCACAACGATACCGCTGACTCCAGCGATACAGATCATTATTCTTATTTTCATTAACCTCGGAATACACGTAACTGCCGTTCCACTCCAGATGATGCCGGCCTCTGTCCCATTTCACCTTGGTGGTCAGCCGAAGGTAGTCGGTGTCTTTTTCGTAACGTTTCAGGTTGGATCCTGCCCGCTGCTGATATTCTGCATGGTGTGTATTCACAGAAACACCGATATTGCCGGACCAGTATTTTTTCGGCTTCGGCGCGGCTTTCGCAGCCTCCTTTTTGGGAGCCGCCTGCTTTGCCACGGCTTTTACCGCAGGAACCGCCACCAGTTTGACGGGAGCAGCGGCGGGCGTTTGCGCGGCATGAGTTTTTGCCGGCGGCGGGGGGATGATTTCCTTCACCTGGCTTTTCTGAAGCGTCATTTTCCCCAGAACATCAGAGGTAAAATGAATCACACCGTTTTTTTCGTGAACCGCCGCGCCTTTCAGTCGGTCGCCATTCGACAAAACCAGCACCGTATTGCCCATCACGGGGAAAACGATCAATGCCATGAAACAGAAAACAGAAACTACTTTTTGCATGATAAAACTGCCCGTTTACTGGTTGCCGAAACAACCTGAAATATTGAACGCGCAAGCTACCATTCCTCAACAAAACCAGACAAGAACAGACCCGCTGAATTTCAGTCCCGCGCCCGAACCAGCAGCGCCGCATATGCGCCGTCGGTGCCGGATTTCGGAGGAAACAAACGTTTGGCCTTTGCCAGTCGCCAGTCTTTATTTTCCCGCACCCAGCGGCTGACCAGCTCCTCGTTTTCCTCCTGCTCCAGGGAACAGGTGCTGTAAACCAGCCGTCCGCCCGGCTTCACTGACTTCGACATTGCAGTAAGAATTTTCCACTGAGTCTTCTTGAGCATTTCAATGCGGTCGCGGGTAAAGCGCCAGCGCGCATCGGCCCGGCGGCGCAGCACGCCGGTATTCATGCAGGGAACATCGAGCAGAACTGCATCAAAGGTTTTTCCAGACGCTGGGAATCCCCGTCCCGCATCGCCTTTGACGATTTCAATGAAATTCCATCCGGTGCGTTTAACGGTATCGCGCAGGGTCTCAAGGCGGTCATCATGCACATCCATGGCAACCAGCTCACCCTCTCCTTCCATCATTCCGGCGATCATAGCGGTTTTCCCGCCGGGAGCGGCGCAGGCATCCAGAATACTCTCGCCGGGCATCGGGTCGAGCAGTTCAACGGATGCTGAAGTGGCCGGGTCCTGCACGGTGAACCAGCCTTGGTCGTAGCCCGGCACTTTAAACACCGGCACACCGCGCGGCAGCGTAATAAATGTTTCCAAACATTGGAAAGGATGCGGTTTTGCGTCGATTCCGGCCAGTTCCAGCTCTTTCATGAAATTGGAGGGAGTGACTTTGGTGGTTTCCACGCGAATGATCGTTTCCGGCGGAATGTTGTTCCATTCGCACAAACGGCGGGTGTCGCGTTCGCCGTACTGCTTGCGCCAGCGATACACCAGAGGCTCCGGGTGCGAGGTGCGGATGTCGTCGTCCTGCCGTTCGAGGTTTTTCAGAATCGCCTCTTTTTCATCCTGCACATTGCGCAGAACCGCATTCACCATCCCCGCCGCACGGGCGGCATCGCGATGGCGACTGGCCTTGATTACGCCGACGCTCTCGTTGATGGCAGCGAACTCTTCGACGTTATCCATGAAACAGAGCTGATAGACTCCGACGTGCAAGGCGGCCAGAATCAGGTTTTCCGGACGGCGGTGCACAAACTTCTGCTCGATATACTCCAGCGTCAGCTTGCGGCGCACCACGCCGTAAACCAGTTCCGTAATAAAACCGCGATCCTGTTTCACATCCGCCAGCTGACGATCAGGAAATTCCCCCTTCTCCATCCAGCGGGCAATAATGCGTGCGGCGACAACTCTGCTGTTTTCTTTTCTCATAGGGGCGGAGAGTGAACCGGAAATTTCCGTAGATTGAAAGCCCATTATAGGTTTCCTTCTCCCCTGATTTCAGGATAAATTTATTATTTTACTAATTTATTCCCGCAAGGCGACATCATGGAAAAGATCAATTGGACAGACAAATTTAACATCGGCCATCCGGAAATCGACCGTCAGCACCGACAACTCATTGAGATGCTGAACAGACTGACGGGCACTCCAGACGTAACCACCTCCTCTGAAACCGTATCAGACATCCTGCACAATATGACCCAGTATGCTCAGATCCATTTCCGAACCGAGGAAAACCTGCTCAAAACAGTAGAATATCCCGACCTGAAAGCTCATAAAAAAGAACATCTTGCTTACCGTAAAAAAATCGTCGACCTTTGCAAACACACCATGCTCGGCTTCCACGACGTTCCGGAAGAACTGCTCCGCTACCTTCACGACTGGTGGTCCGATCATATTCTGGTCGAAGACATGAAATACAGGGACTTTCTTCAGTCGTAACACAGCACCGCACGCCCGATAACGATCTGGCCCGACGTTTTTGATGACCGTCCCCTCCATCCTCAACGGATGTCTCAAAAACAGCAGACCGTTCTGGACGCCCCCGGAAAACAAAACCGCCTGACCAAAAAAATCACAAAAACCATTGGACACTGTTTTTGGCATATGCCATTTATCTGGCATGCCTAGACCTCAAATACAACGACACATCCGATGCCGGGCCGGCTCAACCTATTTTAAGCCGCGCGGCATTCCGATGCGTGAGCTGGAAACGGTCGAACTGGCTGCCGACGAACTGGAGGCAATCCGCCTGACCGATCTCGAAGGCATGTATCAGGAACAGGCCGCAGCGCAAATGGGAGTTTCCCGCCAGACGCTCGGACTGATTCTGAAACGGGCACATAAGAAGGTGGCGGAAGCCCTTGTGCTGGGCAAAGCCATCGGCATTGAAGAACTATCCGAAGGAGGACAATAAAATGCCAGGAGGAGACAGAACAGGACCGGCGGGCGCAGGCCCGATGACCGGACGCGGCATGGGAATCTGTGCCGGCAACAACGCACCCGGATACGCAATGGGTGGCGGCTTCGGCCGCGGAATGGGTCGTGGTATGGGCCGCGGCATGGGCTTCGGATTCCGCAACCGGTGCTTTGCCGGATGGTGGAACGCACCGCAGGCTCCCGCCCAACCGATGGACAAAGAGGCTCAGATCGACGCGCTCAAAGCGCAAATGGCTCAAATTCAACAGCAAATTGAAGCACTCGGAGAGCCATAATGCAAGAGACAGCCTCGGAATACTTCCAAACACGCCAGAGCAACTGTGCACAGTCTGTTGCTCTGGCGTGGAAAGAGCGAAAAGATCCCGCATCAATCCACGCGGAAGTCTTCGCCACAGCAGGGAACGGACGGGCCCCCGAAGGGCTTTGCGGCGCACTGCATGCCGCCCGCGAACTGGTTGGCGAACCCCGCAGAGAACAACTGACCGAACGATTTAAAGAAAAGGCCGGCGGGTATGCAGCCTGCCGGGATATTCGAAGAAACCGCATCATGCCCTGCTCTGCCTGCGTCAGTCTGGCAGCAGGTCTTCTGGAGGAACTGGCCGAATGAAAATTGCATTTACCGCAGCAGAACCGACCCTGTCCGCCGCCCTCGACCGCCGTTTCGGGCGCGCGCCCGGCTTTCTCGTGCTCGACACAGAAACCGGAGAAACGGCTTATGAACCGAACGAACAGAATCTGAATGCCGCACAGGGCGCCGGAATCCAGGCCGCTCAGAACGTTGCATCAACCGGAGCCAAAGCCGTCATCACCGGCCACTGCGGCCCCAAAGCGTTCCGAATTCTCAGTGCATCGAACATTGCCGTCTACAACACCGAAGCCGCCACCATTCAGGACGCACTCGATCTCTTCAAAAACGGTCAGCTGACCGCCGCTTCCGGCGCCGATGTCGAAGGACACTGGGCATGAAAACCTGTCTCGACTGTCTTCCCTGTTTTGTCCGCCAGATCCTGGATGCCGGCCGCCTGATCTCTGAAGACCCGGCGGTTCACGAAGAAATTCTTCGGGAATCCCTTCAGGACCTGGCCAACGAAAACTGGAACAACACTCCGCCGGTTATCGCACAAAGGCTGCATAAAAAGCTGAAAACAAAAACCGGCATAAACGATCTCTACCGGGATCAGAAAAAAGCCCATAACGAACTGGCGCTGCATTTGCTCCCAAAGCTCCGAGCCGATGTTTCAACATCAGACGATCCGCTGACCAGCGCCGCACACTTCGCCATTGCCGGCAACATCATCGACCTCGGCGCAAAAAACGGACTGAGCGAAAACGAAGTGCTCAGCGCTGTCGAACATGCGTCCGAAGAGCCGCTCGAAGGCGACCTTGACGCATTCCGCACCGCTGTCGAAAACGCAGAATCCATTCTCTATCTCGGAGACAACGCCGGAGAGATTGTTTTTGACCGGCTGCTGATTGAACAGCTCGGTCCGGAACGCGTAACGCTGGCGGTCCGCGGCGCGCCGATCCTCAACGATGCCCTCGAAGAAGATGCCCGCCTTGCGGGTCTTCACGACCTGGTTCCAATCATTGGAAACGGTAACGATGTTCCGGGAACCGATCTGGAACAGTGCAATGATAAGTTCCGCGCCCTTTTCAACTCTGCCGATCTGGTTATCTCAAAGGGCCAGGGAAATTTCGAAACCCTCAACGAAAATCCACGGCAGATCTTTTTCCTCTTTAAGGTAAAATGTCCCATGGTGGCCAACGCCTCCGGACAGCCGCTTGGAACACACGTTCTGATGGAGAAAGCGAAACAATGAAAATTGCAGTAGCATCCGGGAAAGGCGGCACCGGCAAAACCACCGTATCTGTTGCGCTGGCTCAGGCTTTTGACTCTCCAGTTTGCCTGATCGATAGCGACGTCGAAGAACCCAACAGTGCATTCTTTCTGAAACCCGGGCTGAAATCCCGGACAGACGTAACTATACCGGTGCCGAACATTGACGCCGAAAAATGCACAGGCTGCGGCGCCTGCAGCAGTTTTTGCACCTATAATGCCATTGCGGTCGCAGGCAAAGGGGTCATGGTTTTTCCGGAACTGTGCCACAGCTGCGGTGGATGCACTCGAATCTGTCCGGCCAATGCCATTACAGAAATCCCCAAAGTGATCGGCGAACTGAGCTGCGGACAAAGCGGAACCATCACAACGCTCGAAGGCCGCCTGAAGATCGGCTGCGCCATGGCTCCGCCGCTGATCCGGGCTGCAAAAAAAGCAGCCCCCGACCTGCCGGTCATCATTGATTCTCCGCCCGGGACGTCCTGTCCGATGATTACCGCAGTCTCCGGCTGTGATTTTGTCGTGCTCGTCACCGAGCCCACTCCGTTCGGCCTCAACGATCTGAAGCTGGCGGTGGAAACCGTTCGTAAACTTGGGCTCCCCTTCAGCGTTGTGATCAATCGCTCCGACGCCGGCGATGACCGGGTTGTCCGCTACTGCGAGGAAGAAACCATTTCGATTCTGCTGCAGATTCCCGAATCACGGGAAATTGCAAAAGCCTACTCACGCGGTGACAGCCTTTTGCAGGCCGAGCCGGCGCTGAACGCCGGGTTCCGCAACATCATCCGCAGCATCCAGACGGAGGTTTCCCAATGAAGGAACTGGTCATTATCAGCGGAAAAGGCGGAACCGGAAAAACCAGCGTCACCGGTTCATTTGCAGCATTGGCCCGGAATGCAGTACTGGCAGACTGCGATGTCGACGCTGCCGATCTGTATCTGCTGCTGAACCCCGATGTTCAGGAACAGCATGAATTTTTCAGCGGGCACGAAGCCGTCATCCGCGAAAATGAATGCACCGGATGCGGACAGTGCATGGAACTCTGCCGCTTCGATGCCGTAATCGAACAGGATGGAACATTCCGCATCAATCCGTTCGCCTGCGAAGGATGCGGCGTCTGTGTGCAATTCTGTCCCGCCAAAGCGATCGACTTTCCGGAATGTCTGTGCGGCAACTGGTTCCACTCGGACACCCGCTACGGACCGATGGTGCACGCAAAACTGGAAATCGCCGCCGAAAATTCAGGCAAACTGGTTAATACGGTGCGACAACAGGCGAAACAGCTCGCGGAAAAGACCGAAGCGGACTGGCTGATCATCGATGGCCCGCCCGGAACCGGCTGCCCGGTCATCGCCTCCATCGGCGGAACCGACGCCGTATTGGTAATTACAGAACCAACCCTTTCCGGCAAACATGACCTGCTGCGCGTGCTCGAACTGACGCGACATTTTAAAATCCCGGCTTTTATCAGCGTCAATAAATGGGATATTAACCCGGAAATGAGCGCGCGCATCGAAGATGCCGCGGTTCAGGCCGGAGCAACTGTTTTAGAGCGGATTCCATACGACGCCTCCATTACTCACGCCCAGATTCAGGCACGAAGCATCGTGGAGTGGAACGATGGACCCGCAGCAACCTCAATCAAAACCTTGTGGGAGAAAATATGTCAGAACATGAAGTAAACGAACCGTCCGCAGTTCAACTGCGAATGAGCGCCATCAAACATAAAATTGTCGTCCTGTCCGGAAAGGGCGGCGTCGGCAAAAGCACAGTGTCGGCCAATCTGGCCATGTCGCTGGCCGCAAAAGGATTTTCGGTCGGCCTGCTCGATGCCGATATCCATGGCCCCAGCGTCCCGACGCTGTTCAATCTGGTCGGACAGACCGCCACGCAGACGAATGACGCGATCAATCCGGTCACCGCAAACGGAATCAAACTGATGTCCGCCGGTTTCATGATTGCACATCCTGACCAGGCCATCATCGTACGCGGACCGGCAAAAAACGGCATTCTTGAGCAAATGCTTGGACAGGTGAACTGGGGCCGTCTCGACTATCTGATTATCGACTGCCCGCCCGGCACCGGTGACGAACCGCTTTCCGTCTGCCAGCTGATCAACTCTCCCGATGGCGGCGTGGTGGTCACCACACCTCAGGAAATCGCAGCCGCCGATGTGCGCAAGTCCATTCAGTTCTGCCGCAAACTCAATCTTCCAATCCTTGGAATCCTTGAAAACATGAGCGGATTCGTCTGCCCGAAGTGCGGCGAAGAAGTTCATCTGTTCGGAAAAGACGGCGGACGCAAAACCGCCGAAAAATTCAACGAAGCATTTCTCGGACGGATTCCCATCGATCCCGCCATCGGCCTTTGCGGCGACGAAGGCCGCAGTTTTCTGGAGCACCACGGCGAGTCCGCCACTGCAGTCGCTTTTGAAAAAGCGGTCGAACAGATTGATACAGCGCTGCAACTGCTGCCCGGAAAAGAACCCGCCACATGTGACAGCGGCTGCAGCAGCTGCTCAAGCAGCAGTTCATGTCCGACCGCAAAACAGGAGGCCTGATGAACAATCTCCGGATCACCGTTCTGGCGGAAAACACCGCAGGCAAGCTCGGCATCCTCGCCGAGCACGGCCTCGCGTTTCTGATCGAAACCGGTGGTGAAAAGATTCTGTTCGACACCGGCCAGGGCTTCGTGCTGAAACACAACCTCGAAAAACTGGGCCTGAGTCTTGCCGATGTAAAAACCGTGGTGCTGAGCCACGGTCATTACGACCATACCGGCGGACTTCATACGGCGCTGGCTATGATGGAACACCCGAAAGTTTACGCCCATCCCGCAGTCATCGAATCAAAATTTGTCTGCTACAGACAAATGGAGAGCCGTTCCGTCGCGATGCCTGAGGCAGACCGGAACGCACTGCTTCAGCAGGCGGACTGGGTCCGCACCGAAGCACCGGTCGAACTGCCCGGCGGACTGCGCCTGACCGGCCCGGTTCCGCGCACGACCGATTTTGAAAATACCGGCGGACCGTTTTTCTGTAATGTTGCCGGCACCGAACCGGATACTCTTCCGGATGACCAGGCCGCATTCGTTGAAAGCGAAAACGGAACCACTGTGATTCTGGGCTGCGCTCATTCCGGCGTGATTAATACACTCCAGTACATTCGGAGCCTGACCGAAAATCGCCCGATCCACACCGTCATCGGCGGCATGCACCTGCACAGTGCGTCTGCGAACCGAATGAATAAGACGATCAAAGCGCTTCGCAAGCTGAAGATCCGCTGCATTTTCCCGTGTCACTGCACCGGTTTTGATGCCGCCGCACAACTCTGGCGCGAATTTCCAGGAAAGGTCAGGCCCTGCCCGGCCGGAACCGTTATCACTCTAAACGAAAGAAACTAATGAAACCGATTAAACTCTACACCAGCCGCAACTGCCCGATCTGCGAACAGGTCAAAGCCGCGCTGAAAGAATTCAAACACGAAATCCTGTCTGCTGAAGAACACATGCAGGACCTGATTGACGAACTGACTCAACGCGGCCTTGACCACCGCCAGATCCGGCAGGCGCCCGTTATGGTTGTTCCGGACTGCGAGCTGGTCTGGACCGGAGCCGACTGCCTGATTGCCATCGAAGACAAAGAGTGGGAGGATTAAGTTCATGAAAGCGCATACCCTTTTCTTTTCACCGACCCAGACCGGGGCAACCGTTGCCAAGGCGGTTCAGGAAAACCTGAACGTCGAAGCAGGGGAATCATTCGACATCACAAAGGCCGCAATCGAAAAAACATTCGGTCCGGACGATGTCGTCGTGATCGTCATGCCGATCTACAGCGGACGCCTGCCCGGCGTCGCCACTGAGCGCGTTAAAGCCGTTCAGGGAAACGGAGCCAAAGCCGTCGCCATCGCTGTCTACGGTAATGCCAAAGTGGACGACGCCCTGCTCGAGCTGACCCAGCTCTGCACTGAACAGGGTTTTGAGGTCGCCGCCGCCGCCACCTTCATCGGAGAGCACTCCTTCACACGGAAAGAGTTTCCGATTGCGGTCGGCCGCCCCGACGCCGCCGACCTGGAAAAAGCTGCGGAATTCGCCGTACTCGTTCAGAAAAAGCTCGCTGGCGGCGGACCGTTCGCAACGCCGTCCGTCCCCGGCAGCACGCCGTATGTGAAAGAAACAATGAACCCGCCCGGTGTCGCGGCAACCGGATCCAACAACAACTGCATCAAGTGCGGCCTGTGCGAAACCTTCTGCCCAACCAACGCCATCACAATGACTGAAGACGGCCCGCAGACCGACGACTCAAAATGCATCTGGTGCGCCGCCTGCATCAAGGTATGCACCAGCCACGCCCGCATCTTTACAACACCGAAAATTAAAGAAATCGCTGAACGGCTCTACACAAACTTTAAAGAACGCCAGGAACCCGAATGGTTCCTCGCACAAGTCAGGAGAAGAAAATGAAAATCGCAATCCCTACCGCTGAAGGAAAACTGTGCATGCATTTCGGGCACTGCCAGCAGTTTGAAATTCTCACCGTCGATCCCGAAACAAAAACCATCACCGATTGTGAGGCAATGACCCCGCCGCCGCACGAACCCGGCGTTATTCCCGCATGGCTCCATGAACAGGGTGCCAACATGATTATTGCCGGCGGTATGGGTCAGCGCGCCCAGCAGATCTTTGTGCAGAACGACATTCAGGTCGTCGTCGGCGCTCCGTCTGCTCCGTCTGAAGAACTGGTCACCGCCTGGATGAACGGAACGCTCGTTTCCGGCGCCAACGCCTGCGACCATTAAGAGGAGTGGATGACTGAGAAAGCGGAGGTTTGGATACCCGTGTCCAAACCTCCTTTTTATTCATCATGAAAAAGCAGTTTAAAACCGGAAATGTGCTGTCCATTGCCGCCGCACACCTGCTGCACGATGTATTTGCATCGTTTTTCGCCCCGCTGATTCCGCTGCTGACTCAAAAACTCGGGTTCAACTATGCGATCGCAGGACTGCTTACGGTTATTCAGCGTATCCCGGCCCTGCTCAATCCACTGATCGGTTTAATGGCCGACCGGCTGGTAATCCGCTCGGCCATTGTTGCCGCACCGGTCGTCACCATCACCTGCATGTGCCTGCTGGGGATCGCTCCCTCCGTAGCCGCTCTCGGTATTCTCTTTTTCGTTTTCGGCATCAGTGCCGCCGTGTTCCATGTCACCGCGCCGGTTCTCATGCGGCAGGTCTCCGGCGATAAAATTGGGCGCGGTATGAGCTTTTTTATGTTCGGCGGGGAAATGGCCCGCACCTTGGGGCCGCTGCTCGTCACCGCCGCCGTCTCCTGGTGGGGACTGGAAGGAATCTGGCGGCTGATCCCGTTCGGACTGGTCGCATCGCTGGTTCTGTTCCTGAACCTGCGTAAAATCGATAAGCGGCATATTCAGCACCAGCAAAAAACCGAAAAAGCCCCTCTCGGACAAACCGTCCGGGAAATCACTCCCTTCTTTGCAAGCATCACTCCGGTTATGCTCCTGCGCGCTTTCTCCAAAACCGCGCTCTCCACGTTTCTACCCGCCTACATGGTCTCAACCGGAAGCTCCATTAAAACCGCAGCCGTCGCTCTGGCCCTCATGGAACTGACCGGCGCGGCAGGCGCCCTGCTGGCCGGAACCTGGTCCGACAGAATCGGGCGCAAAGCCATCCTCATTGCCGTGGCCGTTCTCAGTCCGGTCCTGATGGGACTGTTCACCATTGCCTCTGCGCCGTGGCAGTGGGTGCTGATCGCGCTGATGGGACTGGTTCTTTTCGCCAACACGCCCGTGTTCATGGCCATGATTCACGATCTGGAAACCGACCGGCCCTCCTTCGCAAACGGGGTCTTCATGACGCTCAACTTTTTCGCCGGCTCCATCGTTGCCCTGCTCGTCGGCATCTTCGCCGACCGCTTTGGATTCGTCACCACTTACCAGCTTTCCGCCGCTATCGGCCTCGGCGCCATTCCGTTCACCTGCCTGATCCGAACCAAATCAAACGACTCTTCTGCATCCTGATTTTCCAAGGTTTGGAAACATCAGGAGCTCAGCATCGCCCGCAAATGATCGGCCGTCGTTCCGCAGCATCCCCCGAGAATTTTCATGCCGAACGCCCGGTTGAGACGGCGCATTTCCGCGGCCCACTCTTCAACCGATTCAGACTGCAGCTGATCCGCATTATCCAGATCGCAGTGGTCCAGCGAGGAAGCATTTGCCTGATAACCGATCAGTCGGTCAAAGAGCTCCGGCGGCTGATCATCAACGCACAGAAAGGTCGGATAGGCACAGTTGACCATAAATCCCATCGGTTTACGGTCTACAGCAGCATCCACTCGACGAACTGCATCCAGCAGTGGAGTTCCGTCCAGAACATGCCCATCGCGTGAAATTACAAAACTGATCACATACGGCACGTCGGTCGCAGCCACCGCCTTGGCAATGCCCTCTGCTTCTTCAACAAACGGCAGGGTTTCTGCCAGCAGAAAATCGACCCCCGCGTCGGCCAGCTGATTGATCTGCCACGCATGAAATGCTTCTGCCTCTGTAGAAGATAATCCCTCCTCCGGCTTATAGCAGTCATTGCGGCAACCGAGCATTCCTCCAATGCGAACATCTGTTCGCCCACTGTTCAGAGACCGCATAAACTGCACCGCATCGGTATTAATGGACCCCTTCACTCCGGACGCATCCACCCGCTCGCGGTTCGCCCTCCAGGTCGGAGTACAGAGAATCAGTGGGATTCCGGTCTCTTCTGCGACCTGCATATATTCCCGATAAATCGAAGACAGGGCCGCGCAACCCTCTTCATCATAAATTAAAGGCGCATTCACCAGTGTCGAATGCAATGACACTCCGCTACATCGTCTCAGCCGCTCAACGACGGCGGCCTCCATTAAAATCAGATCATGTCTGTTCAAAAATGCCTTCATCACAACAGTGTTCCGAATTCGGCAGAAGATTGAAAGTCCGCGCGGCACATCATCCAGGAAACCATGATATTGACATATTTTAATTTTTTAATATGTTTTCGTTATGAAAACGACCCACTCATGTATTCGCGAAGGACGGCTGACCGTTGAAGCACTGGAACGTGCAGCACAGACTTTGAAAATGCTCGCACATCCGCAACGACTGCGTATCATTGAGATTCTCGAACGGGAACAGGAGGTGCCCGTGCATGCGCTGATCAAAGAAACAGGATTTCCGCAGGCCGTCGTCTCTCAGCATCTCAATCAGATGCGGCGTGTCGGACTGCTTGCCGGCGAACGCCGCGGCAAGGAAATGTGGTATTCCATTTCCGATCCCCGCCCCCTCTCCATTTTGAACTGCATCTGCACCCACTGCACAAAAGAGGATTTTGAGAATCTGTAACCACAAAAGAACGCAAGGAACGCAAAAGGAAAAACAATGAACACAGACCAAATCATTGCCCTTTGTGATCAGGTTCAAGAAACCGCCTACGCAGTTCATGAATATCACGGAAATGGATACCTGGAAAAGGTTTATGAGAACGCTCTGTCTCACCGTCTCCGTAAAACCGGATTGGATGTAAAACAGCAGCACCGCTTACTCATCTACGACGAAGACGGCACCGAAATCGGAGAATACTACGCCGATTTGTTTATTGAAGATGAACTCATCGTGGAACTCAAAGCCTGTAAGACAATAACAGCAGAACATCAGGCACAACTCATCCATTACCTCAAAGGTGCCGGCAAAGAGCATGGGCTCCTGATCAATTTCGGATCCTATAAATTTGAAATTAAGAAATTCGCAAAAAGTAAAAAAACCGTCTCTCAGGCTGCAGGATTAATCCCGGTTCTTTTCTTTGCGATCTCTGCGTTCTTTCGCGGTTAATTTTTTGAGGAACATATCATGAAACTAAAACTGACACACTTCAGCCTCCGTTTCCCTTGGATCGTCGTTCTGCTGGTACTGGCCGCAGTCATCTTCGGCACCGAGCAGTTCCCGAAGGTCCAGTTCGACAACGACCCCGAAAACATGCTCTCCCCTGACGAACCGGTCCGGGTCTTTCATAACCGCACCAAAGAAAAGTACGCACTCTACGATTTCGTTATCGCCGGAATCGTCAACACCAACAACCCGGACGGCGTCTTCAACGTCGAAACGCTCGGTCGCATCCACACACTCACCAAACAGCTGCTCAGCCTGCGGCAGAACGCCGACGGTCTGCCCGAGATCACCGTACCGGAAACCTTCGTTCCCGATCTTCAGCCCGCAAGCGCAGGCAAACGGATTCTCGAAAAGGTATTCCGCCACGACGTGAACCACCTGTTCGACGAAGACGGCAACAGCGCCATCATCAAACCGGAACTGATCAGCCCGCCGGTGGTCGATAACATCAAACAGGCGGATCAGGGTTCGCTCAAAATCGAGTACCTGATGGAAGAGCCGCCGACAACGCGCGAAGAGGCACTGGTCATCCGCGACGACGCCATGAACAACCCGCTCTACAAAGGAACGCTCGTTTCCGAGGACGGGAAAGCGGTCGCGCTTTACATTCCCATCGTTGCAAAAACCTACAGTTACAACGTCGCCAACCTCGTCGAAAAACTGACCGCCGACTGGCCTGTCGAAGACCAGGTCTACATTACCGGCCAGCCGGTCGCACAGGACACCTTCGGCATCGAAATGCTCGTCCAGATGGCCAGCTCTGCGCCGTTGGCCGGACTCGTCATCTTCCTGCTCCTGCTGCTCTTCTTCCGTCGGCTCTCTCTCATCATTGCGCCGATGCTCGTCGCCATCGTCAGCGTCATCTGCACCATGGGTCTCTTAATCGGCCTCGGCTTCGACGTACACATCATGAGCTCCATGATCGCCATCTTCCTCATGCCGATCGCTGTCGCCGACTCGGTCCACATCCTCAGCGAATTCTTTGACGCCTATCACCGCTTCCGCGACAAAAAAGAAACGGTCAAGCACGTCATCGGCCACCTCTTCATGCCGATGCTCTACACCTCGCTCACCACCATCGCCGGATTCGCCTCGCTCATCTTCACCCCGATCCCGCCGGTCAAAGTATTCGGTGCGCACGTCGCCTTCGGGGTCGCGCTGGCGTGGGTGCTCACCATGACCTTCGTGCCCGCCTACATCATGCTCTTCGTCCCGAAAAAAATGCTCGATGCGCTTCCCGATAAAGAAGAGCACCACACCCGCCGCGGGCTCGACGGCCTGCTCGAAAAAACCGGAACCTTCTCTTACAACCATTGGAAACTGATTCTGGTGCTGAGCAGTCTGGTCGTCATCATCTCCGCCATCGGAATCCAGCGTATCCAGGTCAACGACAACCCGGTTAAGTGGTTCACGAAAACCCATCGAATCCGTGTTGCCGACGCGGTGCTCAACCACCACTTCGGCGGCACCTACACCGCCTACCTCACCTTCACCCCGAAAACCTCGGACGCCTGCACCTGCACAGAAGCCCTCGTCAAGATGAGAGCCGCGGCCCAGGAGCGCTTTACCGAAAAACTGCCGGAGCAGACCAGGCAGTTCACCGCCCTGCTCGACCTGCAGCACGCAAAATACAGCAACGTCTCCAGCTGCAACCCGGACGAATGCTTCGTCACCCTCATCAACGAGGCGCAGAAAATCGACGACGCCGTCAGCGGCCCGTGGATGAAACTCGCCGACGACATTAACTACATGGAACCCGCCGCGCTCGAAAACACCACGGTCTTTTTCCAAATCTTGGAAGTCGGTAGCACCGACAGGCCTGCTATTTCACAAGCATTGGAAACCCTTAAGGGTGGAGGCTCAGCCTCCTTGGAAGGTTTGAGCGGTGAAGATTTGAGAGAAGCGGCTTTGGAAGTTACCGATGAATACACCGCGCTTTCTTTCGTCGATTTCCTCTATGAACAGAAAGCCGAAATCACCGCGCCACCGATGAAACAGCCGGACATGCTGCGCTGGATCGCAAAACTGCAGGATCACCTCGAAGCGTTTCCAAAGATTGGAAAAACCAGCAGCGCGGTCGACGCGCTCAAGAAAGCATCGTATGAACTGCAGTACATTGATCCGTCCAGCGTGCCGGCAGACCTCAAAGATGCCATCGATCAGAAAAACGATGCCAACTACAGCGTACCGGACACCGCCGCCGCCTGCGGACAGGTTTTCATCCAGCTCGAAGGCATGAAGAAAAAAGACAGCCTGTTCCACCTCGTCACGCGCGACTATCAGGACGCCAATATCTGGGTGCAGCTCACCAGTGGCGACAACACCGATATGTCCGCCGTCACAGAAGAAGCCGCCGACTGGATCGCCGCCAACCCGCCGCCGGTTCCGATGAGTGTTGAGTGGGCCGGACTGACCTACCTCAACGTCGTCTGGCAGGATCGCATGGTCACCGGCATGCTCTCCGCGCTCGGCAGCAGCTTCATCGTTGTGCTGATCATGATGATGGTTCTGTTCCGCTCGCCGCTCTTCGGCCTGCTGGCGATGATCCCGCTCAGCGTCACCATCACCTTCATCTACGGCCTGCTCGGCTGGGTCGGCAAAGACTACGACATGCCGGTCGCCGTCCTCTCCTCGCTCACGCTGGGACTGAGCGTCGACTTTGCCATCCACTTCCTCGAGCGCGCTCGCGAGCTGCAGAAAAAATTCGGCAGCTGGCAGGAAGCCATCAAGGAAATGTTCAAGGAACCGGCCATGGCCATTAGCCGCAACGCCATCACCATCTCGCTCGGCTTCACGCCGCTGCTCTTCGCGCCGCTCACGCCCTACCGCACCGTCGGCTTCTTCCTCGCCACCATTATGGCCGTCTCGTGGCTGGCGACGTTATTTATATTGGCAGCCTTAGCAACCGGATTGAAAAAATACTTATTTAGGAAAACCACGAATGAACACGAATGAAACTAATTGTTATTAACCGCTGATAACGCGGATTTATACGGATTCTTATTCCCTATAATCCGTCTTCATCAGCGTAATCCGCGGTGAAATTATTTGGGCTATCAAAATGGAGGATCAGAAATGAAAAAGTGGATCACAGCAATACTGACTCTGGTATCAATCAACGCATTCGCTCTGACCGTCGACGAGATCGTCGACAAAGCAAACCAAGCTTCATATTATGCAGGATCTGACGGTCAAGCTGATGTCAAAATGGTGATCACCGATGCCGGCGGCGGCACACGCGAACGCGAGTTCCGCATCCTGCGCCTCAACACCGGCAACGGAACCCAGAAGTTTTATGTCTACTTCAAGGAACCGGCCGATGTGCGCCGCCAGGTATTCATGGTCTGGAAAGAAGTTGAACAGGGCAAAGACGACAGCCGCTGGCTATTCCTGCCCGCGCTCAATCTGGTGAAGCCGATCGCGCCCGGCGACAAACGCACCAGCTTTGTCGGCTCCGACTTTGTCTACGAGGATGTTTCAGGCCGCGCGCTGTGGGAAGACACACATGAGCTGATCGACGAAACCGACACGCAGTACATCGTCAAAAACGTTCCGAAGGATCCCGGCTCCGTCGACTTCAGCAAATATACCGTGCAGATCGACAAAGAAACCTTCCTGCCGGTTAAAGCCGAATACCTCGACCAAAACGGCAAGCTCTATCGCCGCGTTGAAGCAACGAAAATCGAAACTATTCAGGGCTTCCCGACCGTCACCGAGTCGCGCGTCGACGACCTCGCCCGCGGCACCTACACCGTCAACAGCTTCAGCAGCGTTCAATACAACATCGGCCTCAAAGACATGATCTTCACCGAACGCTTCCTGAGAAGACCTCCCAGAGAAGCAACGAAGTAGAGAGTGTTAGCCACAAAAAACACAAAAAATCAAAAAGAAAACTATCCAAAAAAATGAAAAGAATATCATCTAAAGCTACATTTGTCAGAAAGTTTTTAGACATCCTCCTCGGCACCTTTTTTCTGATCGCCTCTGTAGGCATCTGGTTTTCAGATTCTGACGACATTGTCATCACTACCATTGGGTCTGTAATATTTGGTTTATGCGCCCTTCTGCTTTTATGGTTGGGCAGAAGCAGTTGTCATGTATCTCTCACCCCTGACGGGATTCACCTGCAGGGCTTCTTTAAATCAGATGAACTCAAGTTGAGTGATATCCATAACATCATTGACTTATGTTTCTTCTATCCACATTTCGTAATCATTAAATCTAACAAGCCAACTGCGTTTGGAAAAGTCCTCGTGCTCTACCCGAAAAGAACTGGATTCTTAGCCTCAAGAACGCCTGGTTTAGATGCATTAAAACGCACGATAGGGAAGTGACCATTCTTGTGACTTTTTGTGTTTTTTGTGGCCATTAAAAACAGCTGGAGCAGCAGCATGAAAAAACTGAAAACCCTTTTTCTGATTTCATCTTTCATCTTTCATCTTTCGCCGAGCTTCGCTCAGGAGCTTCACGGGTTCGTGGATGCGCGCTACGGCGTCCGAATTCAGAGTGATCCGAATTCTGATGACGAAACCTTGAGCGAAGCCCGCCTCCAGCTCAACAGCATCTGGTATCACGATCTGTTCACGCTGACGGCGCGCTCGGATTTTCTCTACGACGGCGTGGCGAATAATCACGATCATATTGATCTGGAAACCGGCGAAGGGCCGATCGACCTGCGCGAGCTGAATGTGCTCTTTACGCCGGTGTACTGGGCGGACGTGAAGGTCGGGCGCCAGATCCTGACGTGGGGAACCGGCGACCTGCTGTTCATCAACGATCTGTTTTCCAAGGATTGGAAATCGTTCTTTGCCGGACGCGATGAGGAATACCTCAAGGCGCCGTCTGACGCGCTGTTCGTGAGCTTTTTCCCCTCCTTCGCGACCATTGATGTCGCCTATATACCGCGCTTCGATTCCGACCGCTTTATCGACGGCGAGCGCTTTTCCTACTGGGGCGGAACGGGTCTGACCGGCGCCGACCTGCAAACCGATAAGCCCGACGACTGGTTTGAAGATGACGAGATTGCCCTGCGCATCTACCGGAATTTCCAGGGTTGGGAAATCGCGGGATACGGGTATAATGGGTTCTGGAAAACGCCACAGGGGTATGATTTGAGCACCATGCAAAACACCTTCCCGAAACTGTCCGTGTACGGCGCCAGTGCGCGCGGCGCGCTGGCCGGCGGCATCGCCAATCTTGAAGCAGGGTATTACGACTCACGCGATGACCGCGACGGAACTGATCCGTTCACGCCCAACAGCGAATTCCGCGTTCTGGCCGGCTACGAGCACGAGCTGGCAACCGACCTGACCGGCTCGGTTCAGTACTACATCGAGCACATGATGGATTATGATGAGTATCAGCAAACCGCATCCGGCCCGCGTCGTGACGAAGACCGCCATGTGATCACGCTGCGCCTGACCCAAATGCTGATGAACCAGAACCTGACGCTCGGTCTGTTTACCTACTGGTCGCCCACCGATCAGGACGCTTACCTGCGCCCCAACGTCTCCTACAAGCTGACCGACAACTGGCTGATCGAAGCGCGCGGCAATATTTTTATCGGAAACCACAACCACACATTCTTCGGACAGTTCGAGGATGACAGCAACATCGCGCTCGCCGCGAGATATAGCTTTTAAAAAACCGCCCACGAATCACACGAATGAACACGAATCCTGAAAGAGTACAGTAAATTCCATTCGTGAATATTCGTGTGATTCGTGGGCAATGACCAGGAGAAGCAAATGAAAAAGATACTTACAGGAATCATCATCGGATTCGTACTGTTCGCAGTCATTGCCAAACTGGCCGCGCCGGGACTGATGCTGAAAGAACGCGTCAGCCCGCTTTCCTACGAAGAGACCGTTCAAAAAATCGAAAGCGCCGTGACCAACGGAGGCTGGGTCATTTCCAGCAACATGGACATGCAGAAAAGTCTGGCCAAACGCGGACAGACCGCACCGCGCGTGACCCTGCTGAAAATCTGCGAGCCGCACTATGCCGCGGAAATTCTGAATGACGACGATTCCATGTACGTCTCGCTGATGATGCCCTGCACCATTTCGGTTTACGAAAAAAGTGACGGATCAGTCTATGTCGCTACAATGAATGCGGGATTGATGGGCCGTATGTTCGGGGGAACCGTTGCAAAAATGATGGGAGGATCCGTCGCCCCGGAAACCGCAGCCTTCACCGCGTTCCTGAATCAGTAAAGGAGGCAGTCATGAAAGTAGAAAACGGAGTACGCGTATTCGCCGGGGTCATGATTCTGGCATCGGTTCTGTTGGTCGCCGCAGGCAGCAAATGGTGGCTGCTGTTCACCGCCTTTATCGGCATCAACCTGATCCAGTCGGCCTTCACCGGATTCTGCCCGGCAGCGAAAATCATGAAGCTGTTCGGGATGAAAGAATAGCCCTTCAGTCCCGTTGCGGCCGATCGTTTAGAAATTTATTTTTTAATCAGCTCAATGGCTTTTTCGGCATAGCGTTCGCCCATGAGTTTATAGCCGTCAACAGACATATGCAGGTCATCGGTCACGTTTTTTCCCTGATGGTTCAGGCCGGTGTTGCAATCGTCAGTATCGATCCAGGCGCCGCGCGGGAAGTTTTCAGCAAAGTGAACCTGTGCTTCGCGCACTTTGGTCCAGTCTGGATAGAGTTTATTCTCTAAATCAAAATCGCTGATCCGGCCGACCACCACATTGATGTCATCCCGGCTCAGATCTTTGCCCAGCTGATCCACCAGTCCGTTGAGGCTTTTCTCATAAACAGATCCGTATTTTTCGCGGGCATCGCGCTCGCCCTGCATCCAGATAAACGTAACCGTTGCGATCTGCTGCCTTTCAATCGCCGGATTCACAATGTCCATCAGCCGGTCATACAGATCGCCGGTTGATTCCGGAACCACACCGTCTGCGTCTTTCCAATCTTTGTACCAGCGGCTGATCGGCTGCCCGCCCAGCGCATCCTTCACTACAATCACATTCTCTTTGCCGAACTCTTTTTCAACCGCAGGCGCAAACGACACATTGGGGTCAAAACGCGCCATATTTGACTGCCCGGACAAAATAAACAGATGCTTTCCTTCCCCGGCAAATGACACAGCAGCAGCTAAAATAAAAACGACAACAGCCAGATTTTTCATCCCAACACTCCTCAATACGATATGTTAAAAAATAAACAGTAAAAAATACTGTATGGTTTTTCCACAATTTTCTGCGATTTCCTCAAATCACTCTCTTCGATTCAGGTTTCAGATATGTTTGTTTGATCCATCGGCTCTGTTTTCCAAACATTGGAACTCCGGGGTTTCCTTTTTTGAGCCCATACGGCATGTTTGCGCCATGACAGGCGTCACGAATACTCGAGCGTGGGTAGTTTCGGCGATATGGGTCTTGGCCACCAGCGGGCGGCCAATCCGCTGCGGCAACTTGCCGAAGGCGGTATTCTACCGGCCGGCAGTCCCGAAGTCTGTTCTTCAAAAGAAAAAACTCTAGGAGCGGACCCGCCGTTCCTATGAATTTCTCTCCCGCATCCGCTCGGTTCCAATCATTGGAAAACCGCTGTTCGGCATGCCGGATCAACTCCAGGAAATTGCCCCGTTTTATCCGCTGCGCGACCTCTCCCGCCCAACCTATCAGGTTCATTTAATGGACCGACTGATTCACAAAGGAATCGGCGATGAACTGATTCGGAGAATGCGCACAAAACCGCTGCCGATGATCACTTCGTTCATGCTGCCGGCCATCGCTGCCGACCATGCTGGATACGACCCGGTCTACTGCATCATCTGTGACGCGGAAATCAGCCGGGCATGGGTGGCAAAAAATCCGCGGGCCAGCCGCATTCGCTATTTCGTTCCCTGCGGCCGCGCCCTGCAGCGCCTGAAAAGCTACGGCGTCCCTGACGAGCGGATTTTCCTGACCGGCTTCCCGCTTCCGGAAGAAACGCTGGGCGGCCCAAATCTGGATATACTCCGCGCAGACTTGGGACAGCGGCTGATTCATCTCGACCCCGCCAAACGCTTTCACCCTTTGCACGGTCTGAATGTGCAGCATTTTCTCGGCTCGGAGAATTTCCGACCGGCCACCGACCGGCCGCTGACACTGACGTATGCCGTCAGCGGAGCCGGTGCTCAGCGCGAGACCGGACAGCAGATTGCCGTCAGCCTGCTTCGAAAAATTGCGACCGGAGACATCCGGCTCAATCTGGTGGCCGGCGTACGCGAAGATGTCCGCGACTTTTTTGAACAGGTGAAAAACGACCTGCTTCCCGGCTCGCCAAACCTGCAGATTATTTTCGGTGCCGATCAGCAGGACTACTTCGACCAATTCGCCCAAGTCATCCGCACCACCGACATTCTCTGGACCAAACCCAGCGAACTCTCCTTCTACTGCGGACTCGGCATACCGATCATCATGTCCTCGCCGCTCGGTGCGCAGGAACGTTTCAACGCCAAATGGCTGATGGAGATTCAGGCTGGCATTCCTCAGGATGATCCGCGTTATGCCGCCGAATGGTTGTTCGACCTACTCAGCGAAGGACGACTGGCCGAAGCCGCCTGAAGCGGATTCCTCAAAGCCCGCAAATGCGGAACCTATAAAATCATGGAAATCCTTGAAACGAGAACTATGAGTCGCGATCCGTCCCCTCTCAAACGATGAGCGTTGGGCATCAAAGCAGGCAGGATACCTGCGATCATCCATGTCATGACCGGCGGATGCGTTCAAGGCGCTGGAGAATGCGGTCGTAATGCGTTCCCTGCCAGTAGATTTTTCCGCAGTCACTGCATTTAAAAAAGAGATCATAGTACTTTTTGGTCAGAGGCTCCAGGCGGTCTAGAACATGCTCTTTCTCCACCGGCTGAACAAATCCGTTACAGACAGGACAGCGATGAAACATCTGAACCCGACCAAAGAGATCAAACCGCTGGAGCACCTCGACCGCCTGTTCTTCAGCATCGGTGCTGTGCAGCCAGTGAGCGTGGGTAATGATTTTGTTGAAAAGCATCGGACGGTCGCGGGTCAGAATAATGCGATGTTCAGCCAGTGAAATCCGGATGATCTCCTCGTCGTTAAAATCGTTCCGGTAAAGAACATCAAACCCGAGCAACCGCAGAATGCGTGCCAGCTTGCCGAGATGAACATCCAGCACAAACGCCGTGCGGCGCAGCGGCTCCGGACGCAACCGAACCAACGGTAAGACATCCAGACTCTCACAAACCGGATAAACGGCAACGCGGTCGCCGACCCGCAACCGGTACTCAAACCCGACGGACTCGCCGTTGACAATAATCAGCTCCACCTCGGTATGCGGCACCCCCATCGCTTCAATCGGATCTTTAATGGCCGGGCAGCCATTAAAGCTGTAATTCACGGCCTCTTTGCGCTGATCCGGAGGAAGAAAATCGTTCAACTCCTCGTAGAACCTGAATTGAGCCATGTGTTCTTTCATTCCCGCAATGATGCTCTTTTGTCCATAAAACGGAAACCGCAAATCTTTCTTCGCGGCCGTCGCTCTGCTATGTTTTTCCAATGTTTGGAAAAACTCATACTCTCTACCGGCCGCCGGGCGAAGCGGACAGCCTGATCATCCGGGTCGCCGACGGATGCCCGTGGAACGGCTGCACCTTCTGCGGCATGTACAAGGGCGTGAAATATCATTTCCAAGGGCTGGAAAACGCCGAGCGCGAAATTTCCAAACATTGGAAAATGTGGCCGGACGCACGGCGCATCTTTCTCGCCGACGGCGATGTAATGCATCTGGATTTCCAAACCCTGGAAACCATGCTGCTTTCGCTGAACGAAAAATTCAGCCGCCTCGCGCGCGTCGGCATCTACGCCAACGGAACATCCATTCTGGCCAAAACCGATGACGAGCTCCAACGCCTGAAAGAGCTGAAGCTCAACACACTCTACATGGGACTCGAAAGCGGCGACAACGAGACACTCAAAACCGTTAACAAACGCGAAACCGCCGAACAAATGATAGAGGCCGGACAACGCGCACAGGCCGCAGGACTGCGCATGTCCGTTATGATCCTCACCGGTCTCGCCGGGGAACGGCGCTCCACCCTTCATGCCCATGCCACGGCCGACGTTCTGAATAAAATGCAGCCGCGCCTGCTCTCCGCCCTGCGTCTGGTAACGACTCCCAACACACCGCTCTATAAAAGCGGATTCAAAATGGTCACGGAATTTCAGGCGGTGAAAGAACTGCGGGAACAGATCGCAAACCTCGAACTGGACTCAACGGTTTTCCGTTCGGATCACTCGTCGAACATTATTCCGCTCGAAGGCCGCTTTCCAAAAGACAAACCGCGCCTGCTGGCCCAGCTCGATGACCTGCTCGCATCCGGCCAGCTCGACACAAACTCTCCCGGCCGTCTGCCGTGGAGTCTTTAATTCCCAGGAAACCAGACTTTGACCTTTTTGCTCTTCACGCCCCAGTGTCTGCCGGAGGCGTGGAGCCAGAAAAAAAGATCCAGATGGCGGCCTTTGATATCGCCGCCCGTGTCGCGGGCAATTCCCCAGCCATAGCCGGGAATATAGAATTTGGTTCCCATTGGAAAAAGCCTTGGATCGACGGCAACGGTGCCGGGGCGGGCCATTTTTCCGCTGGCGGTTTTTCCGACAACCTTAAACTGTCCTTTCAGCGATCCGGATGAATAGACCGGAAGGCCGTACCAGTTGATTTTCCAGCTGCAGCATTTGCCACAGGCGCAGTACCCGGTGGTTTTCATCTGCATCACCGCGTCCGGTTTGCGCAGGGCCGGCGCAATAAAATGACAGCGGGACAAAACAAGCAGGCACAAAACACCGGCCGCGATCAAATAGTGCCTCAAAGGTCTACGAAGAAGCTTCATCCGGGCAGGATAACAGAAAAACCCGGTTTTCCAAACATTGGAAAAGCAACTGCACTGCGACACAGTATCTTTCCAAAGTCTGGAGACCGGGCTTACAGGTTTGAGCCGAATCTAGCCGTAGATTGGTCCGTAAGTTTGGCAGGCACGGAAATCGGCGCCTTCGATTCCTTCGGTTCCGAAAGAGTTCCATGCGCTCGGGCGATACACATCGCTTTCTTCCACGTTGTGCATGAAAACCGGAATGCGCAGCATGGAGGCCAGCGTAATCAGGTCCGCCCCGATGTGGCCATAACTGAATGCACCGTGGTTGGCACCCCACTTGGCCATCACGCTGTAAACGTCGGTGAAGGCGCCTTTGCCGGTAATGCGCGGAGCGAACCAGGTGGTCGGCCAGGTGTTGTTAGTGCGGTCATCGAGTGTTTTATGCACTTTTTCCGGAAGCTCAGCAGTCCACCCTTCGGCGAGCTGCAGAACCGGACCGAGGCCTTTGACGATGTTCACACGGCTCATCGTGATCGGCATTCCGCCTTTGGAAACAAACTTGGAGGACCAGCCGCCGCCGGGGAAATAGCCGCCGTCTGACGGATGCCATGTGGTGGCTTTCAGGCAGGCATTCTTTTCTTTGGTGGTGATTTCCCAGAACGGTTTCATGGCGGGCTTACCGTCTATGGACTGCTGACCGCTTCCGTCGAGCGACGCAGAACCGGAGTTGATGAGATGGATCAGGCCGCCTGCGGCAACGCCTTCCACTTCGTAACCGGTAACGCGCTTAATTGCTTCCGGACTCCAGTAAGTACGAACGTCAGCAAAGACCTGCGCGGTGTTGGTAAGCAGGTAGCTGAGAAGCATCGGCACGCCGTTGAGGCTGTCGTTTTCAGTGGCGACCAGACGCGGCATGCGAATGCCGTTCCAGTCGAAGGAGCTGTTGGAGATGGCTTCGAGGAAGTCGCCGTTCGGGAAGCAGTCGGTCCAGTTGCGCTGCCCCTGAAAGCCGGAAAGAATCGCGTTGTGACCGCGGGCTTCTTCCTTGTATCCCATTTTATCGAGCTTGTCATTTCCGACCATCAGATCGCGGGTGATCATTGCCATTTTGACGGAATCTTCCCACTCGGCATCCAGTTTCCCGCGGCTGCGCCTGGCTTTCCCCTTGTTCGGGTCGTGTCCTTCCGGGCAGTTGGTTTTCACCCATTTAAGGGCTTTGCTGTATTCGGCCTTGTCATAAATCCCGTCGCGCATACGGCGGGTGAATTCGGTCAGGTCGATGGCTTCCACGCGCATGCCAAGGTAGTCTTCGAAGAAATTCTGGTCGACAATGGATCCGGCAATTCCCATCGAGCACCCGCCCATGGAGAGGTAGGATTTGCCGCGCATCATGGCTACCGCGAGGCCGGCTTTGGTAAAACGAAGTATTTTTTCCTGCACATCTTCCGGAACAGAGGTGTCGCCGGCGTCCTGCACATCGCGACCATAGATCCCGAATGCCGGAAGACCTTTCTGGGTGTGTCCGGCGAGCACGGCGGCGAGGTAGACCGCGCCGGGACGTTCGGTGCCGTTGAAGCCCCAGACAGCTTTGGGGCGAATCGGATCCATGTCCATGGTTTCGGAGCCGTAGCACCAGCAGGGGGTTACGGTGAGTGAAATCCCAACGTTTTCGCCGTCAAATTTTTCGGCACAGGCCGCAGCTTCAGCCACACCACCAATGCAGGTATCGGCAATAACACACTCAACCGGTTCACCGTTCGGGTATTTCAGATTTTCACTGATCAGCGTTGCGGCGCTCTTCGCCATGTTCATCGTCTGGTCTTCAAGCGATTCGCGCACGCCGCCGTAACGGCCGTCAATGGTCGGACGAATTCCAATCTTTGGAAGTTTAGTGATCCACGAGTTCTGATTTTTCCCAGCCATTGGAAGCTCCTTTCAGGGTTTTCAAACAGCTGTTTATACCCACGCGCCGCCCAATATGCTGTCGTCTTTCCGGGTGGTAAAATTTACACACCCGGCCCATTACTCCATAAAGTTTCATCCAGCAATCAACAGCATTGACTGTTGATGATGGGGTTGAACTTATCCAGATATTCAGAAATCCGGGCCTTTTCCGGGGCATTGAAACGATGAAAGGGTTCTGCCATGAAATCGCTGCAGATTCCTTCGAGAGCCAGCGCACATTTGATGCCTTTGAGAAAGCTCGAGCCATAATGGCCGACACTGTAAATCGTGGAACTGATCTGCATGACCAGCTCATGGAGTTCTTCAACCCGGGTCCGATCGCCGGCCACCGCCGCTTCATATAAACGAACATAAAGCCGGGGAAAAAGGTTGGCTCCGCCGCAGACACCGCCGTGCCCGCCCAGCAGAACCGTTTCTCCCAACAGCTCCTCCGGCCCGACCAGCAGAGTAAAGTCCGGCCGCTCTTTCAGGAACAGCTGCAGGCGATGAAAATACACCATATTGGCCGAACTGTCTTTCAGCCCGATCACCTCCGGAATATCCATGGCTTTTCGGACGGTATCCGGCTCGAACACCAGTTTGGTGTGACTTGGCATATTGTAAAGCACCAGCGGAAGCGGAAGCTCTGGAACGAGGTGCTCAATATACTCCAGCAGCTCGGGCTGCCCGGCGGGAAAATAATACGGCGGGGCCAACACAACGGCGGACGCGGCGGAATCCGCAGAGAAGCGTGCAAGATTAGCAGACTCGGCAAAGGACGTATCGGTAATGCCAACGACGACCGGGACGCGGCCCGCAACCTGACGGCAGGTCCGGGAAATAATTTCCTGGCGCAGTCGATAGCTCAGGCCCGGCGCTTCGCCCGTTGTTCCCAGAACAAAAAGCCCGTGAACACCACCCGCCAAAATATGTTCAACCAGTTTTTCAAGTCCTTCCGTATCCAGCTCATCACGTCCCAGCAACGGTGTAACCAGCGGGGGAATAATTCCTTTTAAAAATCCATTCTCTAAAGACACACGCACTCCCTGTTTTAGATTCTGTTATGCACTGTTTGTCAGCAACTGCACATGCGGCAGGCTTCCATGGTTTCAAAAAAGTCCGAAATGATTTCGGTTCGGTTAAAACAATCCCAAACAACCATTTTCATGGAATTCTCCGGACGAAGGCTCCAACCTCGATCGACCAGCATCGGGCGCGGGATAACGGTCGCTCTGGCCCATTCCGGATTTTTCACGACAGCCACCGCACCCACGTCGAACAGCGGTCGTCCCGGCGGTGTTCCGTGCTGGGGAGCATTGGCGTACAGATTGGCAGAATAATCTCCAAAACAGAAAAATTCACCGCCATGCCGCCCCGTTACAGGCTCAGAAATGCGCGGCCCGACCCCCGGCATGGTTCTAAGAATCTCCTCCTGGGAAACCTTAAGACCCCAGGTTCCTTCCGGATCGCCAAAAAGAACCGTGACCATTTCAAACTCAACCGGACAGTCCAGCAGGTATCGAACCGCATCCCGGTCGCTGGTCAGGTTATATTCAACATCTTCCTCCGCCGGGAAGTTGGAACCGAGCCAGACCACCCGGACATTCGGGATAATTTCCGGAGCCTTCGCCAATGCCAGAGCAATATTCGTCAGCTTGCCGATCGGAAGAAGAACCAGTTTTGAATCCGACTCTTTAAGCGCCTGCTCAATAATAAAATCGACCGCTTCATGGCCATCAAAGTCCGGTGTGTCAAGATGGGGAAGAATATCCTTAAGGTTTCCGTTGGCTCCTTTATACATCGGAATGTCCGGATAGCGGTCGCACAGCTTAACAATGCGAACCGCCTCTTCCATCTGCACATCAACCGTTCCACCGTTATGGGTCTGATTCACCGTGATGCCTTCAACGTCCAGCGACTCATCACTGAACAGTGCGTAAGCAATCGCGTGCTGATCGTCCGTTTCATTATTGGCGTCGGTATCGATCAAAAGCCGTGTTTTTCCAAAAGCACCTGCTGTTTCTCTCATCATAAATCCTTTCCGAAAATGCTGCTACACAAGCGGGATATCCTCCTGATCCCAAACCGTCAGGTTGGTGAAATCAGTAATTTTTGTTTTAAAGACAAAGCTGGCCAGAAACGCCGTCAAAAAGGTCAGTGAATTGCCGATCAGGGCTGTAAAATAGAGGTCTATCGAGAGAGATGCGAAATCGGGAATCACTCCGCTGTTATCCAGCAGAATGTAGCTGGTGAATACCGCATTCACTGCCAGCGCAGCCCAGATGGCCCGATAATCCCCGCGCCGTGTCAGCACTCCAAAAAGAAAAACCCCGAGCATACCACCGGCACAGACACTGGTAATGATCAGCCCCAGATCATTCAGGGTTTTTGTATTCGCTGTATAAAAAAGATAGGCACCGATCAGCATCAGCAAAGAAACAATCCCGGCCGAGACAAATCCGACCCGCAGATAATGCTTATCTGTTTTGGACTTCACGAGATACGGCTTATAGATATCCTGAACCCAAACCATGCTGGCGGCGTTGATGCTGGAACTGAGTGACGACATCGCCGCAGCCAGTGCCCCGGCAATCAGCAGACCAGAAAGGCCGGGCGGCATATAGTTAACCACAAAGTAAGGAACGATCTCTTCCGCCTTGCGAACTCCGGAAAGCATTTCCGTCACCGCCGGATCCGGATGAAAATAAAAGAATGCCCACAGCATGGTTCCCGCGAACATAAAGCTGGCCCAGATCGGAACCGCTGACAATGCGAGGACATAGATTGCTTTCCTGGCCTCATGCGGAGACTTTGCCGAACACCAGCGTTGAATGCTGGTCTGATCAAACTGTCCGGTCAGGTATTGAACAACACCCATGATCAAGAGCATAAGCAGGGTTTTATCCGTCAGGGAGAATCCGCTTTTTAACGGTTCCAACAGGCCGTTTGACGAATCCAAGTCACGGACCAGAGAAAATTTCCCGTGTTCAAATGCGGCCTGAACCAACGCTGATAATCCACCAGACGTATGAACAGAAACCAGTCCGACAATAATCACCGAACCAAAGATCAACGTGATTGTCTGGAGAACATCCGTCCAGATGACTGCATCAAAGCCGCCACTGACGGTATACAACGCGGTGATGCCGCCCGCCAGCACAAGACAGGTCATGAAATTCAACCCGAGCACGGTATGAATCAGCAAAGAAATCAGGTAGAGAATCGTACTGATCCGGATCACCTGAATCAGGAAGAAGATGCAGGCTGCATAGCAGGAAACAGATTTTCCAAACCGCCTCGCCAGATATTCATAAGCAGAAGAAATAGTTCCCCGGCGGAAAAACGGAAGCAGTATGAACACCGCGAACAGGGAAACCAGCGGAAAACTGATCATCGTGGACATTCGTACAAATGTCGTTTTGAACGCATCGGCCGGGTGAGACAGAAACGTAATGGAACTCATGCAGGTTCCAACAAGACTCAGCCCGAGCGCCCAACCGGGAAAGGAACGACCACCCAGAAAATACTCTTCAGTGTTTGTATTTTTCCGCGAAAAAAACAGCCCAATCCCGATTGTCGCTCCAAAATAAAGCACCAGAACAAGAATATCCAGAAACCGGATGTGTAATGTATCCATCATTTATATTCTGCTTTCAAAACCAAAGAAGCTTTTCATTCCACACCGATTTAAAGATCCAGTCCAAATAGAACAATAGACTCAGCCGTCAGAAGCCCGATCTATCCGTACCGGCTAGCTTTCTATCACAAACCCTCTGCTTTATCTTTAGGAGACAAACAGAACCCGGCATGCTTCATGCACATGCAATGTCGTGGCAAAATCAAGATCAGAGACCTGAACCAAAACCAGTTCGAAAAAATGTACCCGATAAAACTCCTATTCGGCCGTTGTTCGATAAAACCCCAGCGAACCTGTAATTGGATTAGTCACCGACATCATCGCATCAACACCTGGAATATTTTCGACCAGATTGCTCCACGCTCCGCTGTCCAAAGTCGATCGATACTGAAGTGTATAAGTACCGACACTGTCCCCCATCCAGCTCAACACTGCATTTGTACCCCCGATAACCTCAATGGCGATGTCGTCAATCGCTTCAATCGTCGGATCTCCTGGAAAAGAAAGAATATTATACAAGCGATCCTCCGGAGCCACAAGACCAGTGGAAATGCGGATTTCATCAATAATCCCATTGAAGTCATTAATCAAAACCGGAGCCCCCGAGTCCGGCACAGACCGGTTTCCAAGCTCTCCCCCAATCGTTAAATACGGATTTGCATCTCCAGTAAGATCCAGGTTGATTAAATCAACATCATTTTTTCCAGCAGTAATCTCATCGCCGGTTGCCATATCCATAATGGTTGCCTCGACACGGGCATCCCCGTCCGAATCATCGTCTGCCGCCACAGTGACCGCAAATCCGTACCATGCATCCAATGCTATCGGACCAGTCGTATTGTTATCCCCAACAGGAAGCCCTCCGACTTTTAATGTAACATTCTCTGTAGTTCCGCTCAGCGAGGTCGTCGAATACTCTAATCGATAATCATCATCGGCAAATCGCCGAACAGATACCTCAAACTTATGAGCGCCTGTATCAAGATCTGAGAAATCAATAATTGTCTGGCGATACGTGATATTCGATGCGCTTAACTTGAAAAACCCTTCGATCGTCATAGATTCCAGCCCGTTCATCGTCTCATAATCGGACGATGCAAAAGAACTGGCACCGTATTGATCCCCGCTGTACTCCCATGCCGTTTCATGATATCCATAAGGGGTAAACGCCGGATCCTGAGCCTGTCCGGCCGTATTAATCGAATTAGCCTTCTGGATATTCATCGTTGAAGATCCCTCTTCATTGTAGGTTTTCTGGACCAACGTTTCGTCTTCAACCCCCTGATCATTCCATCCCCAATAAGCAATGGTTTCAGCCTGCCCCAAACCCATACATCCCAAGGCAACCCAACAGACAATCATTCTTACATATTTTATCATTATGATCTCCTCTCTGTTTACTCCTCAATGGACTCTCATCATCCAGTACTAAATCCTATGATCACAACTGATTTCACACAATATGCCAAACTGGCAATTGATAGCACATTTTGGCAAATACCCGGAGACATATCGACGTTCATTCCAAAGACTGGAAGATGTATCATCCGGCCTGCTTTACCGGCCAAAATATGAATATCCATCTGATATGAATTTATAAATATGACTATATTCTAAAAGGTCAAGCTATGTCCTGACTGACGCTCATCTAACTATCGGAACGACTTTGAGATATTCATCTGTGTTATCAGCAGGAGCGGCATTCAAAAGAAAAACAGGTACAGCTGTGATCTGCGGAGCAGAAGGCAACACCGCGATACATTTCCCCCAATCCGACATCGTCGCGCCATAGTCTGCGCTGAAAAACCCCTGAGCACGTTCGTAAACACCAAGGGTTTCCCCCACTGTAACATCACAGGCTGCGATAGCCTGTGCCGGGACGCCCAGTACATTCTGGCTGAGTTCCTTAAACGCGCTACTATCACCTGGGTTGAAGCAGTGAATCGGATACTCGCCGTTAACGACATCTTCCAAAGCCACCGCCATTTCTTCTGTTGCATCCCCATCAAAATTTCCGGCGGCAAGAGCGCCGAAAGTCGGACCGCTATTCGGACCGACCGTGGAATAATATGTCAAATCACCGGGATGGAAGAGATAGACCAGAGCCCGACGAGTATTACGAATCATTGCAATCTCGTCTCCGTCCGCGGTCAAATCAAAATCTCCGGCTGCAACATCAAGAATCCAGGACGGACTCACGGTCTCTTCAGTCCAATCAGACGATGGCTTCACATGCTGAATAACGGTTCTTGCACTCGAACTTACATAAGCGATTTCGTCAAATCTCAATGAGGGATTAAAGTCGCCTCCCGCCAAGCAATGAATTTTGACTGTATTGTTCGGGATATTTGTATAGCTGGCATGTTCGCGTCCCCGGGCAAAAACATAAATCGGATATTTCCCGTCAACTGCCGTTTCCGGAACCGCCGCAATCTCATCCCCTAAAAGGCTGATAAAGTTTCCAGAAGCAATCGCCCGCCATGGCACCGTACTTTTCCCGCAACGGTTCACTTCAATTCCGTTTGTGTCATAAATAATAATTGAATAGTAATTTGTTCCTGCAATCCGCGAAACCGGAGCATCCCAGATAATTGCAATTTCATCCCCCGGGTTACTATCCCAGAAATTACCGATGGCTATATCCACCGGCGTTCCACCCGAAGCATAAACATCCTTCATTGTAGATCGGTTTATAATTTGGGACGTGTTATTATCAGTTTGTTTGACCAATACGGAAGAGCCGGTAAAAGTGTCAAAAGCAGGAGCCCCGGAATAACTCAAATGGAAATAGCGTTCAGAAGGATCTGTATCAGAATTTAGATCGTTCTGCAGAGAGAACCACTTTGCATAATCTGGACTGCCTGTATAATCAGAATTTTTCTCCCAGAACGATACTCGGGTTCCATCCTGATCTTCAATTCGTGTTTCAGTCAGGCTGTAAAACACACAATGAAGCACTATCGGATGTATCACATTCTGGAAAAGGTTTCCTCTAATAGAGTTTCCTGAAACATTCACCTTAATGCCAACAGATGTGCTGAAAAAGCTGTTGTCTTCAAAAAGATTATACGAAGCATAATCTCGCCCTTCTCCAGAGAGGTCGTAAACAATATCCTCTCCCATTCGCGCAGCAGCTTCGTACCCAACGCTGTATCCGGCAATCGAGTTATTTCTAAAAATGTTGTCATTGGGTGGAGTTTCTCTTAAATGATGAGCAATACCACCGGGCCCCTCTCCCATATTACGAAACATTTTAACAGCAACGTGGTAATCCCCGCCGCTAGGCGCTTCGTGCGTGCAGTTCTCAATCAGGTTCCCATAACTGGAATCTACTGCAATATCACTGTAATACTTATGCTGCTGGTAGTTATTATCTCTCCAGGAAACGTATTCAATATGATTGAATGAAGAGCCATATCCCAAATATAACCCGCCCCACGCACCCTCCATAAGACTACAATGACTGATGGTCGTATTTTTTCCGCTCAGCAGTGCACTCCAGAAATTCTGTCGAAATCTGACCGCATCTACCGTCACCGGATGAGAAATGCCACCAGTTCTAAACGCATGAATACAGCCAAAAACCCAAAGGTCACGAATGATGGTTTCATCAAACGTCGGTTCTTCTATTCCAACACAGTAGAAACAATTTGTCAGAGGATGACGAATGCTGTGAGAGTATTCCTCGTAATGTTCGTATAGAGTTTGCACCGTCACAGACGATGCCTTTCCTAAGCGTGCATCGATATATTGCCCATTTCCATCAAATGTAATACCTCGGGAACAGTTCCCGAGATAAAACAATCGTCCGGATGAAAGCTGAGAAACAGATGGCTTCCAGCGGTTGGTGCTTCCTCCGCGATCGGCAAGCACAACATTACAATCGACGGCAAATGATTTAATCAGGTTTGTTCCAGAATACCATTCGGACCAGCGGTCTGTATTCCACGGGTCAAAATACGGAGATCCTGTCGATAGTTTTGCACTGACACACAGGGGCGCAAACGACGGAACCGGCTGTTCTTTATTGGCCGTTTCCAGAGAAAAATACAGATTGTCCAAATCGGCGGAAAGATACGACGGGGGTATCTGCTCAGAATTAATTTTATTCCGAACCCCAAAAACATCCAGTCCCTGCACAAAGCTTTCGCCCTCATCAAGAACAACGAAACCTGCGATCTCGTTGATTTGTTCCACCTCAAATGTCTCGTCATCAATTCGGTACAGGGAAACGTCCATCAGGGTTTGCTCCCCGGTATTATAAACCTTCATTTTGACTCGGTGCAAAACGCCCGTTCCGTCCAGCGCTATTGGTGTGCTTGCCAAATATCCGCTACTGTTCTTGGTCGTCCCATGCACTCCTCCAACAGAAAGTACTGCACCAATCCAGTTCAGTTGCGGATGGTCATCATTATCGCCAGAATCATTAAACAGACCGACAAAGGTGTTGAGTCCGCTGCCCTCAAAAGTTCTGGTATCAAACTCCATCCAGAAAGGAGGCACATTGCCGGCTGTCGTTCCCGCCGGAATTGCAGCATTCCCCAGCTCCCCGCAGATTGCGACTCGTCCGGAATCAGAACTGTTGCGAAAAAAATCCGCGTGCAAATACTGAGCACCGGTCTCAATCACCGTCTGAAGATTCGCCGAACTTCCAATACTGGAGGACCAAACCTGTGTCCCGTCAAATTTCTGATAAACCGTCCGACATTCAATGGGTTCCGGCCGCAGAAAAAAAGAAAAAGCCACAAACAGAAAACCATTGATCATTCTAAGATTCTCTCTTTTGATCTACTCACGCAGCCACCTAAAGCTCTAAGAGCAACTTCTACCAGGAAAGATCATCCCGATACAAACTGTAGACTTTGCCATCTTCCGCACCAACAAGAAGATCCAGGCGTCCATCCCCGTCCAGATCTGTCGGCCATGGCGTTGCCGTATGAATCCTGAAATTCAACAGGCTTCCATCCGCCTTTCGGATCGGCACCGGACGAGCAAACACCGGATCACTGTTTGATCCGATGTTCCTGATAAAGAGCGGCGTTGTACCACCGGAGCTAAGCTTTTCGCCGAGAATATAAAGATTACAGCCATTGATTGAACCGCAAACAACATCCCAGACACCGTCCTCATCCCAGTCGACAACAGAAACACAAGTCCGCCCCCAATGCCCGGCAGGGCCGCACATGATCATGGGAGAGCCATCCTCATATGTTAACTTATCAATCGATGAAAAATTCGTTCCACCCGGCTGATGCGGAACCCCAACGGACAAATTTCCGTTCCAGTCCACCAACAGCAATGCGCTTTGTACAGCACCACCATACGCATATTTTGAGTCAATGATGGCGGGTCCAGCACGCCATGCAATCTGCAACGGCTTTCCGTTCAGCGCAAATGGAACCGGAGATGTCAGCACCATCGGATCATCGGTCCGTTCATACAGAAACAAGCGACCCTCAATATCGTTCGAAATCAGGTCCGGCTTCGAATCACCGTTCCAGTGCCCCACCGTTGGCTTGAGATAACCCCACCGTTTTTCATTCGGTCCCTGAATGGAACCGGAATATCCAGCCTGATGGTGAACCACTTCGTCACCCGTTCTCATAAACGTCGGAGTTCCATAAACGGTTGCATCATCGGTTCCCGGCCAAAACACAAGCCAACCGGAAGCATCCCCCACAATCAAATCATCGGCCCCATTCCCAGTCCAGTCCACGCGACAAGGCGCAACCAACGTATCTCCGGCAACCGAACCGCCCTTCATCAGAACCGAACCCACTTCTTCAAAAGCTCCGATCCGAGATCCCTTCAGCATCACAATGCGACCAGGATTCCCGTCGAGGAGAATCTCGGGAACACCATCGTTATCCATATCCTCGACAACAACCTTTGCAGGGAAATAGGTTTCCCTCACAGTCGGCCCACTGCCCAACACATTCTCAGCGGCAGCACAAACCAGATCCCCGTCTTCCCACTGCATTTGAAATGCCAGAATTTCATCTACGCTCCCTGTCTGAAGCAGATAGCGCTTCCCTTCGCACTCTATCACATTCAGAGCGCGCTCCGACTCCCCGGAAAGCCATTTGAGCGAATTACCCGTCATTCGGTCATACACCATCTGGCTATTAGAAAAGCTAAGATCTCCATTGCGATTCCGAGAGCCCTTCGCCCAAAAAACCTCACTGATTCGATGCCCCCCCAGCCACTGTCCGCGGACATCATACCCTTTGCCCGCACCAATGTGAGGCATATCCCGGCCTGACCACGGGCTCTGACCAAAAGGCCAGTATCCTTCGCCCGGAACAGTGATTCCCGCAAACAGCAGATCCGGCGTTTGATCGCCATCCACATCAGTAATGCACCAACCTGAAAGCTGCCTACTGCCAAGTGCAGAACTAATATCCTCTCCATCAACAAACACCAGTTCCGCTTCGCCAAATTTCGGAGCCCCAGCCACACCGCAATTCACATAACGGATAATGCTCTTTTTGCCGTAAATCGTCTCATATCCATTCGCATAAATATCGAACAGCCCGTTTTCGCGAACCACCGCCTGATAATTTTTCCCGGGCAGATTCTTAATGGTTGTTCCGGAATCATACACAGGCAACCCCTGATGCTCACCCAGATACCGATAAACCGCCGTCCGCGTTCCGAGCATGTTATCTGCCCCACGCAGAAGCAAATCTTTAGAGTTCGCACCATACCATGGAAGCACCGTAGCACTGCAACACAACTGGTCAATCAGCGGATGCAACACATTATCCTTCACTTTCAGAGCCGGATACCAACCATATAACGAACTGCTTTTGGATGTGGAATTTTGAATTTCCGAAAGATCGCTCGACCGAACACCTTCCTTCATCAGACCCGTCACCTGCTCGCTCAATAAACTTTTGTTGAAAACACGAAGCTCATCCAACCCGCCCAGCAAATGCCGTCGGCCACCCATCTGCACCAAATTAATTCCTACCCATGCCGGACGCGAAAACCCATTCGATGCCTTGGCGTCCAAAACCCCGTTCACGTACAAACGAATTTCTCGAACGCCGTCATCTGTAACCGTAATGTGATACCATTGATCGGTTTCCAGCTCTGTGACACCATCCAGATTAATATCCAGCACACCGCTTTGATAATAACTGACCCGCACCCGTTTCTTATAGATTCGGCAGTAAGCCGCCACATCGTGACCGGCAGGATACATTCGATAAACCGTCATAGGACTTTGATCTGTCCATGCAGCAGCGCCATTTTCCGGAAAAGAGTCGATTTTAATCCAGCAGGAAACAGTTACCGGACCGGAAATCAACGAACCGAATGCTCTAAATAACTCGCTACTGCCGGCATCGGTTTTAAGATAACTTCCAGCCACACCGTTTTGATCACAACAATCCGGGCCGGATTCAAAGGAAAGCGACACAATTTCTGAATCACTGAAAGAATCCGCACAAACCGAAAAAGCACCCATAACAAAACAGCACCCCACCATTTTAATTAAGGCTGGCCCTAAAACAAAACATACACATTTTTTCATTACAAACATCAGCATCTCCAATTTTAAAAGCTCCGCCCCGGGCCCAACTCCCGCAGAACACTATTTGACAAACACAACCAACCGGCGCAACACGTACTCTGCGGCATTCCCGGAAAACGTCCAATCCATTGCCTTTTCCTCTGAGTTTCCAATACCAATATCCACCGCCCCGCCACACCCCCAATGCTTGATCGCAAAAACCGTCGGCAAAGTAAGGTCGGAAAGCCCTCTCTCTGCCAGAAAAAAACAGGCAACAAGCACAAGCCAACACATTCTAATCATTAAACAACTCCTGTATCCCATCGTCGTGGAAAAAACCCCGAGTGTTTTTATTATGCCCCGTCTCCGAAACATCTCACAACCTGTCAAACTGACAATTTATAGCACATTTTAACACAAACACCTTAAGTCAGGCGGAACAGCATCTCAGGACATCACCTCACAACCAACCCAAACAAACCACTCTTCTAAAAAATTAACTGCCGGACTAAAAAAACAGTTCTCTGAAAAACCTGACTTAATAGCACATTGACAAACAGCCGCAGATCGGTCGAAACTGTATCAGCATGGATAAGCTCTCACAACGAACCCCGCCGACGGCAGAATCCGTCAAACTGGTCTTTGCCAGCTGCTGCTACGAAAGCAACATTCGCGAACACGCGCATGCCTGCTCCGAACTGATCCTTATCAAAAAAGGCTCATGCACAGTGCACGCCGGACCGCATACGCTCCAGGCAAGCGCCGGCGACATTATCACCATGCCGGCACATCAGGTGCACGACCAGGCCGCAGAAGAACCGATCGAAACGGTCTTCTGCGGATTCAATGCACCGGCATCGCTGACATTTCCCGAGCCCCACGTGATTCCGCTGCCCGATGCTGCTTTTATTGAAAAATGCATGATGCTGCTGGTCTCTATACGTCTCAGCCAGCTTCAGGCAGCAGAAGATGCCGCAGACACCGTCTTTTCCGCTGTTCTCAAACAGCTCCGGCACCAGCATTCTCTTCACGAAGAACAGAAAACAATTCCGCCGATGCTACGGGTTACCCTGCGGTACATTGATGACAATCTGGACAAACCTCTGCTGATCAAGGAGCTTGCCGATCACATGCACATGAGCGTCAGCCACCTTCAGATGCTCTTCCGGGAACACCTCGACACCAGCCCGCTTCAATATTTAAACACCCAGCGTATGCAGGCCGCAAAATTCGCACTGCAAACTCCGTACCTGTCTGTCAAAGAAGTTGCCGCCATCTGCGGATATCCCGATGTGAATTATTTCATTCGAACCTTCCGGAAAATACACGGGATTCCGCCCGGACAGTGGCGGAAGCAGCAGCAGAACATACTGTAACCAACAAAAGCACCTCATGAGAAATACCGGCTGCCGAAACAGCCGGACTCAACGACGGAATAAATATTCCAAACCTTGGAAAGCATGAACCCCGCAAGTTCCGTTTTTTTTCAATCATTGGAAACACCTGCGGGTTCTGTTCAGAAAACTCAGAAGCTCGGCCACTTTCCGTCGACGATCGGAGCCAGCTCAAAGGCTTCGGGATCAAGAACCACATGCTTCATGCGCAGGCGATGCCACGTGTAGAGCACATGCAGCCTTCCGTCTGAAGACTGAATGATCACCGGATAGGAATATTCTCCCTCTTCGTCTTCAAGGACGACAGCGGCCGACCAGTTAATTCCGTCGTCTGACACCGCAATGTTCAACGGCGTGCGGGCTCCCCAACCACCATTCTTCTTCATACCTGAATGATTATAAACAACCACAAACCGACCATCGGACAGCGTCACCGCATCAATTCCCGAATAATTATTCGGCAGAGATGTTTTTTCCAACGCAGACCATGTGGCCCCTTGGTCTTCGGACCAGGTTGTCACAATGGATCCGGTTTTAGAACGGGCCAGCGCCTGCAGGCGGCCGTCCTGATGCACAAGAAGGGCCGGCTGAATCGCATCAATTTCGCCGGGCGGCGTCAGGCCGGACTCCAACCATGTTTTTCCAAAGTCGCGGGTCCGGTCAAACTTAAGCCCCTTATTCCCGTTGTCAGGACAGATCAATGTTCCGTCATCCAACAGAATCGGCTTATTTTTAGAAGCCCCTCGAATATCTCCCGGCAAAACGACCCAATCAGACCAGGTGCGGCCTCCATCATAGCTGCTCATCATATTTCCGGGATTAAAATTACCACTGAGATAGAAAAGAAGCATCGGACCGCTATCCGGATACTGGAACAGTACCGGATTAAAGACAGAACTCGGACTGCCGTCTTTAAACGTTCCCTGAGCAACAACATCGCGAGGATCCGACCAGCGAGATCCATCAAACACACTCTGCCAGATCCGGACATCCACATGTCCTTCATGAGTACCGCCAAACCAGGCGGCCATCACCGAACCGTCCGGGCGCTGCACCAAAGTGCCGGCATGACACTCCGGCGTAACCGGTTCCTGATACACAAACTGCATGGACAAAAACCCAGGCTGATTCGTCAGATGCTGACCGGTCATAACCGCCGGGTCTTCGAGAGGCCTGCCTGGCTTCTGCATGACTTCGGGACGGTCTACGCTGATCTGAACGTTATCAATCTGCCCCGAAAAGCGCTGCCCGATATTCCCCGCCGAACGATACAGCCCGCCAATGGTCAGCGGACCCGTCGTATCGGTCAGGTTTTTAATTTTGGTCGACTTCCAGGCAACAACCCCATCCACGGCAAGGTGTATGTTATAACTCCAAAGACTGCTGTCCCAAACGGCCTCAATATGGTGCCACCGACCGTCCGCAGCTATTGCATTTTTACTGGTCGCAGCAAATGCTCCTTCGTCGGTTCGTATCCGGAAACTGATCCGGCCATCCTTTCGAATAAAAAGTTGATACCCGAGCTCTCCATCCATTTTTCGAATAAGCTGCATCTGTTCGCTGACTGCCGATGGTTTCACATCCGCTTCCAGAATCAGCGAAGTATATCCCGATCCGCCATCGGCATGCCCGGTCAAAACAGGATCGTCCGGAATGACCCATATGGACCCTTCGGCATCGGATCGATTCTGATTATCCAACAGCAGCACCCCGTCGTTCAGCGTCACAACGCTGGAATCATACGGCAACGGTGTCAGCCCGGAAATTCCATCGGTCCCGGATCCATTTTCAAAATCCCATTGGGCTATGGTTTCAGAACCGGCCGTGAAAATGAAAAGAAACAGAAAACATAAATACAGAAAAACACAGCGCCGACCTATCAAAAAACAAAAAGGACTCATTATATCTTTTACCCCAGAAAAATCACACACATCCAATTATCCATCTAAACCGAAAAAGGATAACGTTCCAACCAGATCCGGTGTTTTGATTATTATATTATCCAGTGAACCATCCAGCTGCTGACTGGTCGTTCCATTGGCACGGATCATCCCGCCGATTCCGAAGTCCGCATCAGGATCAGCCAGCTCATCCAACAGAACCACCGCAAAGGTTTTCGGCGTGCTGTTCAGCTGCTGGGCAACTCCGTCGACCGAAATCGCAAGAGCCCGGCCATCCCAGACAACCGAAACCGTCTGCCAGCCGGCAGCGGCTGATAAATCCGAATGGTAGGCCCTGGTAATCTGCTCATTCCCGTTTATATCCGTTAACCAGACCAGAATCGTATTATCGCTTTGAAGATATATATTCAGCGGAACGGTACTGTATCCGTTTCTCAAAAAAGCCTGCGTTCCATCCGTTACATCCTGATTCAAATCGACATCAAACATAATCTCAAATTTTGAAAACCCAATCAGGCGCTTCGCCGAATCAGGCACCTTCAGGATGCCGGCCCCGGCAGCAACTCCGCCGCCGGAACCGGTCACATAAACCGGAGACCCCGTCGCAGGAACCGCTGTTAACCCGGAAGCGGAATCCAACGCTTCAACAATGCTGCTGCCCGTCACGCCTTCCTCAAAATCCCACGAAGCCACGGTTCCTGCATGGGTCGAAAGCACCGGGACGGCACCGGTATTGCTAATTACAATATTGTCCAGGCTGCCATTCAGTTTCTGGCTGGTGGTTCCATCGGTCCGGATCATTCCTCCAATTCCAAAATCCGCATCGGAATCGACCAACCGGCCCAGTGGAACCGAAACCGAGGTAATCTCCTGATAGTTCAGCAGCTGGAAGACCCCATCAACGGAAATCGACAACTCCGAGCCGGTCCAAACCACAGACACGGTCTGCCAGCCGACGGCCGCTGACAGGTCCGACCCATATGCCCTGACCGTTTGATCGTTTCCATCAACATCTGTCAGCCGCGCCAGGATTGCATTACCTGCCTGCAGATAGACGTTGAATGAAATGTCACTGTATCCATTGCGGACACAAACCTGGGTTCCTCCTGTTACATCCGCCGCCAAGTTGATGTCGAACGTAATATTCAGTTCGGTCAGGCCGTTCAAAATACCATTGGGGTCTTCCGCCTTCAGGATGCCGGATTCAATGGCGGCAGCACTGTCGTTTCCAGCGACATACTGCACGTCTCCGGCCGCGGGAACCGCTGCAAGCCCGGAGACGGAGTCTCCGGCCGACACAACGGCGGTTCCTGCCGACCCCTCTTCAAAATCCCAGTACGCAACAACGCCCGCCTGTGCGGCTGCGGTTCCGGCAGCGAAAACGGCCGACAGAACCCATTGCATGAAAAAACAACTGTGAAACATTTTATTCATCATCACTACTTATATTTACAGATCTTATTCTTCACCAAGCCCGAAAAACCGGACGGCGGAATCTGCTTCCAGGTAAATGACACGGTCGGCCCCTGCCTGGGTTGAATAGGACAGGTTGGTTACCACAAAAGGATTCAGGCCATCATCAGAATGAGCAACTCCCGTCCAGACGGCAGTCGCAAGGTTGGTCGTGCTTTTCGGATAAAAATCAACCGGAGAATCGGTGGAGACCGTCAGCCGGATCAGATCTCCGGAAACAGAAGCCAGGCTGGAAATAGAAGCAGACACAGGAAGAACACTCGTATTGCTGATTATAATATTATCCATCCTGCCGTACAGATACTGGGTTGTCGTTCCGGACGAACGAAGCGCTCCTCCAATCGCCAGGTCGACATTGGCAGCCTGAAGAGCGCCCAGTTCAACAGCAACAGAGGTGTCGGTTGTATTGTTCAGTCCCTGTGCCGCACCGTCCACTGAAATGGACATCGCCGAACCATCCCAGACAACCGAAACCGTCTGCCATCCGGCATCCGCCGATAAATCAGAACCAACCGCTTTGACCGTTTGCTCCGTTCCGTTTGTATCGACCAACCAGGCAAGAATCGTATTATCCGCCTGCAGGTAAATATCAAAGGAAACTTTCTCCCAGCCGTTTCTCAGAAAAACCTGCGTTCCGCCTGTCGCATCCTGAGTCAGGTCGATATCGAACTTGATATGAAATTCCGAGAACCCATTGAGAAGTCCGGAAGCATCTTCCACCCGAAGAATGCCGGCCCCCTTGGCAACGCCATCGGCTCCCGCAATGTATATTGGAGGATTTACAGTGGCAGGAACGGCAATTAATCCGGAAACTGAATCCGTTGATACAACCATGTTCGAATCAACCGTTCCCTCTTCAAAATCCCACAAGGCAACCACTTCGGCACGAACTGCGATGATGCCGGCAAACAAAGCCCATGCCATATACTGTACCGTTACTTTTTTTACATTCATATCCTTTACTCCTTCCGATTCTTATCCGTTAACATTCAATACCTTTTTTAACTCACAACGATAATTATCCACTCATTCACCAGTAAAACCATATGACCAAACGACTATTCATAGCATGCAAGCACTAAAGTTTTCAGTGCGCACCCGCCAGCCGATTTTCGCTAATCCCGATGACTGTCAGGCAAAGACGGATCGTCAATTTCCCGCATCTGTTCCATCAGTTTCCGGTTCAGCATTTCCCTATACTTCTGAACCTGCGGCTCATTGACATCAATCAGGTTGTGCCATTCACTCGGATCTTCATACAAATAATAGAGCTCATCAGAAATAACCCCGTTAAAGTCCCGAACCAGCTTCCAACGGGGCGTCCGATAGGTTCGCATATCCGCCCCGCCCTGGTTCCAGTCCCACATTTTATACTGGCCGAAAAAACTGTTGTTCCAATCTGCAGAACGCCCCTGAAGAAACCCGTAAAGGTTGCGGCCTCTCACAGGATACGCACTGCAGTCTACGCCGGCAGCAGCGCACAGGGTCGGGAACCAATCCAGACTTGTCACCGTATCGGTGTACACTTCCCCGGAAGCAACCACGCCCGGCCAGCGAATGATTCCCGGCAGCCGCACGGAATTATCCCAGAGGTTGGGTCTGGCACTCCGGTTATTCGTCAGAATTTTCCTGCCGTTTCCCTTGTGCCATATTCCATTGTGTCCGATGTTAAACCCGTTATCCGCCGTATAAATGACAATCGTGTTATCAGCCAGATGCAGTTCGTCCAGAACCGCCATAATTCTGCCGACATTCCGGTCCACACTGTGAACTGAAGCAAGATATTCGCGGGTCATTCGTTTCACCCGGTGAATATCCAGTTTGGGATAATCGGGGTTCGGAATCACCGGATCGAGATCTTTGAACAGAAGCCAATCCTCATCCTTCAACGGGAGCCAGGTTCTGTCTCCTTCCGTTTTCACACCGTGGTTTGCGTGCGGCGCCCAGAAGTGAACCGAAAGCAAAAACGGGGCATCCTTATGACGTTTAATAAAATCGACTCCATAGTCGGCCAGAATGTCCGGGGTATACCCTTTGACCTTCACATCCTCGCCATCTATTTCAATCACCGGATCCTTCGAAATGCCGGCACCGATCCGCCAACCCTTGAACTCCTGATATCCATGGGCGGTTGGATGATGACGATCCTGCTCTCCCAGATGCCACTTCCCGAACAGCGCCGTGGCGTAGCCTGCGTCCTTTAACAGGGAAGGCCACGTCATGAAGTCCTGCTCCAGTCCTATTTGCGGATCTTCGCCCAGATAGTCAGGCACCCCCACCTCCGTACTGTATCGTCCGGTGATCAGGCATGCCCGCCCCGGACTGCAAACCGCTGCCGGTCCGAACAGATGCGTAAAAACGCCGCCTTCATCAGCCAACCGGTCAAGGTTCGGCGTTATTGCATCACTGCTTCCGCCGCGCCCGAACGCCCAGGGACCATGATCGTCTGCCAGCATGAACACAATATTTGGACGGGCATGCTCTTCACCGAAAACCTGACCGCCCCAACCGGACACACAGGCACTGACACCAACCAAACCTATTTTCGCTATATTTCTTTTATTCATGATTCGACCCCTGTTTCACTTTTTCACCTAATGCTTTTTTAATTGATTCAGCAACCTGACCGGCAAGTTCCTCATACCCTGCTTTCACATAATGAACGTCTCCGAAAGCCCGGAATAATTCGGGCCCGAAAGACGCCGTCACCGCATGCAGATCATCCATGGCAATATGATGTTTTTTCATCACCCGGGCGGCGACCTGGTTGTATCGGATTTCATCCCCCGCAATGCGTCCGAGTTCTCCATCGGGCACCACAGTGGTCGAAGCCCACACCAGGGCCGCGCCGGTCGCTTCCAGCCGGGCGACCAGCTGTTCCAGGTTCTTTTCATACTGATCCAGCGGAACCGCAATCGTCCCGTTGATCTTATCCCGGTGACCATGATTGGGGGAATCGGGGTGGCGGTAGCACAGGTCGTGCAGTCCAAAATTAAAATGAATCACATCCCATTTTTTCTGCCCCACCCAATGATTGATTCTTCGCAAGCCGCTCGCTGTATCCCCGCCGTTCACGGGAATACGCTCCACATTGGCTATGCCCGCCAGTTTTTCAATGACCGGGGTCGTATACCCAATCGAAATCGAATCCCCGATAATCAGCACATTAGGCAACTGATCATTGGCCGCCCGGTGATAGGTCAACCCGCCGAGGTCCTCCTCCGGCGTATAAAACGAAGAATTCCCGGCAACGGCTATTCCAATCAAAGCCAGCCACGATACAATCACCTGTTTCGACAGATCCATAACTTATCACCTTTCTGATATTTTGTTTTCCTGTTCAAAAACCGTCATTCAATCCAAACACACTATTCGACAACAATTCGATAATAGACAGATGGATATGCCGTCCGGTTTGTGTCTGCAAATTCATTCAGGCCGTCTATTCCGGGAATTCCGGATCGAAGCGTGGTAAAAGCCGGAACGGATGTCAGGTTTGTGGAATAATCCACCCGATATGTGCGGCCGGTCTGGCCGGCCCAATGCAGCCCGAACCCATTGGCTGCCGTTGCGGAAGCACTGCAGGTAAAAAAGGAATGAGCATCAAGCGGATCGGTTCCCGCCTTCCATTCAGAGTAGTTGTCCATTCCGTCTCCATCGGAATCAATAAAATCCTCCACCCCGCTTGTCGCCAGGCCGTATTGACTCATCCACTCTTCCGGCACCTTCACAATAACAGACACATTCCCGCTGGACAGAAGAGCGGACGTATCCCATGTCAATCCTGCTGCCAATGCAGGCAGGACGATATGATCCGCAATGTCATCCGGAATATCGCCTTCCATAAGATGAAAACTGTCCCCTTCTTCCGGAGAAAAACCGGCCGGAACCGCAAACTCCACCGCCCCCCCGCCGAACCGACACAGGGTGTTTGTAAACACAACAGATCCGCCACCAACAATGAATGATCCGCCTTTCAGTGCAACATTTCCGTTTTCCACTTTCAATTCGCCGGAACCTTCCGCCGTCAACGTGCTCCCGTTCAAATCAAGGGCGCCATCTATTGTTAAATCCGTTCCGGGATTCGCAGAAAACAGCGCATCCTGATTCAGCGTCACCGGAAGTTCGATCTCATGGGAGCCCCTGTAAATATCGAAAAGAGCATTGGTTCCTTCAATCATCAAACCGCCGGAACCGGAAAACGTACAGGATCTTGTTGTAAGGAACCGGAATCCGGCAAGAGTATACGATTCATCCACGGTGAAAGCGGTTGTTCCGGTCAATGCGCTGCCGAAAACCGCAATTTCCCCCGCAGAGTCGGCCCGCCCCCAGTAATACCAATTGGAAGAATCAAACCAGTTCCCGCCGGACGAACCGGTCCAGGAGCATTCGCCGTTTGCCGGCTGATCCATACTCAACGCCGAGGCCTGGAATGTGACCGGGGAATCATCAACGGTCCCCAGAAAATTTCCGGACGCATCAAAGTGCAGGATCCGTCCGCCGCTTTCGTGAATGTAAACATCTCCATTGGACGCCTTGCCGAATCCGTCCGGAGAAGTCAGCGCTGCTCCGGCAAATGTGGAGCCCAGAGCAAAGTCTCCCAGCGGCGCATCTTCGTAATTCGTTTTTTCATACCGCAGCACATTCTCACCCGAGAGTTTCAGGACGTGATCCGGCGCGGCGTTTCTGAAATTCGGAATGACATGAAATGTCAGAAGGTTGGAATCGTGTCCCCTTTCCGGGTCATCGCTGCCGACCGGAAAGGCGGTTCGTGCGGCAATCACCATATTCGATCCGTCAACGTCAAAGTTCATGTAGCCGAACCCGTCCTGCTCCTCGTCGGTGGAATAGATAACTATTCTTTCAACATTCCAGTTGCGCAAATCACTGGAACTGAGCAATGCCGCGGTATTGCGAATCATATCCAGAGCTATACCTGAATTTTCATGAATCGGTAGAATCGGATTGCTCAGCACATAAGCCTTACCGGACACCGCATCATAGGCCGCACCGAACTTTTTCTCCGCACCGGGCAAGGAAACAAAATCCGTATCCGGATCAAATGACACCAGTCCTGTTGATGCGTCCACTGCAGCCAATGTTGTGTAGGGATATCCTTTGACTTTCGGCATGATATACAGCCCCAGGTCCGGCGAGGCAACCAGCTGCCCCTCGCCTAGAAAAGCGATGCCGGAGGGCCAGTCATCCTGCGGTGCCGGAAATCCGTTTCTTTTGGTCCAGGAGGCTTCCGCGAGAAAGTTCGATTCGACCGGCGCGGAAAAACTGGACCGGCCGCCGGCGCTCCACAGGCGGCCATTGAAAACCACCGGGTTGTTCGGAGTCGCCAGCCCGCTTATCGCAAATGTTGCCGACCTGGACCAGGTGTCTCCCTGATCGGTGGATTTGCAGATGACAACGCCGCCGCCATCGTCGTTCAACGACCCCAGCAGATAAACCGCCCCACCGTATTCCACCAGACTGCCCCGAAGAATGCCATGGATCGTGGTCAGCTCCGTCCAGGAACTTCCCTTGTCCGTGGAACGGAAAACCGTAGTCTTTCCGGAATCATCGGAATTGGAACTTCGTCCGGCCAGCGCATGTGCGGCGAGATAGGTTCCATTGGACAGAACCAGAATTTCCGGGTCGGAAATAAACACGCGCGGAGCGGAGTATCCCGAATCATAATCCAAGGGCTGGTAGTCCAGAACCGTTCCCGGCACACTGCTGAAATCCACCCCAAGCACGGCATTGAAACTGAAAAAGACAAACCCTGATAAAATCAATTTGAAGCAATTGTATTTATTCATCATTTTTCCTCGTCTTATGTCATTCTAGGCAGAAGCTCATCCAGCACTGCCTGAACCCGTTTGCGGTCCTCCGCAAAGAAATGCCGGAAGGGTTCCAGCATGATGTCCGAACAGATTCCCAAACAGCCGAGCGCGGCTTTAATCCCCTTGATCGTCGACGAAGTATGTCGTCCAACCCGATAAAGGTCGGTCACTCGAATTACAAGTTCATGCAGTCGACGGGTCTCGGAAAGGTTCCCTTCTCGGGCCGCGTTATATAAATTCACATACAGCTTCGGAAACACGTTGGCTCCGCCGCTTACGCCTCCATGTCCGCCCATCAACGTGGATTCAGCCAGCAGTTCCTCCGGGCCGACCAGAATGCTTTTCTCCGGATAATCAGCAAAGAGACGCAGCGCCAGATGGAAATAAACCATCTGCCCGGAACTGTCTTTGAACCCGGCCATATTGGGATGCTCCAACAACCTGCGAAGCACATCGATCCCGATATTCACCTTGGTGCAGGACGGCATGTTGTACAGCATCACCGGTAACGGCATTTTATCAAACAGGTCCAGAAAATAGTCCTGTAGCTCCGGCTGTCCGACCGAAAAGTAATATGGCGGGGCCGCCACTACGGCATCCGCACCGCACTCCGCAGCATAGTTCGCCAGCGAAACGGATTCCGCATACGATGTGTCCGTAATCCCTACGAGAACCGGGACACGCCCATCAACCTGCCGGCAGGTCCGGTCGATCATCGCCCGCCGGACTGCGTAGCTGCAGTCCGGTCCCTCTCCGGTGGTGCCGAGAATAAAAAGACCGTGGACTCCACCGGCCAGAATATGTTCAATCAGTCGCTCCAGCCCCGGCTCATCCAGTTGGTCCTGCGCAGCCAGCGGGGTCACCACCGGCGGTATAATTCCACAAATCGGTTTCATTTCATTTCCTTCGTTTTTCTACATCATTTTTTTGAATCAACGGGCACCCCAAACAGTCAGTTCATCCAGTCGCTCACGTTTTTTCCGCGGCAAAAGAAGGCTGAGCAAATATCCGGTTACAAACATCAGGATGTTTCCGATGATGCCGGTGTAATAGAGATCGAATGGAATGGCCAAAGCCTCCGGCAGCAGGTCCGGGCAGCGGTCCGCAACCACCGTCCACGCCGTAAAAATCACGGTAAACAGGATGCCGACCCACACCGAGCGGGCATCGCCGTGCCGGGTAAAGAAACCGAGTATATACATCCCGAGCAGTCCGGCCCCCAGCAGGGAGCCGACAATCGTCGCCGCATCCTGAAGCGTTTTGGTCTCTGTTTTCGCAAGAACAATCGCTCCGACAATCATCAGCACACTTGTCACCACAGCCATGCTCCAGGCCGCCCGCATGAAATGTCCGTCGCTTTTCCCCTTGGCAAAATATCGTCTGTAAAGATCCGTCACTCCCACCGCGGAAATGGAGTTGATGGATGAATCGAGTGAGGACATTGCCGCCGCCACGGCGGCGGCAATCACCAGTCCGGTAACTCCCGGGGGAAGATAATGGATAATAAAGAACGGAAGGACCTGCTCGGCCTTGCGAACGCCACTGAGCATTTCCGAAGCGGCATCAACCGGAAACACCTTGAAAAACACATAAAGAGATGTTCCGAGAAACATATAAAACGCCCAGATGGGAACACTCGCACCCGCACACACAATCATGGCCTTACGAGCCTCACGAGTACTTTTGGAAGCGGCGTAGCGCTGCACCACATTCTGATTGCTCATATATTCTGTGAGGAAACCGACAATCCCGTAAATTAACAGCATCGTTCCGGTTTTGCTGCTCAAAGAAAGCCCCCACCCGACCGGCTGAAGCGTACCGTCCGGCTGCATATCGGCAATCGCCAGTTTATGATCGGCCAGCGCAACCGAAAAAATCTGTCCCAGCCCACCCGGCAGCTGATGGATAATCACACACACACAGATCACGCCGCCGAGAGCCAGCACAACCGTTTGGATTACATCGGTCCAGATCACCGCATCAATACCACCCACAATGGTGTAGAATGCAACAAACACACCGCATCCGATGATGCAGAATGTCAGGTTCCAGCCGGTCATCTCATGAACCAGCAGCGAAACCAGATACAAAATAATACTCAACCGCAGCAGCTGCCCGATCACAAACGCGACCGCGCCATACACGCGGACAGACGGGCCGAACCGATGCTCCAGATATTCATAGGCCGTTGTCAGACGAAGCCGCCGGTAAATCGGAAGCACAAAAACCGCGGCCACCGCCACGGCGACCAGCAGCCCCAGCGACGGCAGATAACGCAGCCAGGCGGTCTTAAATGCATCCGCCGGAAATGCAAGAAACGTTACGGAGCTGATGGATGTTCCCACCAGACTCAACCCGATCACCCAGCCGGCAAATGATCGCCCGCCGACAAAATACTCTTCGGTGTTTTTATTGCGTTTCGAAAAATAAACCCCCATCAGGGCCATCGCCGCAAAATAGCCGGCCAGCACAATGTAGTCTAATACCGTCAGTCCCATATCCGTTCCTTAAGCTAAAACTGTCTCAGCCTCACACGGCTGTGCTGCCAGTTCATTTTGAACCTCACCGACCAGTACCCGCTGCTGATCATTGACCGTCAAATAGCGGTGCAATCCGTCTGGATGCGGACGAAACCGAACATATCCGTTTTCATCGACATTAACCAGACCCGGCTCGGAAACCCCGAAATATCCCTGTCCCGGACGAACTGCAAAAAGCACTGCCGTCAAATCCCAGGTCGGCCGGTCATACGGCATCGGCAGATAGCGTTTATACGCTTCCACAACCGGGTGATAAGTGCACCAGCCGTAATCGGCGTCCAATGCTGCCGCCGGATACAGGACACTCTTTCCGACCTCCAGCCCGGAAAACCAGATGGGGCGAGGACAACGGGCAATAAAAGCCCGGGCAGACGGCACATCCAGCCGGACGTTGAACTCGGCCTTCTTCTGCATGGGATCCGCCAGAATGTCCGGAGCAAACTCTCCGGCCATCATCACGACATGACTGACTTTTTTCTTAAACAGCTCCAGCCCGCCCAGCTCGCTATGCTCGTCCGGACTGCTTTCCAGCAGACGGGCCATATTGGTGGAAAACCCGATCATCAGCACCACCACCGCCTCGTCGTCAGACGCAGCAAGCAGACGGCGGGTCATCGCAACTGCGGACGGATATTCCGCCGGATCTCCCATCGTCCGCTCAAACAAAGGGACACCCGCGTCATCCGCCAATTCCACCACCTGACGGGCATACGTTCCCTCTTCCGGAGTTGCTCCGTTTGCGACACAGCCGATCGGAATGTTCCCTCGGGAATAGAAGGTATTGATCAGATCCACATACATGGCAGCGTACGGATTATCCTTGCTTACAGTCACGCCAATCAGCTCACACTCCCCTCGGCTTTGAAGAGCATGAATCATTGCCAATGCAAGCGCATCATCAATGTCGTTGCCCATATCAGTATCCAGCAGAAGCTGAACCGGTTTCTTTATTTTCTCCATACGGCTACTTTTCGATAAATTCATTTTCCAATTCGATTTCCAGCAGAACCAGTATGCCGCGACCGGCAGAAAAATCACAATATGGCATATTGACAAGAAATAGCATATTGCTACAAAATTTTACTCCATGGAAACCTCGGAGTATGCAAGGACGGCGAATCAGGAAATCACACTGCTTTTTGCCGGAATTCACCGCAGAGCCAAAAATGTTCGCGAACATGCGCATGAATGCATGGAACTGATCCTGATCCGCAAAGGGACCTGCGAGGTTCATGTCGACGGACAAACCCTGACCGCCCACCCCGGCGACATCATTGCCATGCCCGCCCATCAGGTTCATGACCAGATCTCGCACGGCCACATCGACACCGTATACTGCGGATTCACTGCTCCCCCGACTCTTGTCTGCGCCGAACCCCATGTCGTCGCGCTGCCGGACATTTCATTCATCGAACAAAGCATGCTGCTGCTCTCCGCCATCTCTCTCAGTCAGACACAGGCGGCACCGGAAGCCGCAAACCTCGTCATGGCAGCCATCCTTGAACAGCTTCAGCAGCAGCATGTCCTGCATCAGGAGCTCGAACAGACCCCGCCGCTGCTGCGCGTTATCCTGCGCTACATCAACGACCACATCGACGAACCCATCACCGTCGAAACACTTGCCGCACATACCCGCATGAGCTCCAGCAACCTGCACCTGCTCTTTCGGACCCACCTGAAAACAAGCCCGATGCGCTATCTCCATGAACAGCGGATGAAAGCCGCCCGGTCAGCCCTTATGACTCCGTATCTCTCCGTAAAAGAAGTTGCCGTCATCTGCGGTTATCCTGATGTGAATCACTTTGTCCGCACCTTTCGCAAAGCCCATGGGCTGCCGCCCGGCCAATGGCGGAAACAGCAGCAGAACACTCTATAGAGTTTAAGCTGTGCGCATCGCGCGCGGACTGACGCCAAAGTGTTTTTTGAACAGTTTGGAAAAGTGGTAGATGTCGTCGTAGCCGACGCGAGCCGCGATTTCGCCGATGCTCAGCCCACGGTCGAGCAGCAGATAGCGCGCCTGCTTCAAACGCAACCCAATCAGATAATTGATTGGAGAATCCCCGTAACAGCGTCGGAATTCCGCGCACAGATGCGGAACAGAAATGCCGGATTTCTCAGCCAGAAGCTGCAACGTCACCGGACGGCAGGCGTGTTGGTCGAGGTACTGTTTTACGTCCCGAATTTTTTCAGGAACAAAGGGCGACACGCCTTCGTTCACATCACGCATCAGCTCCCTCAGCCAGTTGTGAAAAACATTCTTAAGGATTACCGAATCGGGATGATGGTGGCTGGTCAGTTCTTCATAAAGCCGCCACAGGCAATTCTCCATCGCACTGGGATGCTCCAGTTTTAAAATGGAGCCGTCCTGAACCCCGCATTCTTCCAGACGGTCCTTCACCCACGGCCCGTCGACGTGAATCCATGAATGATCCCATTGTGCGGCCTCCTGTCCGTAACGATGCCCTGCTCCGTAGGGACAGCAGACTAAAGCCCCGGACTCCACATCATGACAATCATCTGAAAATACAACTTGTCCGGCATCATGAAACAGGATGAAGAGCCAGTCGCCCGTTCCATCCGGACGATTGACCATAACCGGAGGCATCACCTCATGAATCCCAAAAGCATTAATGCGAAAATCGGCATCCAGCGGTTCCCAGCGCTGCGGACAGGAATATTCCACCTGTTCAGACAACCCGACTTTTTCATAAGAAGCTGTTTCCATAAGATACGACAAAAATAGGATAATTTGATGCATCTGTAAACATGGAGTGCTCACTCATAATCGCTTTTCCTGAAAAGAACCATCAAACAAAGGAATTCCGGTATGAACCGTTATGCTCTTGGACTCGACTATGGAACCGAATCGGTTCGCGCACTGATTGTTGACTGTGAAACCGGCGCAGAGATTGCTGAAGCCACCTATACCTACGCCCACGGCGTCATGACCGACACCCTGCCCGGCAGCGGCCAGAAACTTCCGCCGGAATTTGCCCTGCAGTGCCCGGCGGATTATCGCAATGGTGCGCTCACCGTCATCCGCGAAGTTCTTAAAGCAGTCGACGGAGATCAGATCATCGGAATCGGAATCGACTTCACCGCATGCACTGTTCTGCCGATCAAGCAGGACGGCACTCCGCTCTGCGAACTGGACAAGTTCAAAGACAATCCACAGGCATGGGTCAAGCTGTGGAAACATCACGCCGCCCAGCCTCAGGCCGACCGCGTCAACGAAATCGCCCATGCCCGCGGCGAAAAATTTCTCGACTACTACAGCGGCATCATCTCCAGTGAGTGGCTGATTCCAAAATGCTGGGAAACACTCGAAAAAGCACCGGAAGTTTATGAAGCCGCCGACCTGTTCATTGAAGCAGGCGACTGGATCATCCAGCAGATCACCGGAAGCTTCAGCCGCAACGCCTGCGCCGCCGGTTATAAAGGCCTCTGGAGTGAAGAGCTCGGCAATCCATCCGAAGAATTTCTGACTGCACTCGATCCGAAACTCGCCGGTCTCAACGGAAAAATCATCGACCGCATTGTCGCGGCCGGCGAAGAAGCCGGTGTGGTTTCCGAAGCCTTCGCCGCCGAGAGCGGGCTGAAAGCCGGAACGCCGGTTTCCGCTGCGATCATCGACGCGCACAGCGGCGTGCCCGGCATGGGGGTTTCCGATGCCGGACCGCTCTGCATGATCATGGGCACCTCCGGCTGTCACATGCTTCCGTCCAACGATCTTCACCTGTTCAACGGCTATGCCGGCGTTGTTAAAGACGGCATCATGCCGGGCTTTTACGGTTATGAATCCGGCCAGGCCGCCGTTGGCGATATCTATGGCTGGTTTGCAAAAACCTTTATGGAAACACCGATTCTGGAAATCGAAAGTAAAGCCGCCGAGCTCAAGCCCGGCGAAAGCGGCCTCGTCGCTCTCGACTGGATGAACGGCAACCGCAGTGTGCTGATGAACACCAACCTGTCCGGAACCATTCTCGGGCTGACCCTCGCCTCGAAACCGGAAGAAGTCTACCGGGCACTGATCGAAGCCACCGCCTTCGGAACCAAGATCATCGTCGATTCCTATCTCGACAACAACGTGCCGGTTACTGAGCTGGTCGCCTGCGGCGGCCTGATTCGCTTTGACCTCGTAATGCAGACATTCGCGGATGTGCTGGAACTGCCCGTCAAAACGGCGGCCTCCGGCCAGGCGGTCGCCCTGGGCTCCGCGATCTTCGGCGCTGTGGCGGCCGGCAGCTCGCGGGGCGGGTTCGACACCGTCACCGAAGCCGTTGAAAAAATGACCCAGCCGTTCACCCGAACGTTCACGCCGAACCCGGAAGCATCCAACGTCTACCGCGAACTCTTTTCCATTTACAAACGCTGTCACGACTTCTTCGGGCAGGAAGAACCGCAGCTGATGAAAAAACTCAAACAAATCAAAAGCCGATCATAAGGAGAATAACCATGAGTAAAGTTGTTGATATCTATATCCCGCTGGATGAACGCGACAGCGCAATTGCCGAAGTCTGGCCCGTTGCAAAAGAACAGCTCAAAGAAATCAAGGCCGTGATCAAAGCCTGCGGCTGGACCCCGAATGTGCTGAACCCGACCAAACCGGTGGCCAGCGTCGCCGAAGGCCTGAAAATCATCAAAAAAGCCAAAGGCAGCCGTTTCATCAACTTCATCGCCGGCTGGGCTTATCCGGACTTTACGGTTTCTCCAATGTGGCAGCTGCCATCCGACCTTCCGAAACTGATGCTCGGCAGCATCCTTCCCGACTTCCCCGGAGCCGTCGGGCTGCTCGCCGCGCAGGGCGGCCTCTCTCAGGTCGGCGTGGAAACCAGCCGTATCTTTGTGGAGGATTTTTCCAACCACGATGAATACAAAGAAGCCTTAAGCACATTCCTGAACAAAGGGAGCTATCAGCCGGAACTTCCGAAACTGATTGATGTAGCGGTTTCCGAGAAAGACCAGCAGCGCGCCAGAAAGGCCGCCGCGTCATTGAAAGGATCCATCTACGGCGCGGTCGGCCCGCGCTCCATGCAGATGTGGAATAAAATTTCCGATGCAGACTTCCTGTCGATCTTCGGAATGGCTCGCGAAAGCTTCGACGGCCTGCGCCTCGCCAAAATGGCGGAGAAAGTGCCGCTGAAAAAAGCCAAAGCCGCCTTTAAATTCCTGAAAGATAACGGCATGGAATTCAAACTCGGAAAGAACCCGAAAAAAGCACTGACAGAAGAGATGGTTCTCTTTCAGATGAAAGTCTACTACGCGCTGCTGGAGCTCAAGGAACGCTACGGTCTCACCTGCATGGGCGTACAGGACCAGCTCGACTGGATTGAGCATTACCCGGCCACCGACCTGACGCTCGGAATTCTCAACAACAAACTGCGCCCGGACGGTGACGGAAAAACGGTCGTCGTTGCCACCGAAGCCGATGACGGTGCCGCGCTCGCCATGCAGACCCTGAAGCTGCTCAGCGGCGGCAAACCGGCCGGATTCAATGACCTGCGCTACTGGAAAGACGGACTCTACTGGCTCGTCAACTCCGGCGCACTGGCCCCTTATTTCGCCAAGGGAAGCAACAAGACTCTTGAAGGAGCGTGGTCCGAGCGCCAGACGCCGATGTACTTCAAGGCTGGCGGCGGAACCAGCTCCGTCGTCGTCCGCAAACCGGGCGTGGTGACCTGGGCGCGTTATTCCTACCGCAACCATCAGCTCTACCTTTGCGCAGGCCGCGGCGTCACCGACGTGCCGACCGAAGAACAGTGGAAAGAGAGAACCGCCAACTGCAGCCCCGACTGGCCGCAGCACTATGTGCGCATGTGCGGAAAAATCGAATGGTACCTGCACACCAACCATCCGATGACCGCCTTCGGCGACCATCTCGGATCGCTCAAAGCCCTGGCCGAGGAACTCGGCATTCCGTTCGAGTGCTACGACCACTGCACTCCGGACGATTTAGCCTAAGCCTCCGGATGCAAAGCAGGGTTTCCAAAGATTGGAAACCCTGCTTTCTCAGCATCTAAAAAACAGTCTACCGCTCCATCCTTTCTCTTCTCCAACCATGCGTCGCCGTGCTTCAGGATGGCGCATGCTATCGAGGTCAAGGACAGCCACTGCTCACGTTTGTGCTTCATAAGCTGACGGCGCCCCCGTTTCTCGGGTTCGTAATTTCCGGTATAGCGTAAATCACAAAGCCAACGTTGAAACATTGTGATATGCACATTATAGCTCCGTGCAACCTAAGGGGTGAGCTGAGGCAAGCATCTATTGCTCTCTGACAGAACATCTCCGCTTACAACACCCATAAAGCATGAGTGTCGCAAAGTATTACCGCACTTCAATATTACAATGCTCTAATCTGCTTTGTCTTTTTTCCTCACCCATATTTCGGAAATACAGGTGCACCGACTCTGCCCCGTCACTTTTCGCAACGCAACATTGAGGATTCCGTCCTGCGTAACAGCAACCGGCAAGTCAAATGAGAACTGCTCAACCCGATCCGGCGGAGTTACCATCCCAACCTGAACACCATCGGCTTCAACATAAAACGCGTTGGGACTGTTGAGCGCAAAACTGACGCCTGTCGGATTCGGCCAGGTCACAGTGACTGTATATTCAGCATTTGTGTCCAGACCGCTATACGAAAATTCCAGGCCGTCCTGGGCCTCAAACGAGTAGTTATACCACCGCTGTGACGGCCGAGTCTCTTTCGGCCAGGAGCCGGTTCCATAATACAGCTCACCACTTTCAAAATCATAATTAGGCTGCTGGTCGATCGTCCCGCAGTTGTCATAAAATTCGTCCGGTCCGACCTGATCATAATTCAGAACGCCCTGAATCATTCGGCACTGCGCATACGCACCGCTTTGCTGAAGGATCATTTCAATCTGATCTTTCAGCCAATAAACACCCGCCACATCGCCGCTGTCCGCAACCTTCAAAGCGTACGAACGAAGCCCGATGGCCTTGTCAGTAATGTCATCTGCGACGCGCGCCTGATCGAGCAGATCCGATTCAAACTGGCCGGAAAGAACATCCTGCGCCTCACGCAGCCGCACAGAAGGATCCGCGCTGTCTCCGGCAGCCCGCATCAGCTGCTCCGCCTGCTTCACCTGCTGCTGCTGAAATTTCATGCGTTCGTACAAATACAAATCAATCAGCGAACGCACATCCATTTGGTAATAACGCCAGTTCCCCGCCAGATATTCTGGCGGCATGCAATCCCCCGCCTGCTGTACGAGCTGACGATAGCGGCGAATAGTTTCCCCGCTCCTGCGGAAGGGGTTTTCACGAATCTGCTCACCGAGAAAAACCGCATCTGCGAGCAGCTCACCGGCCTCCGGACCGCAATAATAAGCGTAATATTCCCGTGCAATCTCTCGGGGTTCGAGATCCGGATCCCACGCCAGCCGCATCAAATAATACTTATTGAAGTCGTCATGGTTTCCTTCGGAATAACCAGAAACCCCAGAGCAATATGCCATGCGCTCATCAAAAGCTTTAGAGTACGCCAGCGGACGGGCGGTGTACGTCCGGCGCGGGTAAACCTCGGAAATGATCGGATCGGCATACGCCACGCCGCACTCGGCCCGCTTCCAGTGACTAATATCCGGGAACGACACAATATCCTGCCCCGGCTGCAGGTAGCTCAGCCGGGACTTCAAAAACGTGCTGTCGGGATAAAGTCCCGGATAGCGATCCCAACGCGGGTTTTTCAGCAAATATCCATAAGTCGAATTTTCGCTGCCGGCGGGGGCGTAAATATATCCGGCCAGCGGGCTGTTGCGATCCCTGCGCACTAACTCGAACAATTCCTCGTTCTGCTCAAAACTCATTTCCTGGTTGGAAAAATAGAGTTTTGCATCCGGCTTCCAGCGATGAACGACCTCCGCGATATCACAGCACAGCTCATAATACATCTTCGGCCAGTCTTTGCGGCACGCCTCACAATGGCAGCCGGCAATATCCGCCGCCGCAAGCAAGGCGGAATCGAGCCGCTGGCTCTCTTTTGCATAAATTTCCCACGTTTCGATGATCGCCTCGCGAGCCTCGGGAATCGACATGCACGCCAGGTGCGGATCTTCCTGGCCGGCAATATTCAACGCATTCCAGCCCGGCTTCATATTGGATCGCCCCAGCCCGTTTACAGACTGCGAAATGCAGATATGCATCCCATAATCCGCGCAGACCTGATCCGTCGCGAGGGCGATTCCGCGACCATCCTTCCGATAGCTTTCCAAATTCACCGGCGTCACCCGACCTCGCCCGTAGGTGTAAAAATTAACGCCGAACAGAAGCGACTCTTCCCAATAGGTGATGCCCTCCGCAACGCTCCATGCGCGGGCCCCGGTTTTCTTTGCCAAGGAAACATCCATCGAAAGCTTAAACGCCCCGCTGTTCGCAGAACGCAGCTCCACGCGCGGGGCGGAAACCACCTCCAGCGCCTGCGGCCATCCAACACGAAACCCTTCTTTTTGCGACAGGAGAAGAAGGCGACCCAAACCATACAAAACGCCCCGCTCATCGGTTCCGGCCACCCATGCCGTCAGCCCGTCACCGGACGGCGCCACCTTCAGAGAAAAGCCCTCCGGACCCGGACGGTCCACACTCGGGAGCCGGGGAAGCCCTTCCCGCAAAAGCGCATCGGCCCCTGCGTCCACGCCGGCAACGCCGGCCACAAGAAGCAGTTCGCCGCGTTCCGCCGGGCGCAGCGGACGCTGCGATTCAAACGACACCTTCACCGCCGGCGCACGCCCCATCAAATGCCTGGCAAAGATCTGGGAATAGCGCGCACAAAACTCCGGCTGATTCGCGGGAATAAAGATTCGAACCGAATCGATCCCCGCCTGCAGGTTGCGATCCTCCACCCCGTAATAAGCATAATTAAAAGCACTGCGCACCGCCGCATCATCCAGCGCCACATTATGGATACTCAACTCATCCACCTGCGCTGCCGGAGCAGGCCCCAAAACAAACTCTTCGGCCGTTGCAAGCAGCGGAGCAGATCCCTCCACATCGCGACTCGCATGCAACTGACCATCGAGGAAAACCTGCACGCGATTTTTCCGGGCATCCGACCTCAGCGTCACGCGATGCCACCGCCCGTCATCGACTCGCACATTCGGCTTAAACAAAACTTTTTTTGCCCCAACCTGCAGCATGGCGAAAATGGTGCCGGCATTGCCGCCGTCATTCCCGCGACGAACAACCATGCTCAAACGCTCGCTTTTAAACAGACTCTGATCCTCTGCCGACGCACTGCCGATTGGAGGAAGCGGATCGCACCGGAACATCAGGCTGAAGGTGAAATTATTCTCATCAAAATCTTCCGGTATCAGTCCACTGTTCAAGGAGGCAACTCCGGAGTTTTCCCCAAACGACAGCACCCCGCGGCGAGAAGGCGAAGAAGCCTCTTCAATTCCGGCACCGCTCTTAAAAGTCAACCCGCTCAAGCCTTCCTGATTGAAGCTCCACCTCGAAGCTACGTCACCCGCATGCAACGCTGCCGCAAAAAGAAAAACGCTCGCTAAAACCTTATTCACTCGCATGATCTTTAACCCTATCGCCCAAACAATCCACACGTCCTAAGCTCCATATTGAATGCCTACATCACGACCACTGCAGCACAATGTTCCTGGAGAATAATAGACATGGCGCACCGAACAAATTCGTACGGGTTATTGAAGCTGAACCTCAACCCGGTAAAATCCCAGCGGCTCCGCATGATGCGCCGCATCGACAAACCCGGAACCCGTCCAGGGAATATTGCTTTCCAAGCATTGGAACCCGCCAAGCAGGTTGGATGTCCAATAGACCGAATAAACCCGCCCGGAAACCTCATTCCAACCGAGGACACAGTCAGAACTTAAGCGAGCCGAAAAAAATGAGTTCGAACTGGTCGGATCACAGCCGGCGATATATTCCTGCAGGTTGCTCTGTCCGTCCGAATCCGAATCCTCATTGGGCGACGCACCCATTGCATCACCGAAAAAATGCGCCTCCCACTCATCCGCAAGCCCGTCATTGTCGGAATCGCCTTTCCGAACCGGAACATTATAGAATGTCAACAGGCCGACACCGGCGGCATTCGTCACCCAGGCGCCGTCATAGCTATGCCCGGTATAAGACAGGCCGGTCGCACCGGACGCATCGCCGTCCAGCGACAGAACCATTGTATTGTTCGCCCCGATGACTCCGTTTGTCACCGCGACCGGCGAACCTTCCAGCAGAAAATCCGCAGAAGCAGCGGCATCAAAGGTTAACAGGTCCTCCGGCTTACGCACCACAACCGTAATCTCATCGCAGGTCGGTTTGCTGAAATAAACATAATCGACATTGGGAGCCGTTACATTCGCCGTATTGGCTGAACCGTACAGGTCAACCGCGACAAGCGCCGCGATATGATTCCCGATTTCCTTATATCCGGTTTCATAAAAATAGTGACAACCCTCATGCCCGTTAACCCCGGTCGTCGACATAACCGTCATGTCCGGATAGGTATCCGGCAGGCAGCGCTGCCGATCACGCAGGTCCACATCATTCTTGTCCACACCACACCCAACGCGAACCTGATGAATGTAAAACCGTTCAACCGACGGGTAATCTTCTTTCCAGTCAGTATACAGCGCAACAAAACCGGTTTCATGGACGTCGCCGTCTCCTTGATCGGATTCACCCTGATACCACAGAATCGAGCGGATCGCATCGGCCACGCCGGCCGCTTGCGCCCGGTAGAGCAACCGGCCGTAGTTTGTATTCAAATCCTTCGCCATCGCGTCGTTGCGCTGGAAAAAATCAATGGGCCGCCCGCCATGCGCACCGTTAAGAATGGCCACCGGCACCTGATACTCATCGACCAACAGCCGCGCCATGCGCAGTCCCCACTGCCCGACCCCGCCTGGAATGCCGCGGCTTCCGTCACCCTTGGCTAAAAACCACTTCCGAGTTGTTTCGGTCACCTCAGCGACGTCGCTGTTCATTCCGAAGGTGCGAATAAACGGGCTTTCGTTTTCACTGGCCGATCCGTCATACAGACGAGCATCCGCATTGGACTGGCCCTGAATAACAAACACATCTCCCGCCACCACATCCTCGACGCGCCGCACCAGGTTTTCCTGGCCGTCTTTTGAAAGCAGGATTTCAAAATCATAGTTATTCGTCTCGGCAGCAATCGTGGTGTCGAACGCAAACGGAGCGGCCCCATCCACGAACACCAGAGACTGGGTCGCCGTACTGCTCAACACGTCATCCCGAAAAACACGTAACAAAACAGAAGACACAGCACCGTTGCTTACCGCTCCGCTGATTTGAACAACCGCCGTATCGGTGGCCCGGTCACGGGGATACAATTGATAATCCGACGGACAGACAGCATACTCAACGCCCCAGTTTTCCGTAACAGTGGCCAACTGGCCTCCAACGACATCACCGGTTCCATCCAAGGTATAACTCAAAGCACCATTATAAATGCGAATGTCGCCCATCTGACCATCCAGGCCATTTCCGATAAATACTTTGCGCAGTCCGTCGGTTAGAGAAAAAATTCCGGTCTCCGTATCATACAGATGACCGTCTTCAAAATAATCCGCGGTATCTGTCTCGCCGTCATAGCGAATAACAATCCAGTGCCATGCACCATCCGCAACAGTTCCTCCGTTCAGCAGGCCGTCCGTGCCATCCAAACTTTCCATGGTGGTATAAGCCCGGTTCGGATTGGAAATATTACTCGCGCGCAGCACGGTGGTTATCCCCATCCCGCCTTGCTTGCTTTCAAACGTGTTGACATACCCATTGACATTGGTGAAGGCGGCATGTTTCACCCAATACGACACGGTAAAACTGTTGGTTCCTATATTGAGGTTTTCCAACGTTCCGACATTGAAATAATCGATATTGCGTGTCGGCCCAATTTCAATCGCATTCGCGAAATATTCATTTCCCGATGGAACAATCGAATAAATCCCACGTGGATCGCCTTCGTTGCTTCCCACTAAATCATCGTATGCCCCATCGCTGAAATCCCAATGACCCACCAACTTTGCCGGTGGAGGCGGCGCAGGAGGCTCCGGCTTCAGCGGAACCTCACTGAGCTCCCCACTAATTACCGCTCCGAAGTCATCGGTTGAAAAAGAAAGAGCAGTGTCATAAATCCGAACATCCGCGATCAGCCCGCCGAACCCATCTCCCAGTCGAGCATCCCGCTCGAGCTGGGTTGCCAAGGTAGCAATGCGGATCTCATCGCGATAGACAACATGCACCCCATCCTCAAAATATTTCAGCTCATCTGTTGCGCCATCGTAGCGAATCACAATCCAATGCCACTGATCATTCGTCAAAATGCCATGATTCAGCAGCTTGGTTGAGGTTGTGCCGTTTTCAGCAACCACGGTATACAACTTGCCGGCATTGGACTGCGACGATTTACGAAGAACTGACTGAATTCCCTCATAGCCAGAGGCGGAACTTCCCGAATAGCTCTCCCAGACCTCACCCGACCCGGCATCCACCGTAGCCTGGCTGGCCTTAACCCAATACGACAAGGTAAAGCTGTTTGAGTAAATTCCCAACGAACCGATATTGCCGATATTCAGGTAATTCTCATTATTACCGGAAGCTGCTGTTCTCAGGGCCTTCTCAAAAGGTACAGCCGAATCGGTCACGTCTACAACGGAAACCGTTCCAACAGCAACCCCATCCAGAGCTCCGGCCCGAGCACGATACGTCCCGTCGCTGAAATCCCACCACGCCACCAGTCCCGCATACGACGGCAATGCCGCCGCAACGAAAACCATCAGACCCGCACACACTCTCTTCATCTGCTTCTTCATCCTTTAAAATTCAACAAGCTTCCGGCTTCAGCGGCCTTACTCGAACCGCACATCCACCCGGTAAAACCCTTGCGAATCAGCACTGTGGGCTGCATCAACAAAGTTGGAACCGGTCCAAACCACATTACTTTCCAGACACTGGAAGCCGCTGATCAGATCAGAACTCCAGTAAATCGAATAAACGCGTCCGGAAACCGCATTCCACTCCAGGGAGGAGTCGGCTTTGAAATACGCAGCGAAATAAGAGGCCGGATCGGTCGGATCGCTGCCGGCAATATATTCAGCCTCGTTATTATGGCCGTCCGCATCCGGATCATCTCCCGGCACGGCCCCAGTCAAGTTACCGAAATAGAGCTCTTCCCAGGTGTTGGGAATGCCATCGTCATCTACGTCATCCGTAACAGGAACGTTAATCGCATCCAGTTCACCGCCCACGATATCATTGGAATCATTCAGCGTGTAGCTCAGCGGACCGTTATAGATGCGGATATCGCCAATCAGGCCATCAAAGCCGTTTCCGATATAAACCTTCCGGGCTCCATCGGTCAGAGTAAAGATACCGACTTCTGTATCATAAAAATGTCCATCCTCAAAATAGTGCGCCGTATCGGTCTCACCGTCATAGCGAATCACAACCCAGTGCCACTCGCCATCCGCCATGGTTCCCCCGTTCAGAAGCTCGTCCGCACCATCAAGCCCCTCAATTGAGGTGTAAGCCCGGTTGGGACTGGAAATATTACTCGCTCGCAATGTCGTGCGCATTCCCATGCTCTGGGCATTACTCTCAAAGACATCAACAAATCCTGCGGCATTCACAAACGGGTCATGCTTAATCCAATAGGACAGCGTAAAACCATTGGTGGACAGATTCAGATTTGCCAATGTGCCCACATTGAAAACATCGGAATTGCGAGTCGATCCGGTTTGAACAGCATTTGTGAAGTATCCATTTCCGGAAGGAACAATCGAACAGGCTCCAAGCGGCTGACCATCATTGCTTCCCACACGGTCTTCGTAGGATTCCCCATCGAAATTCCAGTGGGCTACCAACGCGGCGGGCAGACCTGAATAAAACTCGCTCAACTCACCGCCTGTCACGACACTGTTTGCATCCGTTGTGAAAGACAACGCGGCATCATAAATCCGCACGTCAGCAATCAGACCGCCGAAGCCATCCCCCAAACGGGCATCCCGGGCAGCCTCTGTGGCCAGCGACGCAATGCGGGTCTGGTCACGATACGCAATGTGCACCCCGTCCTCAAAATACTTCAGCTCATCTGTGGCGCCGTCGTAGCGAATGACAATCCAATGCCAGTTGTCATCCGCCAGAACCCCATTGTTCAGCAGCGCAGTTGACGTGGTGCCGTTTTCCGCAACGACAGAGTACAACTTACCGGCACTGGACTGACTGGTTTTGCGCAAGACAGACTGAATCCCTTCATAGCCAACAGAAGAGTTTCCTGAGTAGCTTTCCCATACCTCGCCGGACCCGGCGTCCACGGTTGCCTGGCTGGCCTTGAACCAATACGACAGCGTAAAACTGTTGGTGTAAATCCCCAGCGAACCAATATTGCCGATATTCAAATAATTTGCGTTATTAGCCGAAGCGGTCGTCTGGAGAGCGTAATCAAAGCGGTAATTGCCGGAAGGAACAATTGAAACGGTTCCGACGGCACTGCCGTTCAAGCTGCCGATCTGATCGTTATACGTCTGATCACTGAAATCCCAGTGCGCCACCAATGCTGAATATGCCGAAGTGAACGCAAACAAAACTGTCAAAACAGTTGCACATAAGTTTCTCATCTCAGTCTCCTTCCTGATTGCTTTTATCGATCTTCAAACCAAGCGGCAGATCCCCTCAAAACACCGACCTGCCCATTTACCATATTTATTCTCTGTTGGCTCGTTTATAAAAAAAACACTCTGCAATTTCAATTCTAATTTGAAATATTTTTTTGAAATTTCAAAATATTTAACTTTAAAATCCTCACAAACCTTCAAGAATCTCCTTTTAATCATACAAGCCGACCAAAGGAACACATGAAATTTCAACATCTTCTTTATTGGTTGCATAGGTGATGTATAAAAATTCCTCATGCGCCAGCGCGCCGACGTAACTATACCCTGCTGTCTTACTTTTCCCCTCATACCGCCGCACCGGCGGCGTCGAACGAATCAAAAATGCCCGATCGAAAACAGTGCCGTCCCGGCTCAACCACAAAACCAGCGGCATACGCGGCTGCAAATTATCATTGGGGACATGAACCGGCCCCGGCGTTGTAATCATGTAACAGGTGCCATCCGGAAGGTTCCCGGCACACTGCATATTGGAGGAATCGGGAATATCGGTCAGAAATGGGTGACCCCAGGTCGCTCCCTGATCATCACTGACACAAGCCATCACATAGCCGCTTCTGACAACGTCACGCTGGACCTGTACGAGCACGCCGTCCGGACGCCTAAACCAGTCCGCCTCAATTCCCCGGGACATCACCCTGTCCGAACTGCCGTATTTCAGAATCTCATGTGACGAGTCACTTCTCACCCAGCCTTTGGATAAATCATCACCGTCATGATAATAAAAAACGGTTTCATACTGTACGGCCCCGTTCCGTTCACGATCCCCATGCCCGGACAGCAGAAAACGCCCTCCCGGCGTAATTGGCCGCGCCCCGGCAGAGCCCATCATATCCGGAACCAATACCTCCAAATCAGACCAGGTCTTCCCGTCCGACGTCACCCGATACTCAGTTTCATTGACAGTACCGATCTCGTCTCGGCGCAGAACCAGTGCATATAGATTTTTCTCATCCTGCATCCAGCCGACACTGGCACGAAAATAATTTCCCTCCGCTGGCGGCCCGATCACTTCGGGCGCCGTCCATGTCTTCAAATCCACACTGCTGCTGTACACCGCAACAGAATCATTCGAATCTTCGTTTGAAGGACAAAGCTGAAACCCGACATACATTCGGCCCTTAAAAAAAGCAAGCTGTGGATGATTCACAAATGTTCCCGTCTCGGGATTTGCGCGATAAACCGTTTTCAATTCCACTCCCGGAATTTCAGGAAGCCCCCACGTGGCATCGTCGGCTTTTTTCAACAGTTCCGAACTCACCCGAATTGGAGCATTCGGGTCAGGCAACTGAACCCGCCGACGCTCTCCGGCCAGACACGAAAGGACGATCATTCCCCATATTAAAACGGTTTTTTTAAACACATCAGCCATAGTCATTCTTTCAGATAATTGTTTAAACCAGCGGACAGCCATCCTGATCCCAGACCGTCAGGTTGGTCAAATCCTCCACCCTGCTCTTGAAAACAAAGCTGCTCAACCAGGCAATAATGAACGTCAGCACGTTTCCGATCAGTGCCGCATAATAAAGATCAATAGAAAGGGACAGCGGACCGGGAACCACACCGCGACTGTCCAGCAGGATATAGGAGGTCACCAATGCGTTCACAAGCAAGGCTGTCCAGATCGCACGATAGTCACCTCGACGAGAAAATACACCCAGAAAGAAAATTCCCACCATGCCGCCGCCACAGACGCTGGAAAGAATCCACCCCAGATCATTCAGCGTTTTTGCATCAGCTTTATAAAACAGCCAGGCGCCGAGCAGCATCAGCAGAGAAACCACGGTCGATGCCAAGAATCCGACCTTCAAATAATGTTTATCGCTCTGCAGCTTAACCAGGTACGGTTTATAGATGTCATTCACCCAAACCATACTGGCCGCGTTGATACTGGAACTGAGCGAAGACATTGCCGCCGCCAGTGCCCCGGCAATCACCAGCCCCGACAACCCAACCGGCATGTAGTGCACCACAAAATACGGAACGATCTCTTCGGCCTTCCGCACCCCGGAAAGCATCTCGCTAACAGCCGGGTCCGGATTGAAATAGAAGTAAGCCCAGAGCATGGTTCCGGCGAACATGAAGCTTGCCCAGATCGGAACCGCGCTGAACGCCAGCACCAGAATCGCCTTGCGCGCCTCTTTGGGTGACTTAGCGGAACACCAGCGCTGAATACTGGTCTGGTCGAACTGACTGTTCATAAACTGAACCACACCCATGATCAAAAGCATCGCAAACGTTTTTTCGCCTAGAGAAAAACCGCCGCCGATCGGCTCAAGCTGACCGGTCACGGCGCTGATGTCCTTAACCAGCGATAGTTTGCCATGGTCCAATGCCGCCTGAATCAACGATGCGAACCCGCCGTCAGTTTTGAAAATAATCAGCCCAATCATAATGAAAGAACCTGAAATCAGCGTCAGCGTCTGCATTACATCCGTCCAGATCACCGCGTCGAAACCGCCGCTGACGGTGTAAAGCGCGGTCACGCCACCAGCGACAAGAAGACAGGTCACGAAGTCCATACCGGTCACCGTATGAATCAGCAGTGAAATCAAATAGAGGATCGTGCTCACGCGAATGATCTGGATCAGAAAGAAAATGCAGGCGGCATAACAGGACACAGAGCGCCCGAACCGCTGCGCCAGATATTCATAGGCCGACGAAATAGTTCCTCGCCGAAAAAACGGAAGCAGCACATACGCTCCGAACAGCGCAACCAGCGGAAAACTAAACGCAATCGTGAGGCGAATCAGAGAGGTCTTAAACGCATCGGCCGGATGGGAAAGAAACGTCACAGAACTCATGCAGGTTCCCACCAGACTCAACCCCAACGCCCAGCCGGGGAACGACCGACCACCCAGAAAATATTCCTCCGTACTGGTGTTCTTTCGGGAAAACCAGGCACCGATTCCCAGCGTCAGCGCGAAATAAACCACTAGTACTAAAATATCAATCCAACTCAGACTCATTGCCGCACTCTCATTCCAGCCATTCGTTAAAATTCAATCCCCGCCCTGTTCCAATACGGCAACAAATCCACCACGGCCCGATTGCCCATCGAATCATCAATCGCAAAACAGGTGATCGCTGCCAGAAACCCGTCCTCCAGATTGGAACCGGGCTCCGCCCCGTCGATCATGCAGTCGAGAAGTTCTTTGCCCAGCACATCGTCGCCACCACCATGACTGTCGGCCGTATTCGTATCAAACACCTCAAGGTCGGTATCGTACCCGATTCGCTGCACTTCGATTTCTCCACAGATGACATCCGCACGCAGCGCTCCTTCGGTTCCGCACAGATACATCCTGCGCTCGAGAATCGCCGCATTGCAGTTGGCATGGAACGTAGCGCGAACCCCGTTTTTATACTCCAGAATCACCACCTGATTATCGATGATACTTTTGTCGGCCGTAAACGGATTTTTCATTCTTCCGCCGACATGCGCCATATATGCCGGTTTCCCGTCCGGCGAATTTCCAATCCGCTCCATCTTCTTTTCGTTTTCCGAAACAAAAAAGTCGAGGCCGCCAAAGGATGCCACCCGCGCAACCGGAGCGCCGACAATCCAGTTCACGATGTCGATATCGTGCGAGCATTTTTCCAGCAGGTGCGTTCCCGCCTTGGCGCGGTCGCCGCGCCAGCCGCCCATAATGTAGCCGCCGTGATCAAACGAAATGGTTTCATTAAATTCAAAACTGACCAGATCTCCGATCACACCTGAAGAAACCAGCTCTTTGATTTTCCGGTAGTGCGGGGAATAACGCAGCGTAAACCCAATCACAAACTGCCGCCCGCTCTCTTTCCACGCATTGCGCATTGCCACGCAGTCTTCGAACGTCGTCGCCAGCGGCTTTTCGCAGAACACATGCTTCCCCGCTCTGAATGCGGCAACCGCCTGTTGCGCATGAAAACAGTTCCATGATCCGATCATTACCCACTCGATTTCGGGGTTTTCCAGAATTGCTTCATAGCGATCCACAAACTGCAGGTTCGGCGCCCATTCATCGCGAATGATGCTCCCGTATTCAGGGTTCGGATCGAACACCTGAACAATCTCCACCTTTTCAAACCCGGGATGCTGCGCCATGCAGCGCACCACTTCCTTGATTCGAAATCCGCACCCGATTAAACCGATTTTTATGGAGCCGGAAGATCCGCTCATCACCGAAACCTCTTTCTGTTGCTCCAAGGTTTGGAAACAGAACGGACCTTTGTCGTCTGTTTTTCCAACCCTTGGGGCTGATTATGAAATCACACTGCCACAAGATCTGCTGCTGTCTCGGCAACTTCCGTAGTGAAACCCCGAATTGCTTTGGCCAGTTCATCAATCCATTCCTGATCCGACTCGTCGACCGCCGCTCCGTTTAAGAAGGAAAGATTTCCGATATCGAGTCCGCAGGCGGTTTTCAGATACTGTTTGGCACTGGCCGGATAGGATTTGCTCAGTGCCCAGTTATACTCCCTGAAAAATTCCTGCAACCGATCCGTAAGTTCGGGCTTGCTTTTTCGACACTCAAACGCCTTCACATGAAGCGCCGCCCAGAGGTTGGTCTGCAGTCCGCTGAAACCACTGACTCCCAGTTTATACGCGTCCGCAATTGTGATTGCATCCGCGCTGAAAATTTTCAGCCCCGACAGCGCTCCGGCCCGGCACTTCCGCTCAATCTCCGATAGGTTTCCGGAGGTCTCTTTCAGAAACAGGAACTGCGGCTGCTGCGCCACATACTCGGTCAGAAGCGGCGTCATCATTCGGTGATAAGGCCATGGACACTCATACACCCCCATCGGAATACCGCCGGAAATTTCCAGATGACGGTCCATTTCTTCAACCCAGGCCTCATCCGATGTTTCTTCAGAAGCAACGTCACAGAAGGTCAGCACCGCCGCCGCCGCACCATCAGCCACAACCTGCCGCGCCATTTCCATGCGCTTTTCCCGTGTTTCGACGCCCATCACACCGCCAACCACCGGAACGCGTCCGTCTGCAATTTCAACAACCCGGCGCACCAGCGCCAGCTTGTTTGCATCGTTCATGTCAAGCGCTTCACTTGAAAGACAGGCAGAAAAAAGACCATGCACGCCCTGCGCAATGTACCACTCCGTCAGTTCTTCAAGACCCTTCCAGTCAATCTGATCCCGTTCTTTGAACGGAGTCAGCATGACCGGCCATATACCATTTGATATTGCTTTGTTTTTCATAATTGAACCTAGAGAACAGTAGCCTCTCCGCTTTGAAATTACAAGAAAATATTATTTTATTTTCAGTTATTTCATAACCGACGCGACCAACTCCTGCCTGATACCATTTAAAAGACTGAAAACACACAGCCTCAGTCCGACAACAACCTATTGAATAATAACCCCTCCACTGGTCGTACTCACCCCCACCTGATTGCCGGACAACGTGCTGCCCGTAACGGTGAGAACCGCATTCTTGTCTGCCCACACCCCAATATCATTATTTTCAATCAGCGAATTGGGGGAATAAAGCCAGGTCTTGCGCAGATACAGGCTGTCATAATCCTTCCCGTACAATCCGCAGCCCTGCCCGCTGACCGTCAGGCTGTACATCCGGCCGATACTTTCAATCAGTGCAAACCCGTACTGCGCATTCTGATCCGCAACCGAATATTCGAACGCTCCGGTGGAATCATACAGATAATACCCATGCAGTCCGTTTTCACGGGACTCACTCTCCGCCGCGGTGGAGTGCGACCGGTCGGTGGTCACATAACCGCTGTCCAGATTAAACAGCGCCTTGGTGCGGTTTCCGGAAAGCATGCTGTCACCATCTACGCAAAAGCCGTAATCCGCATTTGCAATTGCAGAAGCAATGGAAACGTACAGCATACTGTTACTATCCGCCACATATCCGCTCGCCCGGTTATGGACCGAACCGGAAGCTTTTGACTGAAAGGTTGAATCCTGTGTGCAATACACACCGCTCCGCCGGTTTGCACATGCAGTCATCAACGCCAGGCTCTGGGTTCTGTGCATAAAGTTTTCGACCACGGATCCGTTCGAAACATAAGCTCCGGACCCGGGAAATCCACAGACGGCAGATGCGCCGGAAATATTAATGGACCCGGTATCCATCACATGGATCCCGTCATATTCAACCCAACCGTTCGTATAGGCCGAGGCCAGCCGGTCCAGAATGGTCTGGCTGGAGAATACAGACGGAGGGTTCGCCGCGTAATCCGGCGGATTGGTTAAGCCGGTATAATCACCAATCAGGCAAACGCCGGAAAGATCTCCCAGCAATGTATTATCAACAACAATCCCGTCAGCTGCATAAAACTTGATCACACTCTTCAGCAGCTTTGCAGTCACATACCCGCCCGATATGCCGGAAATCTTCGATGCTTCAAGCCGTGAAGCCAGCCCCGCATCCCTTTGCAGAATCTTTATGGTGACAGTATGTGTCGTATCATTTTTAGCAATGACCTCCCACGCACCGCGGAAGAGCTCATGATCGGAACCGTCACTCGAATCACTGCTGATGATATTCAGGTAATCACCAACATCCACACGATCCTCATACGAGTCCACCAACTGCAGTTCGGCGGTGCAGTAATTTGAGTAGCGGGTGACATCCACCGTATCAAGGATACGGATATCCACATACTCTTTGGAAATCAGACGCTTCCCGTAAATTTTGATCTTTGAGGCGTCCGGATGGTCAATCACCAGCGTTTTGTAATAATGGTGAACCCCGTATGCCAACTCCACATTCAGCATCTTTCCGTTCGCCTGAATGCGGTAATCATCAATGAACTCAAAGAAATCATAGAGATTTTTGAAATTCACTCCGCCGGCAGGCAGCAATGGATTAATGGTGTAGTGCGCCTCATAAGGACCTTTATTGTCGTCCAGAAGCAGAATTTTTCTCCGGTTGTCCGAGCTCCACGTTTTTGCAGCGAACGGCATCGTGTGATAACTCCACGCCGTATAATCGCTGTTGCTGACCACCAGATCCGGCGAAGCAAAATCCCAGCTGTTCCCGCCATTGCTGTATGAGTTGTTTTCGCTGCCCAGAAACCATTTTGAAAACAAATCCCCGTCCACACCATTAACGGCATTGTTTTTCACCCAGGTGTAGGCCATTCGAATCTCTCCGCCATTCGCAGCATAAACTCCGGGCCCCAGATTATTCTTTGCCCAGTTTTTAGCCGTACCGGTTGTACTCATCAGCATCTCACTCAGCCCGGCGCGCGCACAAAATCCTCCTACTCCGTTCCCGCAACTAACACTGCTCTTCACATACACCCGCCCTTTATGTAACGCCAGAACGCCCTGCTCCCTGTTGCCGGCAGCGGCAGCAGACTCGATCTCCAGAACTGCATTCAGGTCCGCGAGATATCCATCGGTATTATTCGCACTGCCAATCGTTTCATCACACCGCATATATGCAGTTTGCGTCGGATAAAAACCCCGGCGTTCATTGGCGCAGCTGGCCGTCCGGTCCGCCGTCACACAGGATCCGCCGAGCGCACTGACCCCCTGCCCATCGAACTGGGAAATGCCTACATAGCGGTCGATCGAAACATTGCCGCCCAGTTCCGCCTGAACACCATGGAACACCGCACCCCATGCATTACCGAGAGCCCGGCTCGCATGATTTTCGAGAACCGTCGCGTAATCCTCACTGCTCAGCCCCGGATTGCTCACATACAGATTTGCCGGATCAATCACCGGACGACAATCCCCAACCAACGCCAGGTTCTGAATCGACCCCAGCTTCCTGCCCTCCGCGGTAATCCCCTCGCAGGCATAAAACTTCAGGACCGTATTCAGCACAATCGCCTGTCCGCCCGTAATATTCAGAAGCCCATTGCTTGCATTCACCGGAAACGGATACATCGGATATCTGTGCCTGATCTTCATCTGCGGCGGATCGGCAACCACTTCAGCAACCTCCCAGCTTCCCTGGAAAACCTCATATGCATCGTTCAAATCGCCAGTCAGCGCCCGGATCAACACATAATCTCCTGCAGAAACCTTCCCGACATCTGCCGAAGGAATTGAAATCGAAACCAGATAACAGTCCACGTCCGACGCCGGTCCGACACTGGCATTGCCATCCCGATCTTTCGCTGCGACAGAAAGAATCGCGCCGCTTCCCAGAGTGATCACATCCGCGCCGCCGCCGGAGTTTCCGGCGATGGTAATCCGATGCGCATCCTGGTGATTAACGCAGATCGGCTCCACATAATCATACCCGCCCGGATCGACAGCAATCGTTACATCCCCGGTGATTTTCTTATCCGACAGATAATCCAGCGCATCATGGATCGATTGATATGTTCGGGAAGCCCCCACATACAGCGTCCCGGAGCTCTGCTCGGCAATACCGCCCTGTAATGTGAACGAAAACGCCAGAAGGTGAGCATGCATTGCAAGCGTAACCAGAAACCCCCAAAACATCCGCCTCATAATCCCCTCCACTGCCCGGCCTGAAATTTCATGAAATCAATGATACAATTGCTGATATTACAAGCGCAAGCGTTTTCGTACCCAACTCAGATTTTCATTCAGAAATTACTCCGTCAGCTCCGGATGAATCACCACGGAAAACTGCCGCTTCTGGGTCGGATGGCGCATCCGCCAGACAATCTGTTCAACCGCCTGCTGCCCAATCAGTTCCGCCCCCATATCTATACTGACCGGCCGGGGATCCAGCCCGCTGAGATAGTTTTTCTCCCCGCCGCAGGAAATCACCACCGGAACCTTGCTCTTTTTGAAAATCCCGGCCCGGCAAAGCGCCGGATACGCAAATGCAGTGATGCGGTCCGATGGAAAAAAGATCGCATCCGCTTTCTTGATCAGATCGATCTCTTTTTCGATCACCGCGCTCACTGAATGTTCAATGGAATCTGCCTCCGAGCCCAGTAAAAGACTGCACTCCAAACCAAAACTTTCAGCCGCCTCAATAAATGTCCGATGACGACTCTCATACACTTTTGCGCCCAAAACCGAACTGACCGCCACCACAAATCTGCAGTTTTCGTTCCGGCAATACTCCGCGCCGAGCTGACCGATTTCACGATTTCCCGGAAGGACAAACGCATTACTGCCTTCCTGGTGCGACGTCATCCAAAGAAGAGGTATCCCCTCAAAAAAGTCGAGAAACTCCTGTTCAACTTCCCCAAAGAGAACAACCCCGTCGATCAGTCGTTTTTGAGCAACCGGAGGCATTTGGTTCAAAGATGTCGCCCCCATACTGACAACCGGTGAGAACCCTTTTTCTGAAAGCCCAAAACAAATCGGCTCCAACTGCCGAACAAACAGCTCTGTGGCGCTAAGATGGCCAGTCCCGACAACCAGAATCAAAACATTTCCATATTTCACCCCATCCGGCGCCACAGACGGCACCGACCGGGGAATCCGGGTTTTCGGAACAAACCCAAGCTCTTTAATCGCGGCTCGGATTCGCGTTACCTTGTCTTCCGACACCCCAGTCCGGTTATTCACCACACGCGAAACCGTTGCGACTGAAACGCCAGCTTTTTCTGCAACAACCTGAAGATTCATAGATCTCTCCTGAAAAAATAATCTTTTGGAAATGATAGCTGGTTTGAAATTACAAAAACGATTCTGAAATCAAAGTAATTTCCAGACATATCATGAATATCTAAATTCAATGGCAAATTTTATATATGCCGGACTCAGCTCAACAAAGATCTATGTCATAAGATCCACAAACTCGTCTTTCAACCTGCGCACTATACCGGCGTGCTCATTCCAAAGATTCGTCTGTTCAGATGGGTCATCTTTCAGGTTATAAAGCTGACCGGCATGTTCAGAGATTTCTCCGACCGGCTCGGTAAACCCTCCGGAGCCGGACCCGAGCACCAGTTTCCAATCACCTTTGCGCAGGGAGAACATGCCGAAGCCCGAATGATGAATCAGAGTTTCGCGCGTTACTGCCTGCTCACCTTTCAGAACCGGCAGCAGACTGATGCTGTCTTCCGCACAGGATGCGTCCTGTCCGACGATATCGCCGACGGTTGCAAAAAAGTCCGACAGGCAGGCCAGAGCACCTGTCGTTGTGTCCGGTTCCACGACACCCGGCCAGCGGACAAGAAACGGTTCGCGATGGCCGCCGTCCCATATATCTGCTTTCTGCCCGCGATAGATGCTGTTCGCTTTATGCCCATAGTCTTCACCATTGGCACAGACAACGCGCGCGCCGTTGTCTGAAGTCACAACGATCAACGTGTTTTCTGCCTGACCAGTACGATCCAGAGCCCCCAGCACCTGCCCGACCATCCAGTCGAATAAGACCACCATATCTCCGCGATCACCGGCATCGCTTTTGTCCTTCACAAATTCCGGACGGATATCGCAGGGACGATGCGGCGAGGCCGGAGTCATATAGAGAAAAAAGGGCTGTTCCGACCCCGCCTGTTCTTCAATATAAGCCGCTGCTTTTTTGGCAAAAGTCACATCGACTTCTTCGTCTTTAAAGCCCGGCATCTGCAACCCTCGACGCTGCTGATTGTAATAAACTTCCTTTTCACGATCGGGCAGCTCGACCATTTGGTCGTTTTCAATCAGCACATAAGGCGGCATATCGAGCGAGCCGGCAATGCCATAATAATAATCGAAACCGAGTTCGGTCGGGCCGCCGCTGATACCGCGTACGTAGTCAACATAAAACCCATCGACATCCAGCGCGTCACATTCCGGCACCTGCAGAGGAGCGCCCGTCTTATCATACCAGGTGAACCCCATGTGCCATTTCCCAATGGCGGCTGTTGTATAACCCGCTTTTTTACAAAGTGATCCCAGCGTTTCGCGTTCCGGCTCAATCAGCGGCGCGCCGAACCCGCCGATAACAAATTTTTTAAGGCGGGTGCGCCAGCAATAACGGCCGGTCATCACTGAGTAACGGCTCGGCGTGCAGACCGCCGATGACGAGTGTGCATCCGTAAAACGCATCCCTTCTTTCGCCAGCCGATCCATATTCGGGGTTGGAATTTTTTCGGCGCCGCAGCAGCCAAGGTCGCCGATTCCCATGTCATCGGCCATCATGAAAATGATGTTCGGCGTCTTCATTATGATTTCTTTTTCCGAAGCCAGATTTCTGAAACGCAGGTGCATCGACTGCGTTCCGGCACTTTGCGAAGACTGATCTGTACACGTCCGTCTGCGGTCACAGAACGAGGCACATCAAAGGTGAACTGCTCAACACGGTCCGGTGGAACGACCTTACCGACCTGTTCACCGTCGGCGTAAATGAAAAATTCGTTCGGACTGTTCAGCGCGAAGCTGACCCCGGTCGGATTCGGCCAGGTGACGGTCACAGTATACTGAGCATTCGGGTCCACCCCTTCATAGAAGAATCCCAAACCGTCCTGCGCCTCGAAAGAATAATTATACCAGCGCTGGGACGGACGGGTTTCCTGCGGCCACGATCCGGTTCCGTAATAGAGCTCGCCGCTGTCGAAGTCGTAATGCGGCTGCTGATCGATCGTTCCGCAGTTGTCATAAAACTCGCCGGGACCCACCTTGTCGTAGTTGAGAATCTGCATCAGGCGATCTGTCATCTCCGCAGCATCTGTTTCCTGCAGAAGCGGTTCGAGCTGCGCTTTCAGCCAGAATACACCCGCAGAGTCAATGCGCTCCATTTTGGTCAATGCAAAACAGCGAATCCCGATCGCTGCATCGACTTCGTCATCAGCCGCCCGCGCCTGCGCAGGAAGGTCGGATTCGAAGGACTGCGACAGCGCACTCACGGCGGACCGAATTTCCTCGGCCGGATCACCAGACCTCAGCACAGTGTTCAGGATCCGTCCAGCCTGCTCGACCTGCTGCCTCTGAAATTCCGAACGCTGCCAGACATAGGAATCGACCAGCGAGCGGACGACCATCTGCCCGTAACGCCAGTTTCCCGTGCGGTATTCCGGCGGCATGCATTCGCCCGCCTTCTGAACGAGTTCCCGGTAGCGGCGGATGTTTTCGCCGCAGGAACGGAACGGCTTTTCTCGAATCCGCTCCCCGATAAATACCGCACGGGCCAGCAGCCGACCGGCGTCCGGGCCGCAATGATATGTATAATATTCGGAGGCAATTTCTTCGGCCGAAAGATCGGGATTCCAGGAAAGGCGCAGCATCAGGAACTTGTTGAAGTCATCGAAGATTCCCTCCGAATAGCCGATAAATCCGTTACTGTAAGGCATGCGCTCGCGAAACACCTTTTCATAGTTTTTCGGACGCGCATTGTAGGTGCGGCGGGCATAGATCTCCGACATCAGCGGATCGACATAAGGTACCGCACTCCCCGCACGCTTCCAATGGGTGATGTCGGCAGACACCAAGATGTCCTGATCGGGCCGCAGGTAACTGAGACGGGATTTCAGGAAGGTGGTATTGGGGGAAATACCCGGATAGCGGTCCCAGCGGGGGTTTTTAAGAATGTAACCGTAGGTGGAGTTTTCACTTCCACCCGGGGAGTAGACATACCCGGTCAGCGGACATTCCTCATCCTCGCGCATCAGCCTGAAGAGCCGCTCGTTTTCCTCCATATTCATTTCCTGATTCGTGAAATACACCTTGGCGCCCGGCTTCCATTGATGAACAGATCGGGCAATATCACAGCACAGGTTATAAAAAACCGCAGCCCAGTCCTCACGGCACTTCTCACAATGGCACCCGCCGAGATCCGCGGACTTCAGGGTTACGAAGTCCAGGTTGCCGCACTCTTCGGCATACGCTTCCCAAACCTGAAGGATGGCGGCGCGGGCTTCCGGAACCGACGGACAGGCCAAGTGCGGGTCGAGCCTGCCGACCCGGCTCAGCGCATTCCAACCGGACTTCATATTGGCTTTACCGAGCCCATTGACCGACTGTGGATAATAACATGCCATTCCATAGCTTGTGCACAGCTGATCCATCTTCAGAGAAACGCCCTCGACCCCGGCGCTTTGAGTATACTTTTCCAGATTAACAGGGGGAACCCGTCCCCGACCGTAGGTATAAGCATTGACCCCAAGGAAAAGATATTCCTCCCAGTAAGCGATCCCCTCTTCTTCACTCCAGGCGCGCGCACCGGTCTTTTTTGCAGCGCCACTGTCCATGGAATGTTTGAATGAGCCGTTCATCGAACGAAGCGCAACGCGGGGAGCCGAAGCTTCGTTGAACTCAGGCCACCGAATCCATGGCCCCGCTTTCTCGGAAAGATAAAGCAATCGTCCCAGTCCATACAGAACGCCGCGCGCATCAGCACCGATCACCCGACCCTGATATCCGTCGCCGGCCGCGGCCAGCCCAACAGCATACCCCTCGGGACCGGGGGACAGCTCATCATCGGCAGCAATGGAAGCGCACAGAAGCAGTTCGTTCGCGACAGGCTGCTCCCCCCCGGAAAAAAAATCAACGGCAACCCGAACAGCCGGAGCCCGCAGCATCAGATGAGCCGCAAAACGTTCCGCATAAAAGCGGCACGGCTCCGGCAGATCCGGGGAGAGAAGAATCCGAACCGAGTTGATTCCCTGAGCCGGACCCAGCTTATCCATTCCACAGAGCGCATACTTAAAGCTGCTGAACAGCTCCGGATCGCTGAGAGCCGTATTGAAAATGCGCAACTCATCGACCTGCGAGCCCGCCCCGGGCCCGATCTCGAACAGGCCGTTTTTCTCAAACAGCAAAGCGGTTCCTTCAAAATCACGATCGGAATACAGCTTTCCATCAAGAAAGACCTGGATGATTTTTTTTTCTGCATCCGCCCGCAATGCAAACTCATGCCACCGCCCGTCATCGACACGCACATTCGGCTTAAAGAGAGTTTTCCCCTGATCCGCATTCAGCGTCGCAAAAATCTTACCGGCATTCCCGCCGTCATTGCCCCGGCGCAAAGCCACCGTCAGTCGATCCGATTGGAACAAAATCATGCTGTCACCGGCCCCCTCGCCATCTGGCGGAAGACGATCATGACGAAACAGAAGACTGAGACTCCAGTTTTTATCTGCAAACTGCTCCGCAATCAGGCCGCTGTTAAGAATGGCCCGGTCCTCCGGAAGCTCCAGACTCACGACTCCCTGCCGCGCCTTTTCCGGAAGCGTCTCGACTGAGGCTGCGCCCGTCCAGCTCAACTCGCTGGAACGATCCGTTCCGTCGAAACCCCACCGGGCCGAAACGTCTTCAGCGCAAAGAATCCCTGCTGCCATCAGCAGTCCCACAATCACTCCTGTATATCTCACTGCATCAGTCCTTTCTGAACACACACTCTGAACAACAAAAAAAGCACAGCAGGCCCCTGCTCGAAACGGAATACGTACCGAACGATTCAAATGTCGGCGACTGAAAACCCAAAGGGGCGGCAATCCTGCTGCCACCCCCGTTACGGCCCCAAATCCGCGCTACTCCGCGACCTCAATCTTCAGGGTCACAAACTGCCTGGGTTCCAAATCCATTGGAACACGGTTGGTTACGACTTCAAAGCCGGCATCAATTACAGATGAACCGATTTCTTCAGTCGCATTGGTCATCGCCTCCAGCGTCAGGTCGGCACCGGAAACAACCGAATAGCTCAACTGGCGGCTTGAGGCATCCAGGCGGCGATTGTAGACATAAAGCATCCAGTTACTCTCTGCAAAAGAAGTCGGCAATACATCCACAGCATCGGAATCCGTCGGGATTCCGCCCAAAGCGTATTCAAGCAGATTGTTCATGCCGTCCGCATCCGGGTCATCCGTATAGTTGGTGGACGTTCCGAGCGTGGGGTACATATTCAACCATCCGGAAAAGTCGACAGCGTCCTCTTCAGAACCTGTGTAGATCTCATACAGATCTCCTCCGACCAGCTCGTTGTTTTCGTCCGTTGTAAATGAAAGTGCTTTGTTATAAATCCGGACATCACCAATCATCCCGCCGAATCCATCACCCAGCCAGAGATTCCGACCCGCCTCCTGAACCAGTGAACAGGAACCGTTGATCTCATCTTCCGCGACAATGTGAACACTGTCTTCAAAATATTTCAGCTCACCGGTTTCGGAATCATAGCGAATCACAAGCCAATGCCACTCCCCGTCTGAAACTACAGCACCTTTAAGAAGCGCCATCGTGGTCGATCCGTTCCCGACATTCATATAAACTTTATCGGCATTACTGACATTGTATGCCCGAATCGACCCTTTAATCCCTTCATACCCCGAGGTAGAAGTTCCGCTCAGGCTGTCCCAGAACTCATCGGTTGTGGAACTGGACGCATGGTTAACCCAAAGCGAAACCGTAAAACTGTTGGTATAAATGCCGAGCGTTCCGAGATCCCCCACATTCAAATAGTCCGTCCCTTTCGTCGAACCGGTCTGCACCGCCTTCGCGAAATACGGGCTGCCGGAATCGACAATTGAAACCGATCCATTTGCCGTTCCGTCCAGGCTCCCGGCCTGATCCTCATAGGTTCCATCGCTGAAATCCCAATGGGCCACCAACGGAGATCCATACAATCCATACAGCTCCCCGCCGACTACAGCTCCCTCTCCGTTTTCCGTGAAAGACAAAGCAGTATCATAGATACGCACATCACCGATCATCCCGCCGAACCCGTCACCCAACCACAGGTCCCGACCGTCTTCCCTCACCAGCGAACAGCCGTATTTGACTTCGTCTTCACCGGCAATATGAACACCGTCTTCAAAATATTTCAGCTCCCCCGTACCGGCATCATAACGAACCACAACCCAGTGCCACGCTCCATCCGACACCTGTGCGTTTTTCAGAAGCGCCTTCGCCGTCGATCCGTCCCCAACGTTCATATAAACCTTATTGGCATCACTGGCGTTGCTTGCCCGGACCGAAGCGGCGATTCCCTCATACCCCACAGACGACGACCCGCTCATACTGTCCCAGAACTCATCGGTTGTTAAACTGGATGCATGATGAATCCACAGCGAAACCGTAAAACTGTTGGTATAAATACCGAGCGTTCCGAGATCCCCGACATTTAAATAGTCCGTCCCCTTCGCCGAACCGGTCTGCACCGCCTTCGCGAAATGCAAACTGCCGGAATCCACAATTGCGACCGATCCGTTCGCTGCTCCGTCCAGGCTCCCGGCCTTATCATTATAGGTACCGTCACTGAAGTCCCAGTGTGCAACCAGCGCTGCCGACGCAGACGACACCGCCAGCAAACCGACCAGCAAACATGTATACAACCTTCTCATTTTTTATCCTCCTTTTACCTGTGGCTCACCCTACGCCTCATACGATGAAAGAAATAACGAAAAATGTCAACGAAAATAACAACACAAATCAACGCAATACTATTTTTTTTGCGTAACTCTAAAAAATACACTTACAACAAACCGGCCAACTCCTCATCACTCAACGCAGTATCGTAAACCCGCACATCATCAATCATTCCGCCGAACCCGTTGCCCAGCAGCGTTTTCTTGCCGGACTCCGATCGATTCAACACATAAACCCCGAACGCATCCCGTGAATAAACATGCAGACCGTCCTCAAAATACATCAGCTCATCCGTGTCAGAGTCATAGCGAATAACAACCAGATGCCATTCGTCATCATCCACGCGCCTCCCTTTAAGCAAAACCTTACCGTCCGGCCCGCCAACGGACGCAAAAACCCGGCCCGCATTATTGCCGTCACTGCCCTTGCGTAAAGCGATCTTAATGCCGTCATACCCTTTCCCCGCAGAGCCGGTCTGACTGTCCCAGAACAAAGGACTGACCTCTCCAGACAATGACTGAGCAGCATGTTTCATCCTCAACGAGAGCGTAAAACTTCCCGAGCCGACTCCCAACGAACTGAGATCCCCAAGAGCAATATAATCCGAATCTTTAACAGTTCCGAACGCAACCGCTTTTCCAAGCGTCGGATGCCCGGAATCAACAAAGGAGACATTGCCGTTCGGCGTCCCATGCAACCCCCCGACCACATCGCTGCATGTCCCATCATCAAAGTTCCAATGCGCGATCAATCCTGCATGAACAGAAAAAACCGCCGGCAAAAATGAAAACATAAAACCACAAACCTTCAGCATAAAACACCCCTCTCCTCGTTAACCAACCAATAAACTTTCACGCAAAATAAAACGCAAATTTACGCAAAACAAAGCTCCGGAAACAATCACCCTTCCCTCAACTGCGTCCTATTGAAGACAACCGAGCGAAGCCAAAAAACGCTCCACCTCCGTCATCGTTTCCACATATCTGAACTCATTAAAAAAGCCATGTCCGTCACCTTCATACAGAACCAGATCGCAACGCGCCCCGCTCTGCTCCATCAGCTCTTTGTATTGCTCAACCGTAGAAACCGGAATGTATTTATCCCTGGTTCCCTGAAGCACCAAAGTCGGTGGGGCATCCCGGTCGATATTATGCATTGGCGAAAATTCCTGCCAGTAATCCCGCACCCGGTCGTAACCATATCCGCCGTCCGGACCGTTGTTGAACACCGGATTAAAGAGAACGAGAGCATTTGGTCTCGGGCTGACCGAAAGATCATCATCCTTGTCATTAAACCCATCCAACAGAGCAACGGCCGCCGCAATATGTCCGCCAGCAGACCCCCCGCCGGCAACAATCCGATCCGGATCAATTCCCAACTCCTCCGCATGGGAACGCACCCAGCGCATGGCAGACTTTCCATCCTTCACACATTCACGAGGACTTGTTCCGTGAACCCGTTTCACCCGGTATTCTGCACAAATCGCAACCATTCCCCGAGAAGCCAGATCGTGACTCTGACGATAAAACTGAGAAGGCGACCCTCCGAGCCACCCTCCGCCGAAAAAGAACACAACTGCGGACGTCTTTTTCGTCCCGGAATGCCCCGGCGGATCAAACACATGCAGTTTTAAAACAACATCACCGACCTGCTTGTAGACAATTTCTTTATCGGGAACCGCTGTTTCAACGGCCTGCAGGCAGTTGAACATTCCGACCACAACAATCAGGAGTAATTTCGTTTTCATCACACCCTCCTATGTTGACGAACCGACGCTGTTTATAATAATTCCGCCGGGACCGGCTTGCCGCGCTCCTTGAGCACTTCAGCGAGCGGATCGGAAACAAAACCAGGCTTAGCCCGCTGTTCCGCCACCCAGTCCGCCATCAGCCGGCGGCACTCGGCGATCACCTCAGGCTTCTGTCCGGCGATATTTTCCGTCTGATAGCGGTCCTTTGTCATGTCATACAGCTCCTCGTCCTCCCAATTGTTGTAATCGCTCGAATCGTAGGTGCGCATATAGAGATACTGTTTGGTCCGAACCGCCCGCTGCACGGTATAGAGTGCAGTGTCCCAAACAATAAAATCACGGTCCTCCGGAAGCGCCCCGCCCTCCAGATTGTTTCGATAGGACTTCCCGTCCCACTGCTCCACTGCCGGAACGCCCAGCATGTCACAAAGCGTCGGCGCAAAATCCACATTGGCCATGAAATGCTCATCCACACCTCCCTGACGGGTTACACCCGGCCAGCGAATGATGAGCGGAATGTTGTGAATACAGTTGTCCGCATTCACATGGTCCGTGTAGACCGCGTGCTCTCCGAACGAATCACCGTGGTCGGCCGAAACAATGATCACTGTATCTTTCAGCACATCCTGTTTTTCAAGCAGCTCCAGAACCTGGCCGATGTGATCATCCACATAACGGATCATCGCATCATATCCGGTCACCATCAGTTCAAAATCAGCCCGGCAGGAAACCGTATCGGCCATCAGTGGATGAGGACTTTTGTTGAAATCCTTTTTATCCTTTTTGACATGATCTCCGTACGGCTGAGTTGCGGCCGTAAACAGGCCGGTCACGCTCTGATGCCTGGCAATCGTCGCTTCATCCGGCCATTCCTGAGCAACGGGGTAATCCTTCAACGGCTCAGCCCACGAAGGGTCTTTGCTGTAAACCCGGTGGGCATCCCAGTAATTGATATGCAGAAAATAGTTATCCCTACGCGCATTATTCTCGAGCCACGGCAGCACCTTTTCATTGATTTCCGCGCCGGTATCCAGCCCGCCTTTCAGGTTCGGTGTATGGAATTCCGTCCAGCCGGCAGACCACCACCAGACGTTGTGTCGATCCGCAAATGTGGAGAAGCAGTAGGTATCCAGTCCGTGGCGGCGAAGCTGACGCGGGAAAATTTCGTTTTCCGGCTTCGGACCGCAGTAGAGTTCTTTCTCTATATGAAATTCCGCCCCGGCTCCATGATTGGAAAGGGTTCCGCTGCGGATTCCGTAACGTCCGGAATAAAGTCCGGAACGCGACGGAAGACACGGCGAAGACGTACAGTAATAGTTGGTAAACCGCACCCCTTCTGCCGCCATTCGGTCAATATTCGGTGAAGTCGGACGGTTGTAACCGTAACAGCCCAAATGGTCCGGGCGCACACAATCGAGGTCAAAATATATAACTCGCATTCTCCATCTCCCTACCTTTAAAAACCAGCGCTCCTGCGACCGGCCGTAACATCTGTCCCTTTCAAACTGTTCAGAGGAATACAGGACATTTCGATATCCTCCTTATTGGTCGCATAAGCAATATACAGGACCCCGTCATGCACCAGACTGCCGACATAGCTGTAACCGAAGGTTTTGCTTTTTCCTTCAAAGCGGCGCCTGGGCGGAGCGCGACGAACCAGAAACGCACGGTCAAATACAACACCGTCCTCACTCAGCCAGAGAACCAGCGGCGTGCGCGGCTGCAGCCGGTCGTTATTTTTCTCCACCGGCCCCGGCGTTGTGATCATATAGCATGTTCCATCCGGCAGGTTCCCGGCACACTGCATATTGGACGAATCGGGAATATCCGTCAGAAGCGGAACACTCCAGCGCTCTCCGTCATCGGTACTCACAGAAGCCAGAACATAACCGCTCCTGACAATATCCCGATAAACCTGTACCAGCTCCCCGTTCGGACGACGGAACCAGTCCGGCTCAATTCCGCGGGCGGTCACCTTATCCGCACTGCTGTATTTCAGAATTTCCTGCGGCGTATCCGCCTGCTTCCAACCCGTGGAAAAATCACCGCCGGCATGATAATAGACCAGCGTCTCGCGCTGGCTTCGGCCATCCACTTCACGGTTGCCGTGACCCAGCATCAGGATGCGTCCGCCGGGGATAACCGCCCGCCCGCCGGCGGACCCCATCATGTCCGGAATCAACACCTGCAGGTCTGACCAGTTTGCTCCGTCCGTACTGAAGCGGTATTCAGTCTGGGCAACTTCAAATGTTTCATCCCGGCGAAGAATCAGCGCATAGAGACGGTCGGAATCCTGCAGCCAGCCGACGCTGGCCCGAAAGGTATTGCCGACATCTGGCGGGCCAATCACTTCCGGCACAGTCCATTCGTTCAGATCCGAACTGGAGCTGTAAACGGCAACGGAATCGGAGGAATCCTCATTCGCCGGACAAAGCTGAAAGGCCGCGTACATTCGACCTTTAAAGAAGGCCAGCTGAGGATGGTTCACGAACGTTCCGGTTTGTTCATCCGCCCGGTAAATCACCCGCACATACGCACCGGGGATTTCCGGGAATCCCCATGTCGCATCATCCGCACCATTCAGCAGCCCGCCTGCCAGCCGAAGCGGCGCCGACGGATTCGGCGCCTCAGCCCGGCGCGTCTCTCCGGACTCCCCTCCCGCAGCGAGCATAACGACTGCACAAACAACCGGTTTTATTCTATTGATCTTCATTTTCTTTCTAATGCCTCCAGCGGAATGCAGGACATCTCGATATCCTCTTTATTGGTCGCATAGGCGATGTAAAGAACTCCGTCATGAACCAGGCTGCTGAAATAGCTGTAGCCAAAGGTCTTGCTCTTTCCTTCAAACCGAAGCGGCGCCGGTGCACGACGAATCAGAAAAGCGCGGTCAAACACAACGCCGTCGTCGCTCAGCCAGAGAACCAGCGGCGTGCGCGGCTGAAGACGATCGTTTTTCTCCACCGGCCCCGGGGTTGTAATCATGTAGCAGGTTCCGTCCGGCAGGCTTCCGGCACACTGCTTATTGGACGAATCGGGAATGTTCGTCAGCAGCGATCTGCCCCAGCTCGCACCGTCGTCTCTGCTTTCAGCAGCCATCACATAACCGGACCGCAGAATATCGCGAGACACCAGCACCAGCATACCATCCGGACGGCGAAACCAGTGCGCCTCCACCTCTCGTCCCATGAACCGGCCCTGCCTGGCAACCTCCACCGTCTCCTGCGGATAAACACTCCGCTTCCAGTTTTTCAAAAGATCACCGCCGTCGTGATAATACGACCGGGCATCACGGACAAACTGCCCCTCGTCGTCGTGATGGCCATGCCCCAGAATGAGCATCCGTCCGCCGGGTGTAACGGCCCGACTATTGCCGCCCGCCATCATGTCCGGCAGCAGCATGCCGAGTTCAGACCAGTTCTGCCCGTCGGTGCTTGCGCGATATTCGGTCGATGTAATCTGTCCCGTATCATCCCGGCGGATAATTAATGCATACAGATGGTCATCGTCCTGCATCCAGCCGGCGCTCGCCCGGAAGATATGCCCATCGGCCGGCGGCCCAATCACTTCCGGAGCAGTCCATTTATTCAGGTCTGTACTGGAACTGTAGACGGCGACCGAATCGCTTGAATCTTCATTCGCCGGACAGAGCTGAAAAGCCACGTACATTCTGTCTTTAAAAACCGCAAGCTGCGGATGATTTACAAACGTACCCGTCTCCGTGTTTCCGCGGTAAACGGTCTTCACCTCCGCGTCTGGAATCTCAGGCAGTCCCCACGTCGCGTCGTCCGGGGATTTCAGCAAACCGGTCGCCAGCCGGATCGGAGCCTCCGGAGCCGGAGATTCCACCCGGCGGACTTCAACTGCCGCTACCGATAAGACGAATGAACTGCAGCACACACACAGAAACAGCCTACTCCATATCTTTCCTGTTTTCATTCAGATCTCCTTTCTTACCACGCTAAAGCAGCGCTGTTTTTTCCTGATCGCGAAACGTCAGGTTTTTTAAATTCGTTTTTTTGCTTCGCCAAACGAAACGGGCAGCAACAACGATAACCCCTATCATGATCACATTGCCGACAATCGAGGTGAAATAGAGATCGAATGGAATGCACAGAGCCTCAGGAAGCAGCGCACGGTCCGACAGCAGCGCATAACCAGAGAAAGCCATATTGAACAGAATGCCCGCCCAGACCGCGCGCGAATCCGCCAGACGGGTGAACATGCCGATCAGAAAAACACCGGCCAGCCCGCTCATGGTCAGCGAGTTTAAAATCATTCCGAAATCAATCAATGTCTTGGTCGGCGCAGTATACAGCCAGTAAGCCCCGATCATCATCAGCACAGACACCACCCCGGACGCAACAAACCCGATGCGCAGGTAATGCTTGTCGTCGCGATCCTTGACCATGAATTTCCGGTAAATGTCGCGCACCCAGACCATGCTCGCCGCGTTAATACTGGAACTCAAGGAGGACATCGCCGCCGCCATAGCGGCGGCAATCACCAAACCGGTGATGCCCGGCGGCAGATAATGGATCACAAAATAGGGAACAATCTCTTCCGCTTTGCGGGTGCCATCGAGCATCTGCGAGGCCGCCGCATCCGGGAAACAATGGAAATAGACCCAAATGGCGGTACCGACCAGCATAAAGCTCCCCCAGACCGGGAGGCTGGAACACATGAGGAAATAGATTGAACGACGGGCCTCTTTGGCCGACTTTGCCGAACACCAGCGCTGCACAGCGGTCTGATCGAACTGGCCGGTCAGGAAATTGACGAACCCAACGATCAACATCATCATCACGGTTTTTTCCGAAAGAGAAAACCCATGCGCAAGCGGCTGCAGCTCTCCGTTAGCTGCCAGCTGATGAAATGAGAACTTATTGAACTCGACCCCGGTGGAAATAATCTGACTGAACCCTTCGGGCAGATTACACGAGATAATAATCAGGATCAGGACCGAACCGAAAATCAGCGTCAGAGTCTGCAGCACATCCGTCCAGATCACCGCATCAAATCCACCGCTCGTGGTATAAACGGCGGTAATTCCACCCGACAACAGAATGCAGTAAATAATATCCAACCCGGTAATCGTCTGCATCAACAGAGAAATCAAATAAACAATGGTACTGGTGCGAATAACCTGAATCAGAAAAAAGACGGATGCGGCATAACAGGAGATGGATCCACCATATCGTTCACCGAGATATTCGTAGGCCGAGGAAATGGTTCCGCGCCGGAAAAACGGCAGGAAGAGCCTGGCGGAAATCAATGTCACCAGCGGGAAAACCATATGCGGCAGAAAACGAATCCAGGTGGTCTTAAATGTATCCGCCGGGAACGCCACAAATGTAACGGAACTGATCGATGTACCGAGCAGGCTCAACCCGATCGCCCAGCCGGGAAGCGAGCGCCCGCCGAGAAAATACTCCTCGGTATCCGTGTTCTTCCGGGCGAAGAAAAATCCCATGCCGATCGTCACACCGAAGTACAACACCAATACCAGAATATCCAGCCATCCTAAAGTCATCTGCCTCTACCCAATCTCTGTTTGAAGTACATCACCGTTTTCCAATCCATGGAAAATTTCCGGTTTATTTTTCCAACGGCTGAAACCCGGCCTGCTGCCAATATGTGTCCAGATTCACGACCTGCCGCGAATCCATGGCATCATCGATTGCAAAACAGGTAATCGCTGCGCGAAAACCGTCGTCCAAACTGGAAACCGGCTCCGCGCCGCTCACCATACAGTCGAGCAGTTCTTTGCCGAGCACCGCATCGCCGCCGCCGTGACTGTTGCAGGTGTTGGTTCGAATCGTTTCCGTTTCGATATCATATCCAATCCGCTGGACCTCGACTTTTCCCTGAATCACATCGGCACGAAGCGTTCCTTCCGTTCCGCACAAATACATGCGCCGCTCAATGATCGCCGCATTGCAGTTGGCGTGAAACGTCGCGCGCACTCCGTTCTTGTACTCCAGAATCGCAACCTGATTGTCGATAATGCTTTTCTCGGCCGTGAACGGGTTGCCCATCCGGCCCCCGACATGCGCTCTGTAAGCCTGCTTCCCCTCCGGCGAGGCCCCAATCCGCTCCATGTGCTTTTCGTTTTCAGGCGTGAAAAAGTCAAGCCCGCCGAAAGAGGCGGCCCGGGCAACCGGCGCGTCGACGATCCAATTAACGATGTCGATGTCGTGCGAGCATTTTTCCAGCAGATGCGTTCCGGCCCTGGAACGGTCGCCGCGCCAGCCGCCCATAATATATCCGCCGTGATCGAAGGAGATGGTTTCATTAAATTCAAAGCTGACCAGATCCCCGATCGCTCCGGAAACAACCAACTCTTTTATTTTTCGATAGTGCGGCGAATAGCGCAGCGTGAAGCCGATCACAAACTGCCGTCCGCTTTCTCTCCAGGCCTTGCGCATGGCGACACAATCCTCAAATTGGGTCGCCAGCGGTTTTTCGCAGAAGACATGCTTGCCCGCCTCGAAAGCGGCAATCACCTGCTCCGCATGAAAGCAGTTCCAGGACCCGATCATCACCCAGTCGATCTCCGGGTTGCGCAGGATCTCTTCATAACTGTCAACAAACTGGAGTTCCGGCGCCCACTCGTCGCGAATAATCGTGCCGTATTCAGGATCCGGGTCGAAGACATGGGTCACTTCCACGTTTTTAAAATCAGGATGTGACGCCATATGACGCACAACACCCCAAATCCGAAAACCACAGCCGACCAAACCGATCTTTATTTTTTTCTCTGCCAATTCTTTCGTCATATCGCCCATCCCTTAAACCGTTGCAAGCGCATCGTCTGTTTTTTCCGCAAACCTGCGAACCGTCTGAACCAGCTCGTCCGTCCACCGCTCCTCCTTCTCTCCTGCCGACGCCCCATTCAGCAGAGAAAAGCTTCCGATGTTCAGTCCATGGGCCTTCTTTAAATAGAGCTTGGCACCCGCGGGATAGGCATGCTGAAGTCCAACAGCCCAATTATAATCAATAAAGAACTGCTGCAACCGATCGGCCAGCTCCGGATTTTCCCGCCGGCACTCAAACAGTTTCACGAGCAGCGACGGCCAGACGTTTGCCTGCAACCCGCTGAATCCGTTGATGCCCCGATCCAGCGCTTCACGCAATGTCACCGCACTGGCGGTGAATATTTTCAGCCCGGATTTCTTCCCCGCCCGGCTCTTGCGCTCCATTTCAGTTAAGTCACCGGAGGTTTCCTTCAGAAAAAGAAATTCGGAACGATCCGTCACATACTCCGTCAGCAACGGCGTCAACCGACGGTGATAGGGTTTAGGACACTCATAAAGCCCGAGCGGAGCACCGGCCAGCTCCTTCAGGTGCTGTTCCATCTCTTCAATCCAAAGTTCATCCCCGGCGCCTTCCGGAACCAGATCACAAAGGGTCATCACAGCAGCATCCGCTCCGAACGAAATCACCTGCCGCACCATCCTGATCCGCTCGGAACAATCGGCCGCCCCCATCACACCCGCAACCACCGGAACACGTTTATCTGCAACCTCAACCACCCGCCGAACCATCTCCAGCTTATCGGCGCAACACAAATGCAGCGACTCACTCGAAAGGCATGCAGAGAACAATCCATGAACCCCCTGCGAAATATACCACTCTGTCAGCAACTCGAGTCCCCGCCAGTCTATCCGGCCAGTCTCCTCAAAAGGGGTCAGCATCACCGGCCAAACACCATCTGAAATATTTTTTCTCACATCATCTCCAGCTATATTACGTTCACTTTTTATAGAAAAATACCACTGTTTCGGGTAATTTCAATTTAATTTTTCGCGAAAATATATGTTTTTGCGAAACAAAGCAGCAGGAACCCGTTTCGAGAAAAAAATGGCCGCTACATCACGAGCGGCCCAATTTATTTGAGACAGGGGAGATCAGATCCTGACCGACAGGTTCGACAGACAAGCCCCATCAGAATGGGTCAACAATCTCCGGCTGAATCACCACGGAAAAATGTCGCGTTTCTTCAGGATAACGAATGCGCCAAAGAATCTGCTCAACAGCCTGTTTTCCCAGCAAATCCGCCCCGATATCTATGCTGACCGGACGAGGACTCAGCCCACTCAGGTAGCTCCGTTCTCCGCCACAGGAAATCACCACCGGCTTTTTACCCGCATCAAACACGCCAACACGATGAAGCGCCGGATACGCATAAGCCGCAAGCCGATCCGCCTGGAAAAAGATCCCATCTGCCGCCTGAAACAAATCGGCATTTTCCACGACAACCTGATCAATAGAGGCTTCCATATCCGGAAGAACTCCCCCCAGCAGCAAAGAACTCTCCATCGAAAAACCCTTCGCCATCTCGGCGAACGCCTCACATCGGCTCGTCCACACCTCGGGCCCCTGATGCGCACCGATTGCGACGACCTTACGGCACCCTTTTTCATGGCAATAACGCGCGCCAAGATGACCGACTTCACGATTCCCTGTTAAAATCAGTGTATCCGAACCTTCGTGATGCGATGTCATCCAAAAAACCGGAATCCCATCGAAATAATCACGCAGCATATCGTTCATATCGCCAAAAATCAGAATCCCGTCGATCTGCTTTTTCTGCAGAATCACGGGCATCTCCTTCGGCGTCTGAACATCCAGACAGACAATCGGCGCAATTCCGAACCGCGACAAGCCCCGGCAGATCGGCCCCAGCTGGCGCACAAAAAGCTCCGCCGCTCCGACATAGCCCTGCCCCAGCACCAGAACCGCAATATTCCCGTAACGAACCCCCTCAGGAAACTGAGGAGAACTGATGCGCGCCGCGCGCGGTTTCGGCACAAATCCGAGTTCGTTGATGATCTGCCGAATCTCCTCCGCCTTTGCCCGCGAAACCCCCTCCCGATTGTTAATCACACGGGAAACGGTCGCAACAGAGACCCCGGCACGTTCTGCAACAGCGTTAAGATTCATACAGCATTCCTTTTTGCGTTATTTTTCGTCCTCTTTTTATAGGAAATACGAACTTGAACCAAGTCATCTTTACGATATGCTAGCGCAAATAACGAAAAAAGAACTAAAAATGAGAAAAAAACAGATAGTAATTGCAGTAATAACAGCATCAATATCCTGCATGGCCACCGTGCAACTCGCGCCCATTTTTACCGACAACGCTGTATTCCAGCAAAACGCTCCGATACGTATCTGGGGAATCGCCGATCCCCAGGAAACGGTTGCGATCTCGTTTGCTGAACAGAAAAAAACCGTAACCGCCAACCCCCAGGGGCGCTGGCTTGTTACGCTGGATCCGATGGATGCCTCCTGCGAACCGCGCACACTGATCTGCTCCACCTCGAACGGAAATCACAAATCGGCAATCGAAAATGTTCTCGTCGGAGAGGTCTGGCTGGCCGGCGGACAGTCCAACATGGCCGGAACCATGAAACGGTTCAGGGAACACCCGCAGGATATCAGCGAGGCAAGCGATCCACTTCTTCACTTTGTCACGGTTCCGCGCAAGGATTTTGAAGGAGACAGCAGCCCGACCCCTCAATGGCAGACGGCCGCTCCGCAAAGCGTTCAGGACTTTTCCGGAAGCGCCTATTACTTTGCAAAAAACCTTCGTAAGGCTCTGGGCGATGTGCCGATCGGCATCATCGCCTGTGCCGTCGGCGGAACCCCGGCCGAAGCCTGGATCAGCCGACGGGCCTTCCAAAACAGCCCGGAGCTAGCCGAACAGGTTTTAAAACCCTACGAGGCATACTGCCGGACAGAATTCCCGGCCGAAGGCGACTACGAAAAGTATCTGGAGGAATTTGAAGCAGCAAAAAGGGAGTTTGCCCGCAAAAAAACCGCAAAAGAAACCCCCAATCCCCGCCCTGTCTGGAAAATGGGCCCGCACAACACCAAACGTCCCGGCGGCCTTCACGAAACCATGCTGGCGCAAGCCGTTCCTTACACCGTCCGCGGAGCTATCTGGTATCAGGGAGAGAACAACGCAAAAACGGAAACCAGCGCCCACTACCGCAAGGTCTTCCCGGCCCTTATCGAGAATTGGCGCTCCGCCTTCCAAAACAGCGACATGCCGTTTCTCTTTGTCCAGCTTCCGCCCCTGGGCCCTGCCACCTCGGCCTCCCCCGGGTGGCCCGAACTGCGCGATGCGCAGCTGTGGGCAGACCTCAACGTCCCCAACACCGGCATGGCCGTTCTGCTCGACGGCGGCGACCTCAAAGACATTCACCCCCACTCCAAGGGCAAAGTCGGAACCCGCCTCGCCCTGCTTGCCCGCCAGATGGTCTACGGCGAAACCAACCTTGTCACTCGCGGCCCGCAGCTTAAAAAAGCAACGCGCGATAATGGGTTTATCGAACTGACTTTCAGCACCTTCGGGTCGGAACTCATGTTAAAAAACGAACCGGTCAGCGGTTTTCAAATCTGCGGCAAAGACAAAAACTTCATTCCGGCCCGGGCGGAGCTGATCGATGGAAAAATCCGGATCTCTTCGCCTTCCGTCAGGAAACCGCAGGAAGTGCGCTACGCATGGAAGCAGTGGATTGTCCCCACCCTATTCAATACCGACGGTTTACCGGCGTCTCCTTTCCGAACAGATGATTTCCCGCTCCGAACCGAGGGAAATTACTACTACAATATGCAATAGAGAATCACGGAACATCAGGAAGCGGAATGAACAACAAACCGAGCAGCGTTTTAGGAACACGGCACAGCCGGATTTTTGCATTGAATGACCTGCAGGCCTATCACGGCACCGGCCTGCTGGACATGACATTCTGGCTGCCCGGAACAGAAACGGAACCGCGCCGCCTCTGGATGCTGACGCCCGCCACAGCGCCGGTCGTCCGGGTCAACGACAGCGAATTTCCGCCACGTGACAATGCAAACCCACGCGGTTTTCGCTGGGTTGATTACGGAGTGGTCGACATGCCGCTCGGATTCTCGCAGCTTCGGGTCAGCGGGATATCCGTGCCGGAAGCAGCCAGCTCGCACCTGGTGGTCTCTTCAGACCCGGAAATGACCTTCAGCAATGAAATGCTGGAGGAGGCCGAACGGAAGCTCTGGGGAATAAGCCGCGCAGAAGCAGGGAAAACGACCATCAGCCCGTCACGGGTTCCGGTCGGCGAGCCGGTCACCTTCACCGTACGGTACGAAGCCGGCCCCTGCGGACTGCCCGCCGGAGCGCTGGTCCGCTTTTCCATTCCCAAGGCATTTGATTTGCCGCAGACCGGCAATCCGGAAGCAACAGGCTTCACTATTATTTCCCCAGGCACACCGGTTCAGATCTGCACGATCGAGTCTTCGGAAGAATCCCACGAAAAAACGGATATCATCTGTCGGCTCGACCAGCCGTTTGCCGCAGGCGATACGTTTGAACTGAGCTATCGAACAGACCGGACGTTTTTGTTTCCCCAGATCTGGTCTGAAAGCGAACGTAAATACTGGTATTCCAACACACCGCCCCTGAATGCAGCAACAGCTCTCGGCAACGGCCGCCTGCCGGTCAGCCTGCTTCCCGGAAACACCCACTCGGTCACATTTGCTGCAGGACCTCCGGAACGGCTGCACCTGACTCTCCCCGGCCGGCGGTTCTGCACCGAACAACAACTGGAGCTGCGCGGAGTATTCACCGACCACTTTCGCAACATTCCGGAAGGCGGCGCACCGGACACCGATTTCGACGTACTGCTGCTGACCGACGGCCGGGAGGTCTGGTCGACCGCGCCGCAAAACTGCTTTGCATCACACCACACCTTCCGCATCGTCCTGCCTTCGCTCACGCCCGGGGTGTACCGGGCCGAAGCGCGCAAAAAAAACGGCAAGCTGCTGGCGCGCAGCAACCCGATGGAACTGCTGCCGGAGGACAGCACGACCGAACCGATCTTCTGGGGCGAAATTCATGCGCATACCGAACGAAGCGACGGCTCCGGAACTTATGAGAAACTGTGGCGCCACGCGCGCGAAGTCGGCTGCCTGGAATTTGCAGCGGCGGCGGATCACGCCTGCTATTTTTCCGACAATGAATGGCGCTGGATGCAGGATGTTACCAACCGGCAGAATGAAAAAGGACGGTTTGTAACACTGGTCGGCTACGAATGGGCCGGACGGCAGGTTCACCGGAACGTCTACACATCCCGCGAGCGGCTTCAGCTGTTTCGCGGAATGTACGGGCCGCAGCGCAACCTTAACACGGTCTGGAACCATTTTCACGGCGACCGCGAGGTTGTCGGCGGACCGCACGGCGGGCTGGCGCACGGACTGAAGTGGGACCTCCATGATCCCGACGTGGAGCGGTTTATTGAAATCTATTCCATGTGGGGCGCGAGCGATATCCGCGACAACCCGCTGATCCCGAATTTTGCAAAAACCAACCCCAACGGACTCAGCGCAAACGATCTTCTGCAGCAAGGCGCAAAGCTCGGCTTCACCGGCGGCGGCGACTGCCACGAAGCCCATCCCGGCTTTTCTTCAGAAGATCCGAACCGACAGGGTCAAACCCCGCATGCCTTTGCCGCGGTACTGCTCTATCGCTGCGGACTTACCGCCGCCGTTATGCCGGAGCTTTCCCGCAAAGCCATGATCCACGCCCTGCGCGAACGGAAGACTTATGCGACCACCGGCGCGCGAATGCTGCTCGACTTCAATGTATCAGGCATCCCGATGGGTAGCGAAGGATCGGCAGACATCATCCGCTGCCAAGCGACCGTACACGCTCAAGATGCGCTGCAAACCGTGGAAATCATCCGCAACGGAGAAACCGTCTGGAAACAGGATGCTGCCGAATTCGATACAGAAATTGAATGGGAAGATCCTGCAGCCCCGGCCAGGGAGTCTTATTTCTATCTGCACGTCATCCAGAAGGACGGTCAGCAGGCCTGGTCCAGCCCGGTATGGATCACTGCTGGTTGAGTGTTCGAGCCCTTTTTCCGCAACTTAATCCGAACCGGTCCAGCGATGTTTTTCAAACGGTGACACCAGCGGCTCCGAATCGGGTGCTACCAGCTTTCCATTTTTAACCCACCCGCATCTCCGGGACTCAAGCTCCCGAATCAGGTATCCGCGCCAACGCTGAATTTCACCCTGCCGATTTGCCCCCTCAATCAGATCCTCATATTCGCCGGGATCGGCTTCCAGGTCGAAGAACTGTTCCCGTTGAATACGGGGCAACCAGATAAATTTGCGCCGACCGTCTGTAACATAATGCATTTCCTGTTCCGGTGAATAACAGGCTCGGTGCTCTCCGTGAATATACGTGCGCCAATCCTCTGCCGGAGCATTTAACAGAGGAATCAGGCTTCTACCATCCACGGCGGAGGGAACCGGCACACCGGCCATGCCCAGGACTGTCGGCATCACATCACGCAGCTCCACCACTTCATCAGCAACCAAACGAACATCACCCTGCATTTTTTTTGGAGGTGCAATCAAAAACGGAACCCGCGCACTCCCTTCATAGGCATAGGTTTTACGCCACAGGTTGTGATCGCCCAGCATATCGCCGTGATCCGACAGAAACAGAAACCAGGTGTTCTCCAATTCGTCCGGAATCTCCCGCTCCATCCACTCAAGCAACCGTCCGATCTGCTCATCCATGAATGAAATCGATCCGTAATATCCCGACCGTGCCCGATGAACCTGCTCCGGCGACATCGTTCCGCGCCAGGCATCTTCCTTCTTCGCCGTTTCGGGATCATCATGCATCTGCGCCCAGTCACCGACGAATGCGTCGGGAAGCTCCTGCCGTTCATAACAGGAGAACCAGCGGGCCGGCGGATCGTACGGCGAATGGGGCCGGGCAAAAGAGATGTTGAGGAAAAACGGACGACCGCGGTCATGCTCTTTCAGAAACTCAATTGACCGGCTGACCGTCCAGGATGTTGGATGGAGCGCCTCATCTGTATGCCATGCGCAGGCATGCCACGAATTCCAGCCGACTCCATGGTCGTCCGGCGTGACACCCGCGGGAGCGTGCAGGCTGAACCACTGACGGAAATCGCTGTCAGGCATACGGCCGGATTCATCAAGCACCGTCTGTTCAAACCCCATCGATGCACGCTGCGGCTCAAAATGCCCCTTACCAACCAGCTGCGTCTGATAACCGGCGGCCGTCAGTTCGCCGGCAAGCGTGTGAGGAAAATCGCAGGGAATCACATCGTCCCGGTTCATTCCCAGCACTCCAGTGTGCCACTGACTCTGTCCGGACCAAAGGATCGCGCGGGAAGGAATGCATGACGGAACAGCAGAGTAAGCGTGGAGAAAACGGGTCCCCTGCCCGGCCAAACGATCCAGATTTGGAGTCTGTATCACCGGATTCCCGTCCGAGCCAAGACAATCTCCGCGCATCTGATCACACAGAATGAAAATGATATTGGGCCTCCTGCTCATATTTTCACGGTCCCCACTATGCAGATCGCCCGTCGGTAACAGGCTCTTTCAATTCTGTATCGCTCCCAAAAAACCCGCTCCAATGCCCAGCTCCTCCCAGTGGGCTGCCAGCGGAACAGGGCAGTCCGGAATTGTCCCGAAACAGAGTCTCTCTCCGAACACCGAATCGGCCCTCTGTCAATCGATGATTATGCCTCCGCTGACCTCAACGGTATTGGTACCGTTCGAAAAGAAAGAGATATTGGTTAAATCAATCACCGCATTTTTATCTGCAAACGCTCCAACTGAAGACTGGTTTTGAATCACTGAATTCGGTGCAGAAAGATACGTTTTATGAAGTGCCAGGCTGTCATAATCTTTTGCGTAAATACCGTTCACATTGGCATCCGCCTTCACATTGTACATCCGGCCGACGCTTTCTATAAAATGAAACCCGTCCCGCACGTTGCCGACCGCTTCTGAATACTCCAAAGCCCCGGTCGAATCATAACAGTAATACCCGTCGATCCCGTTCTCTCGCCCCTCACTTTCGGCGACCGAAGCATGCGAATTATTCTCGGCAGAATATCCGTGATCCAGATTAAAAACCGACTCACAGGAGTGGCCGGACAGCATGCTGTTGTCATCAACAAAATATCCCGAGCCCCTGTTCGCAACGGCAGTAGACAAAGAAACGTACAACGTACTGTGATCATCGGCCCCATACCCCCCCTGATGATTGTGTGCAGCGGTCGAAGCTTTTGCCCAGAATGTTGAATCCTGCACACTGTACGCTCCGTTGATTCGATTGGCACTCAGGGACACCACAGCCAAACTCAGTGTTCTGTGCAGAAAACTTTCAACAACCGATCCGTTCGACACATACACTCCTGACCCTGAAAACTCACAGACACAGGACGCCCCCGAAATATTGACCGCCCCATTGCTCTGCACATACAGTCCGTTATAAGACTCCCAGCCATTCGTATAAGCTCCTGCCAACCGATCCAGAATCGTCTGGTTCGTGAAAACATCCGGAGGATTGGATCCATAATCCGGAGGATTGGTGAGCCCCTTGTAATCTCCGACAATACACACCCCGGAGAGATCGCCCAGCAGCGTATTATCAATGATGATACCATCCGCGGCATAGAACTTCAGTACACTCTTCAGCACCTTGGCCGTCACATACCCGCCCGACACTCCGGACAGCGTCGAACCTGTAAGCCGGGCAACAAGGGACGATTCCCTCTCCAGAATTTTAACGGTAACAGTATTCGCGGGCTCATTTTTCGCAACAACCTCCCACGCTCCCTGGAATACTTCATGGTCCGAACCGTCATCCGTACTGCTTTTATAGATATTGATATAATCGCCCACATCCACCCGGGGCAGATATGCTTCAACCAGAAGCAGTTCGGCTGTACAGAAGTTGGAATACTCTGTCACATCAACGGTACTCAGAATCCGGACATCAATATACTCGTTTGCAGTAAAGCGCTTCCCGTAGATTTTTATTCTGCCTGCATCCGGATGATCAATCACCACACTTTCCCCGCAGTGATGAACGCCATAGGCCAATTCAACATTCAGCATCTTCCCGTTGGCCTGAATACGGTAATCATCCAGGAATTCAAAGAAATCATTCAAAGTATGGAAATTGGTCGAACTCTGAGCCTGTAAAGGATCAATTGTGTAATGAGCTTCGTAGGGTCCTTTGTCATCGTCGAGCAGAATAATTTTACTGCGGGTGTCAGAACTCCATGCCTTTGAAACACAGGGCATACTGTGCGTAGTCCACGCTGCATAATCACAGTTGCTTTCAACAAGGTCCGGCGACTCAAAAGCCCAGGCATCCCCGCCATTACTGTACGAGTTGTCGTTGGTTCCCAAAAACCATTCCGTGAAAGGGGCTCCTTTTATTCCGTCTCCCAGATTGTTTTTCGACCAGGTATAAGCCATCCGTACCTCAGCTCCATCCGCCGCATAAACACCGTTTATCAGATTATGTACCGCCCAGTTTTTAGAAGTACCCATCGTCGTCAGCATCAGCTCACTAAGCCCTCCCCGGGCTGAAAACCCCTGAAATCCGTTACCAGAACTGACCGAGCTTTTCACTGATACCCTTCCTTTATGAAGGGCGAGAACTCCGTTTTCCTTATTTCCGGCAGCAATCGCAGATTCCATCTCCAGAACAGCGTTCAGATCAGAAATATATCCATCTGTATTATTGGCACTGGCAATCGTTCCCACGCACTTCATATAGGCCGTCTGCGTAGGATAAAACCCTCTTCGTTCATTGGCAGAACAGGCCGTTCGATCTGCTTCGACATAACAGGCAGGGTGAGCACTGACTCCCTGCCCGTCAAATTGAGCGACCCCAACATAACGATCTAATTTAATATTTCCACCCAACTGGGCCTGAACGCCGTGGAAGCCATGCCCCCAAGCATTGGCATCGGACCGATCGGTATGGTTGACCAAAACCGTCGCATATTCATTGCTTGTCAGTCCTGGATTGCTTGCATACAGATCCTCGGGGTCCATCGCCGGCCGGTAATCACCGATGATCGCCAGGTTTTTGAGAGACTGCAGCTGCCTGCCTTCCACCACAAACGCTGAAGAGGCATAGAATTTCAGAACCGTATTTAAGACGATGATCTGCCCTCCTGTAATATTCAGCAAACCACCATTTTCATTTTCAGGAAACGGATAAAGAGGATATCGATGCTTGATAGTTATCTGAGAAGAACTTGATTGAACCGCAGCAACCTCCCAGGTTCCCTGAAACACCTGATGTGCGTCATCCAGGTCCCCAGATGTGTCCCGAATCAGCACATAATCTCCAGCAGACACTTTGCCGACATCGGCAGAAGGAATTGTGATGACAACCTCGTAATAATCCACATTGGATGCAGGTCCAAAAGAGGCATTACCCGACACATCCTTAGCAGTCGTGGAAACAATGGCGCCACTGCTCAGCATGATGGAATCCACGCTGAGCGCGCTGTTCCCCACGATGGAAATCCGATGGGCATCCTGATGAGTAATTAAAATCGGATCAACATTCGTATAGAGGCCCGGATCAACAGCAATCGTTACATCTCCTGCGATCTTCTTATCAGACAGATAAGCCAGTACTTCGTTAATCGTCTGGTATGGTCGAGAAGGCCCCACATACAGCGTTCCTGCCCCCTGCGTAACAATCCCGCCCTGCAAGGAGAATGCAAAAGCCGAGACTTGTGCCTGCAACAGACCAGCAATCATTAACGACCATATTATTTCCTTCACCTGCCCCTCCTTTGTTTACTTTCTAACCAAACCAACCAGCGAAAAATCACCAATTTATAAAAAGAAAAAACAGAAAACCATGTGCTCAGATCTCAACAGAAAACCCAACAGCTCATTCTGAACAGACGAAATTATATGAAGGTTCCCCCCGCCTTTATGCCCGCATATTATTTACTCGCCTTATAAAAACGAAATACACAACGAAAATCAAGAAAAATTTACGCGATAAAATCATTATTTTGCGTAAGAAATTTCTAAAAACCAGGCTGTAAATCGGTCAACCCCGCAAACTTATCCAAGAAATACACCCCAGAAACACAGCAAAACAATGACGTCCCTGTCACACGCAACAAACGAAAAAAAATACAGCACAACAAGTTCCTGCATATAACAAAAAACTACATCAGATCGATATCTTAGATCGCCTGACGATCTCAGCAAACCTTGCACCCAGCCCAGTTTTTTTCGTCATGTCTTCAAACAGCAGAAGCCAAGTGATCCTTAAACGTGCCCGCCCCCTTCAGCGTCACACGAACCCGTTGCAAATCTCATGCGCTCATGGCACCCTGCTCTGTCATGAAAGAAATCATCAGCTATGGACATTTCCGCTGTACGGATCTTGCTCCGCATAAGAACCGGGGCATGGAAATCACCTATGTGGAAAAAGGAATGCTGGAATGGATGGTGGAGGGCACTCAGGAAAAAGTGGAATCGGGCTCGATCTTTTTCACTCTGCCGTGGCAGGTGCACGGAAGCCTGAATCCCAAGGAACCGGACAACCAGGTCTGGCATATTCTCTTTCACCTGAAGGAAGATTACCCCCGCCCCCGCAAACAGTTCCGCTTCCCCGAAAATCTCGGATTCAGCACAAAGGAAATGAAAACGCTCAGCTCCGTTTTCTCATCCAGCGCCCAACACTGCTTCAGCGCGACACCGGCCATGCGGCAACTGATGCCGGAACTGATCGGTGAACTGCAGAGCTCTCATGATCTGCGCGCAGCCCATTCCATCAGCCTGCTTCGCATGGTGCTGGTGGAACTGAAACGCATCGTCACCGGCGAAGCAGTCAACACAGACAATCACAACTGGTCCGAAAAAAAAGTGCAAAGCCTGCTGGCTCAGCTCTCCTCCAACTGCGACCAGCAGTGGACGCTGAGAGAAATGGCGGAGCACTGCGGCATCCAGCGCACCCGGCTCAACACGGTCTTCCAGAAACTGACCGGAAGCACTCCGATGGAATACCTCGGGCGACTTCGAATGGAACGCGCCAAAACCCTGCTGCGGGAAACCGACATAAAAATCATCGATATCGCCTTCGAATGCGGCTTCAGTTCCAGCCAGTATTTTGCAAACACCTTCAAAAACGTCACCGGCATGACGCCCTCTCAGTACCGCACCCACGCCACCGGCCTCACCGAAGCGGAACTGAAAAAATGGTCCAACGTCGACTTCCGAAGCGATCAGGAGGAACTGCAGCGCATCCAAAGACTCACCGAGAACTGACGCCTTAAAGGAAGAGCATGCGCTCTGAGTTTATGCCATCGGAACCACTCGTTTCGATCTGCTGAAAAAAAAGACGCCTCCAGCAAACTGGAAGCGTCTTTTTTTATAAGCACCGGAACTCTTTACGCTTTGTCAGTCAAAGCGACAATGCCGGGAAGCTGTTTGCCTTCCATGAATTCGAGGGAGGCGCCGCCACCGGTGGAGACATGGCTCATTTTATCAGCCACACCGGATTTCTTCACAGCGGAAACAGAGTCGCCGCCACCGATGATGCTGATGCTGTCGGAGTTGGCAACCGCTTCGCAGACAGAGAAGGTTCCGTTGGCAAACGGCGCCATTTCGAAGCAGCCCATCGGGCCGTTCCAAACGACGGTTTTGGCTCCGGCCACTTCAGCGCAATAGGCTTTGATGGTTTCCGGTCCGATATCGAGAGCCATCCAGCCGTCTTCGATGCTGTCGCCGACGGTTTTGGTGTTGGCATCAGCAGAGAAAGCATCGGCGACGATGTTGTCGACCGGAAGCATCAGCTTCACACCTTTTCCTTCGGCCTGTTTCAGGATTTCGCCGGCGAGTTCGATTTTATCCTCTTCAACAAGTGAACCACCGATATCTTTGCCCATGGCTTTATAGAAGGTGTAGGCCATGCCGCCGCCGATCAGAATGGCGTCGCATTTGTCCATCAGGTTGGTGACCACGTCGATTTTACCGGAAATTTTGGCACCGCCGATGATGGCCACAAACGGTTTTTCCGGAGCTTCGAGCGTTTTGCCGAGGTATTCAATTTCCTTTTCGAGCAGGAAGCCGGCGGCGCACTGGTCGATGTATTTGGTGACAACGGCCATAGAGGCATGGGCGCGGTGAGCGGTTCCGAACGCGTCGGAAACATAAACATCGCCGTAGGAGGCGAGTTCTTTGGCAAACGCGTCCTGTTCTTCCGGAGTACAGCCCTTCCCTTCTTCTTCCTTATAGAAGCGGACATTTTCGAGCACAACGATTTCGCCGGGCTGGATCGCATCCACGAGGGTTTTCACTTCCGGACCGATCACGTCGGGAGCGAGGGTAACTTTAGCGTCAACCAGCTCCGCGAGGCGATCAGCGGCCGGCTTAAGAGTGAACTCCATGTTCTTTTCGCCTTTCGGGCGCCCGCAGTGGCTCATCAGAATGAGCGAGCCGCCGTTTTCGAGAACATAGTTGATGGACGGAAGCGCCGCGGTAATGCGGGTGTCGTCGCCAACCACGCCGTCTTTCACCGGCACATTAAAGTCTACACGCATGAGGACCTTTTTGCCCTTCACGTCGAGATCACGAATCGTCATTTTATTCATAACAGAATCCCTTTTTTTAGTTGAAAATGAGCCCGCATCATAGAGAAAACAGGGGCATAGTCAATCATGCGGCTGAATCATTCAACAGGCCGACCGGGCACTGTTTCCGCTATTCGCCTTGCGGTCCGGAAATCGTTTCTGAATACTGCACCACTCCATGAAGAAATTACTGAATGAAATGGCTGTTCTCTACAGCCTGTTTTTTCGGATCGGGCTGTTCTCGGTCGGCGGAGGCTACGTGATGCTGCCGATGCTGCGCAGCGAACTGGTCGAAAAACGGGGATGGGCCGACGACCGGGAACTGCTCGATTACTACGCAATCGGCCAGGCCACCCCCGGAATTATCGCCATCAATACCGCCACCTTTATCGGCTTTAAACGCTGCGGCATTGCCGGAGCCGTGGCCGCAACCGCCGGAATGGTCACCCCGTCGCTGATCATCATTCTGCTGATTGCCGCGCTGATCCCGTCCATACAGGCCAACCCATTCGTCCAAAAAGCCTTCAAAGGAATCCGCGTGGCCGTGGCCATGCTGCTCGCAGGAACCCTGATTTCACTGGCCCGAAAAAGCTGGAAGAGCCCCTGGGAGATTGCTTTAACGGCCGGCGCCTTTGCGGCCGTCGTAGCCTTCGGCGCCGCCCCGGTCCCGATCATTCTCGCCGCCGGCGCCGCCGGCTGGCTTTTCTCCCGCAAACGAAGGGCCAGGGCATGACTCTGTTGAACCTCTATCTGACCTTTTTCAAAATCGGCCTGTTCACCATCGGCGGCGGACTGGCCAGCCTGCCGCTGCTGCAGGAATCAGTCGTGAACAGCGGCATGATCCGCCAGACCGAGTTTATTGACATGGTCGCCATCAGCCAGTCCACGCCGGGCCCCATCGGCATCAACATGGCCACCTTTGCAGGCTTTAAGCTCGCCGGAATCGCCGGGGGATTCGTCGCGACTCTCGGAATAATCTCCCCTTCACTGATCATCATCATGATAATTGCCGCATGGATGAAGAACTTTGCGTCCCGCCCGGCGGTAAAAGGCGTCATGAGCGGAATCCGCCCGGCAGCGCTCGGGCTGATCGCCTCGGCCGCATGGTTTATTCTCCAGAAAGCGCTGTTCATTCCGGTCTCGCCTGACGGTGAATCCGCCTTCAGTATTCCCGCGCTGCTCCTGTTTGCCGGACTCGCTCTGGCATATCGCCTCAAGCCCGCCTCGCCGATTCTATACATCGTCGCCGGCGGCGCGCTGGGACTGCTGATTTTCTAAAATCAACACACAATCCAGAACAAAACCACTGACTCCCAAACAAATATGACTTTCATGCTAAACGATGGATACAATTTTGTAACTGTAGTTCATTTGAAAACATAAGTGTAAATTTTTATCTGTTTACGTATTGACCCTGTCGCAGAATAACGTACTCTTCCCCACCATTTTTATTCCAACAGGGGTCCCGCAATTGCGCGTCCCCCTTGGTTCTGAGGAAATAAAGAAAGGCGGGCTTACCTATGTGCAGAATTGGTGCAATTAAAAGCAAAGATTTCGTTCATCCGTCCACCGCGCTCTGCCTGATGCAATCGCAGCAGAAGGGGCACGACAACTCCGGCTTCGCCATGGTGATGCAGGATCTCGGCGGCGTGTTTGCCGACTACAAGGACAAGCCGCTGATGTCCTACGCCTGCACCGATGCCGGCGTGAAGATTGTCGAGGACTTCATGCGCGAAAAAGGATTCTCCCTCGCGTTCCACTGGTCGCCGAAGAAAAATGACGCCACCGGCCTCGACATCGAACTGATGCAGCACTACCACTTCGAAAACTGGGACTATCCCAAACTGATGGCCAACGCCCCGCAGGCGGAAAAGGAGGAGCTGCTGACCGGCATCCGCCTCGAACTGCGCAGGGTGCTCGAAGACGCCGGCGACAAAATCGGCTTCGTCTACTCCTTCTGGCCGGACGTGCTGACGCTCAAGGAGATCGGCAACCCGAAGGATATCGGGACCTACTTCGACCTCTGGAACAAGAACGACAAGCTGATGGCGAAAATCATCACCGTCCAGTGCCGCCAGAACACCAACTACGACATCGTCCGCTACGCCGCGCACCCCTTCTTCAACCAGGGCTACACCGTGCTGGCCAACGGCGAAAACACCTTCTACGTCAAAAACAAAGAGTGCCAGAAAAACCTGCACCGCTCCTACATCGGCTTCGAGTCCGACTCGCAGTGCTTCCTCTACACCCTGCACTACGTCCACCGCCAGCTGAAGTGGCCGCTCACCTACTTCAAGCACGTCATCACCCCGCTGCCGTTCGACCAGATCGAAACGCGCGACGACGCCCAGGTCCTGCTCTCGATCCGCCAGTCGCTGCCGCACCTGGAAATCAACGGCCCGAACACCATCATCGGCGTCCTGCCCGACGGAACGATGATCAACACCTGCGACTCAAAAAAACTGCGGCCCGTCGTCATCGGCCGGGAGGGCGACACCGTGGCCCTCTCCTCCGAGGTCTGCGGACTCAACGACATCATGCCGAACCGCGACGCGTCCAAAGACATCTACACCAACGAGCGCGAGACGGTCATCATCAACAACGACCTGGAGGTCCTGCGATGCAAACAGTAAAAATCAACGACATCACCCCGAACGACCTGCCGTGGACAATCGAATGGTCGGAAGACAAATGCAAGATGTGCGGCAGCTGCACGGCCGCCTGCACCTTCGGCGCCATCGAAGCCGGCGTTGAGGGCCGCGGCGTCACCTTCTCCGAAGGCGTCGCCCCCAACCCGCAGGCCGCCGCCAAACGCGCCGTCCCGGTCATCCGGCAGGTCGCCGACATCAAACACCGCTGCACCGGCTGCGGCATGTGCGAAAAGGTCTGCCCGAACCGCGCGATCCGCCCGGTCCGCAACGAGGACAACCGCTGGAACTTTGTCAACCGCTCCGCCGGCATGCCCAAGCGCGGCGGCCGCTCCAACCTCGGCGTCGAAGACCGCACGCTCGACAAAATCGTCGTCGGCCGCATCTCGCAGATGACCGACCCGTCGCTCGACGCGCTGCGCCACACCTTCGACATGCGCGCGCCCTTCGGCCGCATCCTTCCGCCCGAACAGCTCCCGCTGAGCGTCGGCCCCGACGGCACGCTCCAGATGGACAAGCCGCTGCCGACCGTCAACTGGATCTATCCGCTCGTCTTTTCGGACATGTCCATCGGCGCGCTCTCCACCCGCTGCTGGGAAGCCATCTCGATGGCGACCGCCTACCTCAACGAAGAGTGCGGCATTCCAATCCGCATGTGCTCCGGCGAGGGCGGCATGCCCGTCAGCCTGCTCAAGAGCGAACTGCTCAAATACATGATCCTGCAGATCGCCTCCGGCCACTTCGGCTGGAACCGCATCATCAAGGCGATGCCCGACATGGTCGCCGACCCGGCCGGCATCATCATCAAAATCGGCCAGGGGGCGAAGCCCGGCGACGGCGGATTGCTGATGGCCCAGAAAGTGGCCAAACACATTCAGGCGATCCGCGGCGTGCCGAAATCGGACCTGCTCTCGCCGCCGAACCATCAGGGACTCTACTCCATTGAGGAGTCGGTGCAGAAAATGTTCCTCTCCCTGAACGCGGCCTTCAAGTTCCGCGTGCCGGTCGCCATCAAAACCTCGGCCACCGCCAGCTCGGTCTCGATCTACAACAACCTGCTGCGCGACCCCTACAACATCGTCGGCGGCTACCTGATCGACGGCATCCAGGGCGGAACCGGCGCGGCGAACGAAATCTCGCTCGACCACACCGGGCACCCGGTCGTCTCCAAGGTGCGCGACTGCTACAACGCCGCCGTCGCCCAGGGGCGCCAGGGCCAGATCCCGCTGTGGGCCGCCGGCGGCATCGGACTGACCGGCAACGCCGCCGCCGACGCCTTCAAGGTGATCTGCCTCGGCGCCAACGGCGTCTTCGTTTCGAAAATCCTGCTGCAGCTCATGGGCTGCGTCGGCAACGACCGCGGCCGCTGCAACGCCTGCAACACCGGCCTCTGCCCGGCGGGCCTGACCACGCAGGAGAAGAAGCTGGTCAAGCGCCTCGACATCGACAAGGCCGCCCAGAACATTGTCGACTACGTGCTGGCCTTCGATTCCGAAATGAAAAAGATGATGGCGCCGATCGGCAACAGCTCGTTGCCGGTCGGACGCTCCGACGCGCTCGTCTCCACCGACGAAGCCGTCGCCAACAAACTCGGCATTCAGTACGCCTGCTAAGGAGATTGTATTATGGCTTATCAAATCAAAAGTGTAGAAGGCAACCAGCGGATGTCCACGCAGGAACTCCTGCAGGAAATCTACGCCGGCATGGAGCAGGGCGAGAATGAATTCGTCATCGACGGCTGCGGCCAGCACAATATCGGCGGTCCGCTCTGGAACGAACAGGGCACGGTGCGCTTCAGCGTCACCAACCCCGGCCAGCGCGTCGGCTCGATGGCACTCGAAGGCACGACGGTTGTCGTGGAGGGCTCCGCCTCCGCCGACACCGGCTGGCTCAACGCCGGCGGCGAGATCATCGTCAAAGGCGACAGCGGCGACACCACGGCCCACTGCGCCGCGGCCGGCAACATCTACATCGGCGGGCGCGTCGGCACCCGCTCCGGCTCGCTGATGAAGCACGATCCGGCCTACGACGCCCCGCAGTTCTGGGTGCTCAAAAACACCGGATCGTTCTCCTTTGAATTCATGGGCGGCGGCACCGCGGTCGTCTGCGGCGTCGACTCCGAAGAGTTCGACAGCGTTCTCGGCGACCGCGCCTGCGCCGGGATGGTCGGCGGAACCGTCTACTTCCGCGGCAACGCCGAAGGCATCGCCACGGCCACCACCAAGATCCTCGACCTCGACGAACAGGACATCGCGTTCCTGAAGGCCGGGCTGCCGGACTTCCTGAAAAAGATCGACCGCGAGGAGTGCCTTGCCGAAGTCACCGACTTTTCGCAGTGGAAAAAAGTCGCCGCCAAGACCTACGAAGAGCGCGCGCAGAAATCCGCAAAGAAACCGATGAACGCCTTCCGCGCGAACGACTGGATCAAAGGCGGAATCTTCGGCGATATCTATGAGGATGACCACTCCGTCGTCTCCATGGTCAACCGCGGCAGCGACCGCCTGCGCATTCCCGAATGGCTCAACGCCGCCTTCATGGCGCCGTGCGAAGCGGGCTGCCCGGCGGGCATTCCGTCGCAGACGCGCTTCAACCTGCTGCGCGAGGGGCGCTACGAAGACGCCTACAAGCTGGTTCTCGAATACACGCCGTTCCCGGGATCGGTCTGCGGCGCGGTCTGCCCGAACCTCTGCATGCAGGAGTGCACCCGTTGCGCGGTCGACTCGGCCGCAAACATCAAAGGGCTCGGCCGCCAGTCCACCAGCGTCAGCATGGATTTGCCCGCCGAGAGCTCCGGCAGAAAAGTCGCCATCGTCGGCGCCGGGGTCGGCGGACTGACCACCGCCTGGATGCTCCGCCTGCGCGGACACGAGGTCACCGTCTTCGACAAGGATGAAGTCATCGGCGGCAAGCTGGTCAATGCCGTGTCACGCGAGCGTCTCGAAACCGCCACGATCGAGGCGGAAATCGAGCGCATCGAGAAGGCCGGCATCGAATTTGTTACGAACACAACTGTGGACGTCGCCAAATACGAAGAGCTCAAGAAATCCTACGACTACGTCGTGCTCGCCATCGGCGCCTATTCGCCGAAGCTGCCGCCGTGGCCGGGCAAAGAGCGCATCGCCTCCTACCTCGACTTCCTCAAGCAGGTCAACGCCGGGCAGCGTCCGGAGGTCGGCGACAAAGTCGTCGTCATCGGCTGCGGCAACTCCGGCATGGACGTGATCTTCGGCGCATACGCCTGCGGCGCGAAAGAGGTCACCGCCCTCGACGTGCAGCAGCCGGCCGCCTTCCAGGACGAAATTGACCACGCCGAAAAACTCGGCGCGAAACTGATCTGGCCGGCCTTCACTTCCGAAATCACCGAAGACGGCGTCAAGCTCAACGACGGCACCGTCCTCGAAGCCGACACCGTCTTCTGCTGTATCGGGGAGGCCCCGAAACTTGACGGCATCCTGCCGGAAGCGGAAACCGACCGCGGCTACCTCAAAACCGGCGACGGCTGCAAGCTCGAAGAAAACGTCTACGCCATCGGCGACCTGACCAAACTCGGCCTGCTCGTCGAGGCGATCGGCGCCGGGCGCGAAGTCGCCCTGCGGATCAATGCTGAGCTCAACGGCGAGACCTTCGCCGTTCGCCCGCGCATCAACATTCCGAAGGAGCGCCTGTCACTCGACTACTTCTCGGCCGTCGACACCACCGACTACATGGAACGGCCGCAGGAAGACCACAACCGCTGCATCAGCTGCGGAACCTGCCGCGACTGTGAAATGTGCCTGCACTCCTGCCCGGAGAAGGCCATCACGCGCCGGGTCAACGACGACGGCACCTTCGAATATGTCTCCGACGACGACCTCTGCATCGGCTGCGGAATCTGCCAGGGCGTCTGCCCCTGCGGGATCTGGACCATGGCCGACGCCCCGACGCCGGAAGCGTAATTTCCAAACATAGCAAAACCCCGAAAGCCGCCCCTCACCGGGCGGCTTTATCTTTTCAGGTCAAGACTGATCTTTGGGAGGCAGCCGGAAACCGTCCGACCTTTTCTGCTCATTCTCTTTTCTTCCGGGCAGATACTGCATGATGAGCAAAGAGCATCCGGACAAGCATAGTCGAAACAGCAAGGGACCTTTGAAAATTCTTCAAGTGTCTTCCCGAACAGTTTGGGAAACATCTTGGTAAAATAGGCCGTATCTGCGTATCCTGCCGCTTTGGCCGCTCCGCGGGAATCCACACCCGAATATTTCAAAAAGCGGCAGATTCTATTCATTCGTACACGCTGGATATATTGCTGGGGAGAACTCCCCGTGTCCTTCTTGAACAGGCTATAGAGGCTTTTGCGATGCATGCCCATTTGATCAGCCAGCCAGTCTACACTCAGCCGGGGCTGATCAATTGCAGAATGAATGAGTGTCTTTGCCTTGATGATTTCTTTGTTGATTGCGTAACGCATGATGTTGCCGGTCATACTGTCCAGCAGCAACATGGTCAAATCAGAGACCTGCCTGATCGCCTGTTTTGTCTGGGCCCACTTAAGCTGCTCTCCCAGCTCATTGATTCGTTCCACGGGGGCATTGTCATATTTGAAAAGATCGGTCCAGAGACCTCGTGTCCGGCAATACCTGTCAGCAAGAGCACCATCAATGGTAATCCAGCAAAACTCCAACTCCGGGCTAGCCTTGATATTGCGCAGACTGGCGGGCGGCGTTATCACAAATAAAGAGCCTTCATTTGCCAGAAATTCCACCCCGTCGGTTTGAATTAAAAAACGTCCTTTGATCACCCAGGCCAGCAGAAGATGATTGTTGAATTCATCATAAACGTAGTGCTCTCGATCCAAGCGATAGTGACCGATGCTTCTCAGCGTCGGACGTTTCGGCTTTTCAAGAAGACTCCTTATATGATGGGTCAAAATTTCAGCCATAACGATCCAGATCTCCTTCCCTTAAATAAATAAGGTCGCCTTTTAGGATGGGTTTAGGGTACCCAACAAATGTGCATTTCTAAAGAAATTAGTTACCTGCAAGGTAAATTCTGTGAAGTTTTCACGCTGCTATTTTGGATTGAAACCCTGCATACCAAACAGCAAGACCCTGCGACGGATGACAACTCCTTACCGCGAAAAGGTCTGACGTTTTGTTTATCCGACATGACCCGGCGTCTGTGACAAACATCCAAACCTAGTCACAGAATGTCCTAATCTTCGCCATTGTTTCAGGTGCCAACACGTGTCCGATCAAACGATAATCGTGATATTCAATCGTAGTTGGAGGTCTGGCGTGGTCATAAAAATTCGAAAGGAAACCGGGGAAGAGTTTGTGCTGGAACCCGGAAAGAAAGGTGCTTCCAGCCCCGATAATGGACAGTCATATTTCCCTTCCTGCGCGGCCAGACGCCCTCCATGCGGAAAGACCTGCCGGCTTGTTGACTGTCTTAATCCGCTTGCCGACTTTCTCGCTGATATCTGGGGATACCAGTACTTAGACATGACAATAGAAAACAAATCGATGGTTCATACTTTCCAAGGAATTCGGGCTCAGAAAGCTGTTATACGGATCCTTCCTCTTCTTATTTCATTCTCTGAATGTCCTCATCTAAATCCATTGACAGAAACAGAATCCGCATTTGATTTGGCCGTAGGAACCTGGCTGGAGGGAGCCCCCCTCATCCACAACACACACCTGAAAGATCATTCAGACTGGAAGGAACAGGACGCACGCACTCACAAGCAGCATGCGTTCGAACACATCCTGTGCTGGCTGCGCCTGCGCAACGAACGGGATGCCATACTGAATGGAGTTGCAAGCGCTGCCATGCTGTTTACATAACGTATGGATGAATCGCTTACGAAAATGATCAAACGATATCAAGCTCTCCTTTTCTCTCAAAAAACCAACTGGAAGAACCGGCTGTGCCACAAAAAAATACGACTCTTATCTTCAGGATGCCCCTGAGCAGTTACGTGTTTCGTGATGGCGAGGTGATCCGGCTCCTGTTTCATTTCGTTCCGATAAAAAAGATTTCCATCGAGTGGTCTTCGTTGGCTCTGGAAGGAGACGGACCCGCAGCGTTTCTGATGGGGGTTCTCGAAGGAAAATGTTTTATGAGAGAGGTTCGCTACCATGTCTTGATGGGAACAAAGTACAATACAATGCTGATTCCCCTTGACGAGGCTGCACGGTATCGGCTGCGGCTCCTGCTGGGAGAAGCTCGGAGAAAGCTGCTGTCTCAGCAGGCCGGAAAAATCTGATTCAAGTCATATTCACAAAATTTTCAACCACCCCCCTCTCCCAGCACATTTTTCCGCAAATAGCCACATAAAGCACAACGGTTCCTCATGGCTCTCATCTCTTTTTCTCGAGCAAAGGGCCTATATTAGCCCCTGCTCGTGGAAATAAGGTATTCAAACGAAACTGTAAAAAAAGACGGTGAGACCATGAAAGATCGGACAAAAGCCAACTGTTTGGAGAACAGGACACATTGCACGCATCCATTTGGACCGGGTCTCCTGCATGTCAGAAAACTCGTGCCTGCCGCCCTGCTGATGATGCTGTCCCAGTCCCATGCAGGGATGATGTCGATTGTTACCTACAACGAATTTACCGGAGCCGCCACCTACGACATGAACCGCTACACACTGTCCGGATCAGGCGGCTATGAATTCGCCGGAGCATCGTTGGAATCCATGCTCTCCCATCCGAATTTTCTGGGGGTTGAGGACGGCGAACTGCGTATTGCAGACTCCAGCGGTTCCGGAGAACAGTACAGTTATGTGAGCCTGATCGGAGTGGCCGATATTTCCACCCAGCCCCTCAGCGGCGAGCCGCACAACGGAGAAAACATCGTCGGCAATTCCGGGTTTGTGGACATGATGGACGATGGATACTATCTGGTGGATGCTGACAATACCACGTCGTTTTACGGTGTTGGCGGGGTGCTCGCCGCGGATTACTCGTGGACTCAGTTCTCCGGCGGCGGAGACCTGGATGGCCTGAACCCCGCGGCGGGGCTGGGGATCGCCGCAGAAGACGGCCTTTGGTACAACCTGTCGCTCGATGGCACCCTGGAGGCTTATTATACCGCAACAGGAGCCCGTATTTTCGATTATTGGACATGGACACACTTCAGCGGAGGTGTTCTGAACGGACACTCGCTCACCGATGCGCTCGATCCCGATGGATTCACCTTCCAGAACGAGGATGGAACCGAACAGACCACCGTCAAGTTTCTAGGCATCGGAGCAGACCAGCTTGTCTTCTCAAAGTTTGTGGAAACCATCCCGGAACCGGACACGGCGGAATTTATGGGGATCTCTTCCGCTTCATCGACAGTGATGAAGTTGGAAGTCAATAGTAACAACCCGGAACTCTTTTATCTGAAAACCGCACAAGAGCTGACAACCAATACCGCATGGAGCGTAGTTGGACAGTCAACAAACGGGCTGGATCCGTTCATCGAAACAAACCTCAGCTATTCCACAGCGTCCGGCTCAAATATCATTATTTATGTAAAGGCGGATCAGGATCAGAAATTCTTCAGTTTGGATAAAATGCAGTAAAGTAATAAAACGTGAAGCTCTGCCCCGGCACAGAAAAAGTAAAAAGGTCGGCAGCCGAGCTGTAACCAGCATCCTGTTCATTCCATCAAAAAACAACCGTCGTTGCGCAATCTTCGTGTTTTGAGGGAAGTCTCTGCCGGGAATGCTGTATGTCCGTCTACAGGCAAGCAGCCACACAAATCACACCAATTCCCCGCATCTCCCATCCTCTTTTCCCTGAAAAACATTCAACATCAGTTGTTTGATCGCTCTTGTTGAACAAAGAAAGGAAGAGCATGAAAAAGCAGATCCTCGTCATGGCCGTTTTTTTTACAGCTCTGTCAACTCTGGCGGAACTGGTTGAGGTCACTTTCTCAGGAACTTTTTTTAATAAGACAGGCAATGAATGGCCCGGGAACGGGCCCCTGCAGAATGCGCAGTTCGAGTGGTCCGGCTTATTCGACACCTCTCCCGCTCAAAATAATATATATGCCGCAGCCTTCTATGCCGTTGATAATGTGTCCGTCACCGTATCAGGATCGGATGGTCTCGACGGAACATATTCCTTTACCGGGCAGATCAACGAGTACTTCTATCCAGAATATGATGTATTCTTATTATTCTACGGGCCTTTGTCCTTAGGAGAGTACACTCTTACTTCAGGAGGCACCTATTTCAGTGCCGGTTATTCCGGGGGAACCGATGGGCTGGCGCCGGACCCCAATACTCTGCTCAACAATCTGACTCTGGATTTTAATGACTCCCGGTTTTTGTATATGGACGAGCTCTTGCTCTCCAGCCCTTCTGCTCATGACCCAGAAAATCCTATCATATACATGTATACTGTAATGAATCCGGCGATAACAGTAGAGGCGGTTCCCGAACCGGCGACACTCACTTTAATCGGCCTCGCCAGCGGAGGGCTCTTCTTCTTCCGGCGCCACGACCGCCGCTTCCTTCCATAAACTTTGGTTCTCCTCATTGAAGAACCCCAAAAACTTCTGGGTTTTCCTTATTTCCCAGGAGTTTTTGGCTGTTCGAGTGTTAAGGCGGAATGATTACTCTTCTTCTCCTGCAACCGAAAACCCAAGCGCTTATCAAAAACCGCAGCCTTTTCTCACATCAGATTAAATTCGCCCGCCGGGCGACTCTAATCTGCTTTTTTAAACGCCAGCAACTCGTTGCCGTCGGCATCCAGAAAGACGAGGGTTAATCCGGAAATCTTATAACTTACAGCTTTGCCTGCCATATTCCCCAAAGCTTTGCTGAACGCATCAGGCACCTCCATATCCATACACATTTTCCGGGTTGAAGCGATTGTGCCCAATGTAATTGAACTGCCGGCTGCATGTTCGATGGCTCCCCGGAAATCATTGCACCCGTCATTCCCGAACACCTGTTTGTCAGTCAGGTTGATTTCCAGATGCGGCCCTTGCTTCGGGCTGACGGTTTTGCCGGCAATGCGAAGAAGTCCCCAGACATCATGCAGTCTCGGATCGGCAGGCGGCTCACTTTTTTTGATAAACGCCAGCAGCTCCGTTCCTTTCTCGTCTGAGAAAACCAGTCTGGAATCAACCAGAGCGTATTGTTTTACTCTATTCAGATTTGCCAGATAATCGGCCTCAATATTTTTGTTTACACAAGCACGCTTCGTGGCAGCAACCGGACCCAGCATAATATTGCTGTCGGTCAACCTGCTGACAGCCGCCGAATAATGATTGCACCCGCCCGAACCGCTGATCCGCATTTCATTCAGCGACAGGCTTAACGTCGGAAGCTTAACCATCCGGTTAACCGGCCCCGAACTGATCGATGCAAGAATCCAATCGCCTTCGAGCTCAAAACAAGGATCCGCCAGTCTCTCCAATTCCTGAACAAGAGTATATTTAATTGAAGACGTATCGGCGGGCAACGTTTCAAGCGCCAGGTTTTCTTCCTTCACCTCAATCTTCTTCAGGAACCCGGGCTCAAAGTCAAACCCGGCGATCAGGGCGTGAAAATTTTCCCACGTCGCATCGGCAAGGTGATCGCCTCTGTAGACCTGCAGGCTTTTCATTTTTCCCGCGCCGGCGGAACCCTCCACTTTAAAGCCCCTCACCCAGTAAACACTGTTTTGTGGTATTGTGGAACATCCCTGCAGAAGCAGGGCGACCATACCCGCCAGAAATCCATTTCTAAACACGTTCATCTTAATGAACCTCCGTTCTGTCTACATATTAAAACATAATACGGAAAACGTTCGGGTTATTTTTTCAAAAAACCGTTTTCCACCACCTTAACTCCAGCCAGCGCCTGCGTATTCAGCCATTGGAAAAAAGCTGGACCTCCGCGCATCTCTTTTTTCAACGAGTTGAGAAAAACCGTGCGCGGCTCCGGAGAACTGCAGCAGTTCAACGGTGGGCGATGACGGAGCTTTGCCCGTATCCTGTTATCCCTTCAGAAAAAGAAGCGGTTGTCTGGCTCCCTCTGGCCTTTGCGAAGAAAGTCGGTGCAGACAGAATGATCCCGGAGCCGAGCGGCTTCCCCTGATCGACTTCGACTTCTTCGCCCGACAGTTCGAGTGAACCCGACCGCATCTATTTCCGCCCCTCCCGTCAGCTCGTTTTCGCTGAAATAACCACGCAAACTGCGTAAATACCTCGCGACTTCCATTCCCTTCTCCCAGGAACACATCCATCCTTTGTTATCAATTGCTTTCATTCAATAAAGGGAAAGAGCGTGGAAAAGAATATCCTTGCTGTTGTTGTTTTTGCAGCGACCTTTGCAACTCAGGCTAAACTGGTTAAGATCACCTATTCAGGATCTTTTTCCGGCCCGCTTGGTCCGTTGCAAAACGCGCAGTTTGTGTGGTCCGGCGTTTTCGACACTACTCCCGTTCAACCGGCTGATGATAATAAACATGTCGATTTCTGCGCCGTTGGCGATATTTCCTTCACTCTCTCAGGATCGGATGGGTTCGATGGAATATATTCGTTCGGCGGAAGCATTTCTGAAGGATTTACCGAT